>DAIRTI010000036.1:0-29512 GCA_036803965.1 Propioniciclava sp.
CCGACATTTGCTCCGACATCGCCGACTTCGGAGCGCGCTCGGGCCTCGTAGGCCGTCAGTGACTCGGTGACAACGCCGAACATGTACTCGATGCTCTCGATGAGCCAAGTCGTGGCGCACGGCCGGCACCTCGCTCACGTCGGGATACCTCGCGCAACCGCGGCCGCGTACAACTCACGGGCCGCCTTCTCGGCCTTGGTCGCGTCGGCGGCACCGACCGGTCTGGCCTCGTAGTGACTCTGGTTGCGTGCCCGGCGCAGCCGGTCGAACTGCTGGGCGGCCCTGTCACCGGGCGGGGTGTCCAGCACCGCCCGCAAGAAGCGCCCCAGTGCCTCATGCTGCCCCGAGCCACTGGCCGTCCGGAAACCGTACGCCGCCAGCAGCGCCTCCCCGGTGTCGTGCGCCGCGTCATAGGCGACCCCGTACTTCACCGCCGTGCTCGTCAACAACTCAAGCTGGCCGAGCCGCTCCTCGGCGCGCTTCAGGAAGTCGGTCGCTCGGCCCAGATCGGCAGGCACCAGGTCAAGGCGGCCGGCCTGTGTGAGCGTCACGACGGTGGCCAGCTGCACCCGGCTCAACGCGATCAACGCCACGGCAGCTCTCCCAGCACCTCGACAACCGGATTGGCACGCACACTATCGAGGAACCCTGACACCGCCGACGCCTCGGCCCTGGTCAGAATGGTCGGGTTCACAGGACGCTTGACCGCTTCTTCCACCCTGGCACAGGCGTCGTACACCGCGTCAGGGTCCGGCACGCCCACGACCATCAGGTCGATGTCCTGCGGAGCCGCTCCCGGCGCCCGCAAACTGCGGGCCGCGAACGACCCGTACACGAACGCGGATTCGATGCCTTCGATGCCGGCAAGTTCCTCTCGGAGCAGGGCCACCGGCCCTGCCGCGATCGTCAGGATCTCGGCCAACGGCGGCACCAGCGGACTCGCCTCGTTCCCCCGGATCAGCCGGGCCCGGCCGATCACCCGCTCGGCCAGAATCCCCGCCTCCAGCAATCGGCCCACCTCCCGATGCGCCGTGGCGTAGGCGACGCCGGCCCGATCCGCCAGTTCGCGGAGACTGTACTCACCATCCAGCAGCGCCACGGACAGCAGCCGTGCCTGGCCTTCCGATCGGAAGATCGGCGCCAACAGGGGCGGCGCGGTTCTCATATAACCGATATTAGTATCCAGTATTACGATACTCAACCGAAGGTTCCCTGCGCGGGTCCGCCACCACCCCGGCCTCACGACGCAACGCCGCGCTCCTGGCTGGGACCACTCAGAAGGCGTGGGCGGCTGAGGCCCACCTCACCGAGGAGTACTACGCCAAGTTCGGCGACCGCCTGCCCGAGGAGCTGACCAACCAGCTCGCCGCTCTGCGCGAGCGCATCGCTCAGGCATAGTCCGGACGCCGTCGGCGCGAGTCCGGCGGTACAGACACGCGAGGGGCCCCGGGGAACCGGGGCCCCTCGTCGATGTTCCGAGCCGTGCGGCGGATCCTCAGCGAGCCATCATCAGCACGCTGCCCACAAGCACCCAGAGCAGGATCCCGATGATGACCTCAATGACGAGAACGAGTCCGAAGGCCTTCCAGTAGCGGGAGCCGTCCATCCCGGCGGCCTGCGCCTTGCTGGCCCCCATCGCGGCAGGAATCAGCCCGAAGATGCCGAAGAAGAGCGTGATCAGAACCGTCGGCACCAGCGAGGGAAGAACCACCGTGGCCGGTTGGTATGGTGCGTTGCCCTGGGCCATTGGCCACTGCGAAGGCGAATCGGACTTGGACGGGTCCCCCTCATGTTCGAGTGCTGCTGCGCACTCCCGGCCGGGGTGCGCAGACAGCGTAACGGCACGAAACGGGCCTCACCCGCAGTTTGATGGGCACTGCTCCAGATCGGACTCCGACTGTTACCCAGGCTCGCTGCTGGCACCGCGAGATGCTCGGCCACTACGGCTTCGGCACTGAACGAGATGACCGCGTCGCGGTACGTCCTAGCGGCGCGCTCATCGGTCGAAGACCACCCATCGGCCGGCCTTCGCCGGTCCCTCACGACGAACCCGCCCGGCCGCCTGGAGATCGGCCAGGTGCCGCTCGATAGTGCGGGAGGCCTTGCCGAGTCGTTCGGCGATCACGGCCGCGCTCAGAGTCGGGTCGGCACGCAGCAGCAGGATCCTCTGGCCGGTGATCGCCTCACCGGCTAGCGCGGAAATTCCTGCGCCAGGTGTGGTGCTCTCGCCCAGGGAACGGCGTGTCGGCGAACTGATGTCGATGTGCCCCTTGGCGTCCACAGCAGCCCGGGAGGTCAGCGGCAGGCGCACGGCGACGATCTCCAGGCCTTGCCCGACACCCTGACAAGACGAACGCCCCGGGGGATCCCGGGGCGTCGTGGCGGAGGCGGCGGGATTTGAACCCGCGATGGGGTCAACCCCCAAACCCGCTTAGCAGGCGGGCGCCATAGACCTGACTAGGCGACGCCTCCTCGCGCCCGAACAGACTACAAGGTGCGCGACGACCGCGGCAAAAGCGCGGCCACACCCACCCGACGGCGTGGCAATGAGGTCCCACGAGGGCGCGACGTGAGCGACGGCGTCCCGCTACCGCCCCACCGTCGACGGCCTGTCAGCCCTTGCGTCCGCCGCGGTAGCCGCGGCTCTGGTCCAGGTGCTCGGCCATGGCGGCGGCGAGGTTGTCCAGCTCCTCGGGCTTCGAGCCGGGGGGCGCGATGACTTTGGCGTCCTGGCCCTTGTTGTCGCGGATGATCAGTTCGCGACCCACCATCGACACTCTCTTGACGTCGGTCCAGGCCAGGCCGAACCGCGTCCGGCTGCTGACGAGCGCGAAGCCCTTCTCGTCGAGCCGCGCCATGACGCTGGACTTGCGCGCCGTGTCCTGCGTCACCAGGACCATCCCGATGCCCACGCCGGCCAGCACCAGGCCGACGGTCAACCAGACGCTGTCCAGCTGCAGCAGCGCCACCAGCCCCATCAGGACGATGCCCACCTCCGACACGCCCGCCGCGATGGCCAGGCTGCGTACCTTGGCACGGCCCCTGATCTGGAATGTCGTTGTAGCCACGCGGCGAGAGTGGGATTCGAACCCACGGAGCGTCTCCGCTCGGCCGCTTTCAAGGCGGCTGCACTAGTCCACTATGCGATCTCGCCAGTCCGAGGACCCATCCTACGGGACGCCGTGGCAGGCTGACCGCATGCGCGCGATCACCTGCACCGGGGCCGGCGGCCCGGAGGTCCTGACCGTCTCCGACATCGAGCGGCCCACTCTGAAGCCCGGTCAGCTGCTCATCGAGACCGTCGCGGCCGGTGTCAACCGCGCCGACCTCCTGCAACGCCAGGGGCACTATCCGCCGCCCCGGGGTGAGTCCGAGATCATCGGGCTCGAGGTCTCGGGGCACGTGGCCGAGGTGGGCGACGGCGTCCAGGATTGGACCCTCGGCGACCCGTGCGTAGCGCTGCTGGCCGGCGGCGGGTACGCCGAGTTCGTGGCCGTGGACGCCGGACAGGTCGTTCCGCCGCCCGAGGGCGTCGACCTGATCACCGCGGCCGGGCTCATCGAGGTGTCGGCGACGGTCGTGTCGAACATGGACCACGTCCACCTCGCCGAGGGCGAGACCCTGCTCGTGCACGGCGGCGCGGGCGGCATCGGCAGCTTCGCGATCCAGTACGCCAAGGCGCTCGGCTGCACGGTCGCCACCACCGCGGGCACCGCGGAGAAGCTCAATATCTGCACCGAACTCGGCGCCGACATCGCCCTCGACTACCACGAGGACTGGGTCGGCCAGCTCCGCGAGGCCACCGAGGGACATGGCGCCGACGTCATCCTCGACATCATGGGCGCCAAGTACCTGGACGCCAACGTGAAGTCCTTGGCCATCGGCGGACGCCAGGTCACCATCGGCCTGCAGGGCGGCGTGAAGGGCGAGCTCAACCTGGGCCTGCTGCTCAACAAGCGGGGCACCGTGACGGCCACGTCGCTGAGGTTCCGTCCGGCGTCCGAGAAAGCGGCGATCTGCGCCCGGACGCTCGACGTCGCCTGGCCGCTCATCAGCTCCGGACGCATCCGGCTGGCGGGCGAGACCCGCTTCCCCGTCGAGGACGTCCGGGGTGCCCACGAGTGGCTGGCGTCCGGGGAGAACGTCGGGAAGATCGTCCTCACGTTCTGACCGGACGCCGCCACTCCTGCCGCGGAGCTACACGCGCTTGACGGTGAGGATGAGCATCAGGATCGCGCCCACCAGACCGACACCCGCGAGGGTGACGAGGGCGCCGTACCAGTTGCCGGCCGCGGTCGCGGTACCCACGATCGCGCCCATGATGGTCGGAATGAACGCCGAGGCGAACTGCGAGACGCCGTTCATCACGCCCGCCGCCTGCCCGACCGAGGACCGCTGGACGAGGCCCTGCATCATGGTCCAGTAGCACGACAGGCCGACGCCGATGAACGCGAGCGCCAGCGACATGAGCAGCGCGCTGGACATGTTGTCGGAGACGTTCGCCGCCGAGAAGATGCTGACCGCCGCACCCGTCAGGGCGATGGTCGGGAAGATGCCCTTCTTGGCGTAGCGGTCGGCGATCGCGCCGAACACCAGCACGGTGATCGCGCCGAGCAGGTACGGCAGTGAGGACAGCAGACCCATCTGCGCCCACGTGAACCCGCGTGCCACCTTGAGGTAGCTGGGCAGCCAGGCGACGGTCCCCCAGAACATAGACGCCGACGCGGTGAACGCGAGGACGATCAGCCAGTAGCGCCAGTCGGTGAGGAAGTGCCAGCGGCCGCCGGCGTGCTCGCCCTCGATCTGGGTCGTCTTGGTGCCGGAGTTGTCCCGGATGTAGCGGACCTCGGCCTCGTTCGCGTGGGGGCTCTCCTCAGGGGTGTCCCGCGTGAAGAACCACACCAGGCTCAACGGGATCAGGCTGAACGCGGCCAGCCACCAGAAGCTGGCCCGCCAGCCCTGGCCGCCGATGATCCAGGTGATGAGCGGGTTGCCCAGCATCGGGCCGACCATGAGGCCGACCAGCCAGGCCGAGTTGGCCTTGCCGCGCTCGCGCAGCGGGAACCAGTTCGTCACGAACAGGCTCTGCATGGGCCAGTGCAGGCCCTCGCCGAGGCCCAGGACGACGCGCGTGGCGAGAATCAGCAGGAAGCTGCCGGCCATGCCGCCGAGGATGACGGAGACCATCCACACGACGATGGCCAGCGCCATCGCCTTCCGGGCGCCGAGGAGGTTACCCAGGGGCGCGGTGATGATGTTGCCCACGCCGTACGCGAGCAGGAAGACGGTCAGCAGCAGGCCGAGCTGGGACGCCTGGCCGACGACCCCCATCTCCTGCTGGAACTTCGGATCGGCGGACAGGATCGACACGTTCGTGCGGTCGAGGTACGACACCATCAGCGTGATGAAAAGGATGACAGCGATGACGATGCGATAGCGGGTGGCGGCAGGGGATGCAACGCTCTTTTCGCCTGCGACTTGCGGCGATGTCATGACGACTCCTTCGGGGGTCCGACGCGGCCACCTTGCCGCGCTACTTCAGGCCTACGCCCGACCGAATCGCATGACGAAGCAACCCCTCCCATTCAATGGGACAGTTCCGTCGTGCGGAACGTCATTTGACGACCCACCCCAGCCCGGCGCCACTCAGTTACCCTGAGAGGGGATTTTGCACCTCTTCGGATCGGGCAATCCTGGTCCCACAAGCAGTGACGCCGTTCATCCTCAGCGCAGGAACAGCTGCCGCAGCCGGAATGTCACGACCGTGATGCCGATCGCGCTCATCGCGACGAAGTAGGCCAGGTGGACGCCGGACGAGGCGTCCACGTAGCCCACCGACAGCTGGCGCATGAGTTCGACGCCGTGCCACAGCGGCAGGGCCATGATGAGCGCCTGGATCCAGCCCGGGTACACCGTGATCGGGTAGAGGGTCGCCGAGAACAGGAACATCGGCAGCAGCACGAACGGCACGAGGTCGAGCTGCTGGAAGCCCTTCATGAAGCTCGTCACCGCCATGCCGAGGGACGCGAACCCCAGCGCGATCAGCAGCGCCACGGGCAGCATCGCGAGCGCCCACCACGACGTGACAAGGCCCATCACCGCCAGCACGGCGAGGAAGCCGATCGCGTACAGCAGCCCCCGGAACAGGGCCATGAAGATCTCGCCGAGCGCGACGTCCATGGGGCCGAGCGCGGTGGCGAGCATGCCTTCGTAGAGGCGTCCGTACTTGAGCTTGAAGAACACGTTGTTGACCGAGTCGTAGATCGCGCCGTTCATCGCCGACGTCGCGAGCAGCGCGGGTGCGATGTACATCGCGTAGCTGATCGGACGCCCGTCCGGCCCCGCAACCGAGCCCACCAGGGTGCCCATGCCGACGCCCATCGCGAGCAGGTAGAACACCGGCTCGAAGAAGCCGGTCGCGATCACGCCCCAGTTCGCCTTGCGGATCACCCGGAAGCCGCGTCCGATGACCGCGCGCGCGTTGCCGGCGTACAGCGCCGCGACCCGGGGCGGACGCCGCCGCAACCGCTCCAGCGTGGGCACCATGGGGGCCGGCGGGGCCGGGGTCACCGCGGGGGTCGGCGAGCCGAGGTGCTGCGCGCTCACTTCGTCACCCGCCGGAAGAAGTTGCGCCGGGCCAGCGCCAGGCCGACGACCGTGAACGCGATCAGCACGGCCAGGTGACCCGCGACCGCGAGCGGCGGGTAGGGCATGCCGAAGGACGCCACCCGCGCGAGCTGGGTGCCGTGCCACATCGGTGAGATCCAGCCGATCCACCGGGTGTAGACCGGCATCGCCTCCAGCGGGAAGAAGGTGCCCGCGAACAGGAACATCGGCATGATCACCAGCCGCTGGATGAGGTTGAACTGCAGGCCCTCGTCTTCGAGCGTGGCCGCGTAGGCCATGAGCGGCCCGAAGAACGCGAGCCCAGCCAGGGTGCCGATCGGGATCGTCAGCACCGACCACGGACTCTGCCAGGCCCCGAACGGCAGCCCGAGCAGCCAGAACGTCGCGCCCTGGAGCAGCAGCCGGACCGCCACCGCGATCGTCTCGCCGTCGGCGATCTGGCCCGGCGTCACAGACGTCGCGGACGCCGCCAGGTAGTACTTCTCCCATTTGAAGCCGCTCATGATCGGCCAGGTGCCCCAGCCGGCGCCGGTGGTGCACACGGTCGAGACGAGCAGGGCGGGCGCGACGAACGTCAGGTACGAGACCCCGGCCACCTGCTGCTGGACGAGTGCCCCGAGCCCGATCCCCATCGCTGCCAGGTAGGCGATCGGGTTGCCGAACGCGGTCAACAGGAAGGTGTGCAGGAACGGCACCTCGGCCCGGAACCGCCGCTCCGCGACCCGCCACGCCCCACGCACGCGCGAGGACGCCGCCAGCGCCGCGTGGTCGACGCCGCGCTCAGCGATCATCGGGCTAGTCAACGAGGCTCCGGCCGGTGAGGCGGAGGAAGACATCCTCCAGGGAGGAACGGCGGACCAGCGAGGTGAGCGGATCGAGGCGGCGGCGCTTCAGCTCCTCCAACACGGCTTCGCCGTCGTCGGCGTACAGCAGGATGCGATCGGGCAGCACCTCGATGCGGTCGGCGAGGCCGCGCAACTCGGACTCCATCGCCGCGTTGCGGTCGGAGCCGAAGCGCACCTCGGCCACCTCACGGCTCGAGAACTGCCGGATCAGCGCCTGCGGCGAGCCCTCGGCGACGATCGAGCCGTGGTCCATGACGACGAGGCGGTCGCAGAGTTGCTCGGCCTCGTCCATGAAATGCGTGGTCACGACGAGCGTGACGCCCTGCTCCTTGAGGCGGAAGAGCCGGTCCCACAGGATGTGCCGCGCCTGCGGATCGAGACCGGTCGTCGGCTCGTCGAGCAGCAACACCCGCGGCTCGTTGACCAGCCCGCGGGCGATCGTCAGGCGCCGCTTCATGCCGCCGGACAGCGCGCTGACCTTGGCGTTCGCCTTGTCGGTGAGCTGGGCGAACTCGAGCAGCTCGTCGGCCTTCGGCCTCAGGTAGCTGAGCGGCAGGCCGAAGTACCGCCCGTAGACGATGAGGTTGTCGCGGGCGCGGAGCTCTTCGTCGAGGTTGTCCGACTGCGGGACGACACCCAGGGACGCCCGCACCTCGGGCCCGCGCGTCTCGGGGTCGAGACCCAGCACCTCCAGGACGCCCGACGTGCGCAGCAGCGTGCCCCCGATCATGCGCATCGTGGTCGACTTGCCCGCGCCGTTCGGGCCGAGCAGGCCGAACGACTCGCCGGGCGCGACGTCGAACGAGATGCCGTCGACCGCGGCGAAATCGCCGTAGTGCTTGCGCAGGTCGGCGGCATGGATCACGGACACCCGAGCAAACCTAGTCGCCCGGTCCGACAACGACGGAGCCGGGGCGGGGGCGTCCGATTCAGTTCAGTTTCGCGGTCCGCCGAGGCAGGGGACGCCGTCGGCTCGGCCTGGGTCCGCACGCCGGAGCGGCACCCGAACCCTGAGTGAGAGACGCCGACGCGCGACAACGCGAGCACCGACCTGGGTGTCGCCGAGACCTCCGGTTGGGGTCAGCGGCGGTCGTCCTCGGACGGGTTGCGCGGCCAGGGGCCGGGCTGGATCGCGGGCGGAGACGGCTGGCCCCCGGCGGCGCGCCGGCTGGAATCGATCAGGACGATCATCATCGGGATCGCCGTGCCGAGCATCGGCCACATTGGCCAGTAGTAGTAGGGGCGTCCCATGGGCAGCCAGGTGAACAGCCAGATCAGGTTGAACAGCACCGCGAGGCCGAGCCAGCCCAGGATGGCGGGGTTGGTCAGGGGCGACCGGCGCGGGACCGGCACCGGCGGCGTCCAGTCGGGAAGGTCCGAGAGCAGAGGGACGAACTCGCCCAACTGGCGGGCGGCAAGGGCGCGGCTGAGGCGCTCGGAGTGCTCGGCGGCGTCGAGGCGTCCCTCGGAGAAGGCGGCGTCGAGGGCGCGGGTGGCGAGGTCGCGGTCGGCGTCCGAGGCGCGCGTGTAGTTGGACGTGCGCGGGTCGGCGCTGAACTGCGTCCAGATGCTCGGTCGCGGCGCCGGCAGGTTGCTCATCGCACCCTCCTGAGGGGCAGGGAACTCGCCGATCCTAGCGGGGCCGCGCGGCGTCCCTTCTTGCCGGACGCGGCGGGGTGGCGTCCGGACTGGTCCTGCGAACGAGAGCGGCGGCGTCCGGGCTTGTCAGCAGAACGTGACCGGGCGTCCGTGACGGGCTAGCGGGCGACCTTGTTGTAGCGCAGCGGGTTCGGCCGGCAGGCGGCCTCGAAGGCGATCTGGAGGTCGCCGGCGATGCGTCCTTCGGAGCGGAGGGCGAACAGGCGGTTGACGACCCGGTCGCGGACGGTCGACGGCGACAGCGTGTTCAGGTAGATCTTCGTCGCCCCCTCGAACCCGGCCAGCGTCGAGATGCGCCACTTGAGCATGACGCGCCAGGGCATGGAGAGGTCGGCGTCCGCGGGGCGGTAGTACCACTCCTCGTTGCACGGGACGTCGCGTCCGGTGGCGGCGTGCGCGGCGTGGACGAGGTTCGACATGGCGCGGACCTCGTCCTCGGACTGCTCCCACGGGTCGGAGCGCTCACTCTTGGAGTAGACCTCGACCGTCGGGTAGCGGTGTCCGAAGCCGGCGAACATGATCGCGTGCTCGTTCTCGGCGATGACGAGGTTCTTGTAGGAGGCGTAGTTGACGGCGTCCTCGTTGAAGACGTTGGGGTTCGCGCGCAGGCGGGCGAGCGCGTTCTCGTGCTGCACGCCCCGCTCGTCGATCGCGACGAGCTGCTTGTGCAGATGGTCGAAGGACGCCCCCGCCGGCTTCAGCCAGTTCTGGAAGACCGCCACGTAGCGCGCGTAGCGGTTGACGTCATACAGCGCCCGGATCGCGTCGATCGTGAACGCCATGAACCGGTAGTGCTCTTCGGGGGTCAGCGTGCCCGAGGACGCGGCCTGCGAGTCGTCGGTCGCGCCGTCGACGTAGTGGCGACGGGCGACGATCACGTCGTGTCCGCCGCCGAAGAAGCCGGACGCCGCCTCGAGCTTCGCATCGACGGTCATGGCGTCGATCTCGGCCTGGTTCTTCCCGGACGCCCTCAGCTTGCTCTCAATGACCTTGAGGACGTGGGCGAGTCCGGCCGGGTCGGCGAGGTAGGCCGCCTTCCGTGCCTCGGCCCAGTCGGGGACGACGTAGCCGTAATTCTGGTGCCAGTAGTCGAAGGAGAGGATCTCGAACAGGTTGGGGATGCGCCGGAACTCGGCGACGGTGTCGAACAGCTCGGTGGCGCTGACGCGGTGAAGCGTCTCCCAGCGGCCGTCGTCCCGGAGTACCAGGCGTGACTTCTCGGGCGGGGTATCTGTGTAGCGCTCGGAGCAGAACGAGCAGTGGCGGGCGTGGTCGGCCGGGTCGAGCGGGACCGGGTCGAACTGCCGGATGCCCAGCGGCCGGTTGCCCCGGCCCGGGACCGTCCAGACCTCCGTGCCGCTGAAGGGGTTGATCTGCTTGATCGTCCCGTCGGCCATCTGGCTGACGTACTCGGGCGCGTGGCGGAAGGGCTGGATCATGGGTTCGGTGGTCCTCTTGGTGCGGTGTCGTCCTCACGCTAGCGCTGGGAGTGCCGAAGTGGCGGGAGGGTTCGTCCGTGGGCGCTGGGCGTGCGGCTCAGAACCAGAGGCGCAGCTCGTCGGCCGTGCCGCCCTCGGCGAACGGAGCCGTCACGTCGACCGCGGCCGACAGCACCTCGGGCGGCGAGTCGGAGAACGTGACGCCGCGGCCAGCCCACGACAGCATCTCGATGTCGTTGCGTCCGTCGCCGATGGCGAGCACGTCGGCGGCGTCGACGCCGAGCCGGTCGGCGACGTAGGCCAGGCCGGTCGCCTTGGTGACGCCCTCAGGGGCGATGTCGAGCCAGGCGGTGTACCCGATCGAGTAGGTGACTCCGGTGAGCCCCAGATGATGGGCGAGATCGATGAAGTCGGCGTCCGAGCCGTTGGGGTCGCGGACGATCACACGCGTCGCCGCGTGCGCCCACAGCCGTTCGAGCGGCACGACCTCGACGTCGCCGCCCAGCTCGCCCTCGGGAAACGCCCGGCTGACGAGGTATCCCTCGCCGACGACCTCGGTTCCGAGCAGGCAGTGCGAATGCTCGCGGGCCACCCGCTCGACGATCTCGCGGGCGTCGAACGTGGTCTTCTCAATGATCCGCTGCGGCGGGTACTCGACCACGACGGCGCCGTTGCTGCACACGTGCGGCCCCGCCGGCAGGTCGAGCAGGTCGTGCAGCCAACGGGTGGCGTGCCAGCCGCGTCCGGTGGCGAGGACCACGTGCGCCCCCGCCGCGCTCGCCGCCTGCACGGCCTCGGCGACGTCGACCGGGACGCTCCCGTCCGGCGCCACCAGGGTGCCGTCGAGGTCCAGGGCGACGAGGCGTGGCTTCCACATGCCGACCAAGGTGCCACAACCGGACGCCGCCCGCCCAACCGGCGCTCAGGAGCCCGGGCCCACCGCCTGCATCGCCTTGGCGGTGGTCACGAGGCGGGTGATCCATTCGCGCTGGCCGGCACTCAGCGCGCGGCCGGCGGCGCGGGCGTCCAGGACCTCCCACGACACCCCGATCATCGACCGCACCACGACCCAGTCGCGGCAGCGCAGCTCGTCGAGCCCGGAGGCGTCCACGAGCGCGTAGAAACGGTCGCGCAGGGCGCCGCCGAGGTCGCCGGTGGCGGCGAGTTCGTCCCAGCGGTTCCAGAGCATCGGCGCCGGTTCGTACGCCGGGTCGCCCGCGAACCCCTTCGGATCGATCGCCAGCCAGGGCTCGCGGCGTCCGGCCAGGACGTTGTCGTAGTGCAGATCACCGTGGACGATCGCGCTTGTCATCTCACGATCGGACGCCAGCGCCCGCCCCGCGCTGAGCGCCTGCTGCACGAACCGCGGCGGGGCCGGGACGTCGCGTCCCAGGGCGGCGAGGTCGTCCAGCCAGCGGGTCACGAATCCGGCCAGCCTCGGCAGCCGCGGGGACGCCGGCAGGTGCAGCCGGCGGTAGAGGCGTCCGACGATCTCGCAGGCGTCAAGGGCGTCGACGGCGTTCAGATCGCCCGGTCCGAGCCGCTCGAGCAGCAGGGCGCCACGGTGCGGATCGGCGCGCTCCAGCCGCACGGCCCCGAGGCCGCGCCAGGCCTTGAGCGCCTCGATCTCGCCGACGTTGTCGTCCTCGATGAGGGTGAGCTTGAGCACGAGCGCCACCCCAGAAGAATCGCGCACGGGCAGCACCAGCGCCGTCGCCCCGGAGGCGAAGCCCACGCCGGGCAGGCGATCGAGCGTCAGCTCCCACTCGGCCAGCACCTCGGACACCGTCCGCGGCAGCCCGTCGATCCAGGACGCCCAGGGCTCGCCGCGCTCCCCCGCCGCGGCCAGGGCGTCCGGGATGCGCACGGGCTCACTCACGGCGTCCATCCTGCAGTGCGTCGCGACGCCAGCCACAGGAACGAGACGGCCAGCGGAAGCAGAACAGCGTCCACGAACACCGGGTCATAGTCGAGGCCGCCGCCCGGTGACGTCGACCATGCCAGGTTCGACAGCGCGTGAGCGAGCACCGCCAGCGGCGCGCACAGCACGGGGAGCACCGGAGCGCCGATGTCGGTAGGCGACTCGGGTCCGAGGTCGGTCCCACCTGCAAGCCGGGGCGCGGAGGCGCGGGCGTGACCGACGACGAGTCCCACCCACACGCAGCGGCTCAACAGAGCCTGCCCCGACTGGGCGGCGACCCACGCCGGCGGATTCCCGGTGGTGAGATAGGGCACGAGGTGCCACACCATCCAGTAAGCGCCCAGGATCAGCGCGGAGGCCGTCGCCGACCCGGTCAGCCGCAGCAACCGGGGCAGGGCGAAGGCGGTCCAGCCGAGTTCCTCCCCCAGCGCGCCGACCAGGTAGAGCGCCAGGAGGCCGGCGACGAGCGACGGATCCGGCGGGGCCCAGGGTCCGTGGTGGACGAGGGCGTCCGCGTAGGTCGGCAGCATGGAGGCCGTGACTGCGGCGAACCACCAGACCCACCCATGGCGGGGGACGCGGAACTGAGCGCGCAGCCCCGAGAGGCCGCCTTTATGCCTCGCCAGCACGAACGCCGCCACCGCGGGCACACACGCCGCCAGAGCGGTCCACGGCAGGCGCGAGGGGACGCCTGGAATCGTCCCGCCGACGGCGCCCAGCACCCAGAACGGAACGGCGGCGACGATCGCCAGAACCGCGAACCATCCTAGGGACGCCCACGGCCCTCTGGCGTCGGAACGCCCCGAACGGGCCGTCGCGGACCCAACACCGTCGGCGTCCATCTCTATCCTCAGGATGCCAGCGCGACTCCCCAGGCGCGTGCGCGTGCGAGTTCGCCGTCGGCCAGGGCAGCCGGGGAGCCGGCAACCACGAAGCTCTCGCGCCCGGCCACGTCGGCACGCAGCCGACGCAGCCGCTGGACGATCCGCTTCGCCGCGGAACCCGAGAACGCGCCGCGCACCACGGTGTCGAACGCGGCCACCCGGACGCCCGCGAGGCTGCCCTGGGCGTCCAGCCATTCGGCGACCCCGGACGCCGGCGCCCTCCCGCCGCGCTCGACCGCGGCGGCCCTCGACCTCGGGGTGGGCAGCCCCAGGTTGTGGGTGGGGGCGCCGACGCAGACGAGGTCGAAGCCCACCGGCACGGGGGCCGACGCGGCGTCCACCACGGTGACCGTGGCCCCGCGCGAACGCAGGCCGGCGGCGACGGCGTCCGCGACCTTGGCCGTGTTGCCGAAGCAGGACTCGACGACGATCAGGACGTTCACGGCTCAGCCCTTCAACGCGACATGGTGGGCCCAGACGGACGTGACGGCGTCCGCGACGGTGAGCCACGTCAACACGAGGGTGACAAGGGCAGCCACCGCGACGAGCACGCTCACGACCACCTGCGCGCGCGAGCCCGGACGCCCCGGCGCGAGCCACCGCCAGACGGCTACCACCACGAGGAGCGCCAGGACGACGGCGGCGACCGTGAGGAGGTCCCCGTTCTTGGCGTGCGCGTACGCGGTCAGGCTCGCGTCGACACCGACGGACGCCTTGAGCTGCGCATAGAGCCCAGAGCCCGCGGACGCCGCCACGACGCAGGCGACCGCGGACGCGACAACGGCCCCGAGGGTCAGATAGCGCATGGAAGACCTCATCCGCGAGGCCAGGGTCTCGCGCACGTCGTCCTACCGCCGCTGGCCCACCAAGGACCGCTTCGCCGCCGACCTCCTGCTCGCCATCGCCGAGCGCACCCAGCTCACCGACGATCTCTCGGGCTACGTCGCCGCCGCCCGGACCCTGCCCGTCAACCTGTTCTCCGGCCTCGACACCGAGCAGGGACGCCGCGACCTCGTCGTCGAGCTGATGCGCGTCGTCACCGTCGCCGACTTCACGATGGCGCTGGCGTCCGCGCCCTGGCGCAGCTACCTCGTGTTGCGCGCGGCCCACGGCGGGCTGCCCGACGGCGAGCTCCGCACCCGCATCGCGGACGCCCTCCGCGCCACCGAGCGCGGCTTCCAGGCGCGGCGCGCCGACGTCCTGCGGCACGGCGCCGGCCTGATGGGCTACCGCCTGCGCGACCCCGGCACGATCGACTGGGTGACGCTCGCCGTGCTCACCAGCGCCTCGTTCACCGGATTGCTCGTGCAGGCGCTGTCCGACCCGGACGCCGTCCTGGCCGAGCAGCCACGGGCCGCCTTCGGATCGTCGCGCACCGCCCCCTGGTCGGCCGCCACGCTGGCGTCCACCAACCTGTTCTTCGGTGCCACCGAGCCCGACCCGGACGTCTCCTGGGACGCTCCCCGCATCGCCGCCACCATCGCGGCGCTGCAGCACATCGACGAGACCCTCGCGGACGTATGGACGCCGTCGGCGTCCGTCTGACTAGGCCAACGGCGTGAGGAACTCGCGCCCGCCGAGGTAGGGGCGCAACGCCTCGGGCACGCGGACCGACCCGTCGGCCTGCTGGTGGTTCTCGAGGATCATGATGATCGTCCGGGTCATGGCGCACAGGGTGCCGTTGAGCGTCGCGAGCGGGCGGACGCCGGCGGCGTCCCGCATGCGGATGTTGAGCCGGCGCGCCTGGAACTCGGTGCAGTTCGAGGTCGAGGTGATCTCGCGATACCGCTCCTGGGTGGGCAGCCAGCCGTAGCAGTCGTACTTGCGCGCGGCGGACGACCCGAGGTCGCCGGACGCCACGTCCAGCACCTGGAAGGGGATCTCCAGCGCGCCGATGAACGCCTTCTCGAACTCGAGCAGCCGCTGGTGCTCGGCCTCGGCGTCCTCGGGGGCGCAATAGACGAACATCTCGGCCTTGTCGAACCAGTGCACGCGGAAGATGCCGCGGGTGTCCTTGCCGTACGCCCCCGCCTCGCGCCTGAAGCAGGACGACCAGCCCACGTAGTGGCGGGGCAGGCTGGCGGCGTCCAGGATCTCCTCGGAGTGGTACGCGGCGAGCGCCACCTCGGAGGTGCCGACGAGGTAGAGGTCGTCGCGTTCGAGGCGGTAGACGTCCTCGGCGGCCTGGCCGAGGAAGCCCGTGCCGGCCATCGCCTCGGGCTTCACCAGCGACGGCACGATCATGGCGGTGAACCCCCACGACGTGGCCATGCTCATCGCCAGGTTGAGCAGCGCGAGCTCGAGCTGCGCGCCGACACCGGTCAGGAAGTAGAACCGGCTGCCGGAGACCTTGGCGCCACGCTCCATGTCGATGGCGCCGAGCAGCTCGCCGATCTCGAGGTGGTCGCGGGGGGTGAAGCCCTCGGCCGCGAAGTCGCGGGGC
Organism: Propioniciclava sp.; assembly: GCA_036803965.1. Taxonomy (GTDB): domain Bacteria; phylum Actinomycetota; class Actinomycetes; order Propionibacteriales; family Propionibacteriaceae; genus Propioniciclava. The sequence goes on from DAIRTI010000036.1 coordinate 15,819, forward strand.
GTGCCGATCGTCTCCAGGACGTAGAGGTCGTCCTCGCCGCCGGCCGGGACGCCGTCCACGACCAGGTTGCCCAGCTGCAGCATCAACTCGTCGAAGCGGACCTTGGCCTCCTCGGCCTCGGCGGCGGCGTCCTTGACCTGCTGCGACAGGTCCTTGGTGCGCGCGAGCAGCGCCGGACGCTCGTCCGCGGACGCCTTCGGCACCTGCCGCGACAGCTCCTTCTGCTCGGCGCGCAGGGACTCCGAGGAGGCGATCAGCTCCCGGCGGCGGGCATCGGCGGCGAGCAGGTCGTCGACGAGTTCGACGCTCTCGCCGCGGGCCGCCTGGCTGCGGCGGATGCGGTCGGGGTCGGTACGCAGGATCCTCGGATCGATCACGCCGGAATCCTATCGGCGCGCTCGGGCGTCCCGGCGGGCGCCCAATCCCTGCGCGACTCACGGTGGGCCCAGCGGGGGCGCCACAGCAGGCGCTCACCGGACGCCGGGCCCAATCACCGGCGTCCGTGGCAGGCTGGAAGCACACCGGACGAGGAGGGTCTCATGCGCCGCAGGCTCGCCCCCGCCGCCGTACTCACGGCCGTCGCCGGGGTGGCGTTCGTCGTCTGGACCGCCCTCGTCTTCCGCACCTCGCTCCTCGCCGCCTGGGACGCCTCCGCCCTCACCCCGGCCCTCGCCATGAACACCGCCTGGGGGCAGATCACCGCGGCGTGCTCGTTCTTGTTCCATCCCTACGTGAGCTACGGCGTCCTGCTCGTGCTCGCCCTGTGGGCGTGGCGCCGCCGCCTCCGCAACCTGGCCCTGGCGAGCGGGGGCGCGATCCCGATCGCGTGGCTGTCGACGTCAGCGCTGAAGTACCAGTTCGGACGCCCCCGCCCGCCGACGGTCGTCCCGCTGGTGACGGCAGAGGGGCTCGCCTACCCGTCAGCACACATGGTGGCGATCTCGGCCCTGGTGACGGTCGGCATCGCGGCGGTCGTGGTGATCAGGCGCAACGGCGCGCTGGTCTGGGTGATCGCCGCGGGCGGTGTCGCGCTCTGGTTCGCCGTCGCCTACAACCGCTGGGCCCTGCGCGCCCACTTCCCTACCGACGTCGTCGGCGGCGGCCTGTGGGGGCTCTGCGTGGGGGGCGCGTGCCTGTTGGGCGCGGGCGTCCGGGTGGTCGCCCCCTGGCCCGGACGCGCCCGCCCCGGTGCTCCGCCCCGCGTGGCCGTCGTGGTCAACCCGACGAAGGTGCCCGACTGGGAGCACCTCCGCAAGCACGTGGACGGCGCCGCCCGCGGCCACGGCTGGCGGCGTCCGATGTGGCTGGAGACCTCGTCCGACGACGCCGGCCTGGACGCCGCCCGCCGCGCGATGGCGTCCGGGGCCGACCTGGTGCTGGCCTCGGGCGGCGACGGGACGATCCGCTCGGTCTGCCAGGCCCTGGTGCACAGCGGGGTCGCGCTCGCCGTGCTGCCCGCCGGTACGGGCAACCTGCTGGCACGCAACGTCGGCGTCCCGCTCGACCTCGCCGACGCCATCGACACCGCGTTCGACGGGGTGCCGCGTCCGCTCGACCTGGTCGAGGTGCGCGCCGACGGCGGCCCGCCGCAGGCGTGCGCGGTCATGGCCGGCATGGGCCTGGACGCGATCGTCATGAGCGAGACCGACCCCGACCTCAAGCGCGCGGTCGGGCCGGCGGCGTACGTGCTGTCGGCGCTGGGGGCGATGTCGCGGCCGCCGTTCTCGCTCGCCACAAGCCTGGATGGCGCAGAGCCCGTCTCCGGTCGCGTGGGCCTCGCGATGATCGCCAACGTCGGGGCGCTGCAGGGAGGCATCCAGCTCATCCCGGACGCGCGTCCCGACGACGGCCTGCTCGACCTCCTGCTCGCGGACGCCCACGGCCTCGCCGGATGGGCCGGGATGGCTGGCCAGGTGGTCTCGGGGGCGTCCGAGATCGGTGGCCTTCAGCGCGCCCAAGCCCGTGCCGTGGTGCTCGAGGCCGACGAGCCGGTCCCTTACCAGATCGACGGCGACACCCTGGGCAGCTGCCGGCGGCTGGAGGCGTCCGTGGTGCCCGGCGCTCTGACCGTGATGCTGCCGCGCTGATCCGGTTGCCGACGACCTCGCCGAGGGCGGCCGCGGCACGAAACGCCGGCAGCGTCACACGATTCGCGCGCGGATCCAGTCCTGACTGCGGATTGGCGCGGATCGTGTGACAGATTCGGCTTAATGGCGACCCGGAGTGGGCCGATCGAACCCGTCTACTCCCCGGTGATCCTCGCGAACCAGCGCTCGGCGTCGGCGAAGTCGTCCTCGGTGAAGCCGCGGGCGATGCGGGGCATGACGGCGTCCGCGCGGGGGTACGACCCGAGGAACGTCACCTTCTTGCACACCCGGTGCAGTCCCTTGAGCGCTTCGGCCATACGCGGTTCGCTCACGTGCCCCTCGGCGTCGATGCTGAAGCAGTAGTCACCGAGCGATTTCTTCGTCGGACGCGACTCGATGCGGCACAGGTTGACGCCACGTCCGGCGAACTGCTCGAGGATCTCCAGCAGCGCGCCCGGGTGGTCGGCGTGCATGAAGGCGACCAGCGTGGTCTTGTCGGACCCGGTGAACGGCGCCGGGCGTCCGGGCTTGCTGACGAGGACGAACCGCGTCAGCGCGTGCCGGTTGTCGCCGATGTTGGACGCCAGCACCTCCAGCCCGTAGTGGTCGGCGGCGACCTGGGCGCAGATGGCCGCGTCGTACTTCGATTCAGGGCCGGCGACCTCCTTCGCGGCGGCGGCGGTGGAGCCGTGCTCGGTCACGTCGGCGCCCTTGAGGTGCTTGGCGATCCACTCGCGGGTCTGCGCGTGGGCGTGTCCGTGGGTGATCACGTGCTTGACGTCGGCGAGCTTCGTCCCCGGACGCGCGCACAGCACGAACTGCACCTGAATCACGACCTCGCGGACGATCATCAGAGGGTCGCTGCCCGCCAGGTAGTCGAGCGTGGCCGACACACCGCCCTCGACCGAGTTCTCGATCGGCACGAGCGCGGCACGCACCTCGCCGGCGCGCACGGCGTCCAGCGTCACCTGGACCGTGTCGTACGGCCTGATGTCCTCGCCCTCGTTGATGCGCAACAGAGCCTGTTGGGTGAACGTCCCGGGGGGACCGAAGTAGCCGAGCACGGCCGCAGCATAGAGCCTGGACGCCGCGGGCCCGGTCCGGCGTCCCAGGGGCCGCGCTAGGCGGATCGATGTAGCACCCTCGCCGCTACGGCGTCGGAACTGCTACATCGACGCGAGGGCCACCCAACCCGGCGGAATAATGTACCGTCCGTGTTATCAAAACCCTGAGTGCCTCAGGACGCCACCGACCCGACCGCGACGACGCCCCGGAGACCCGCCATGACCATCACGCCGAAGACCACGGTGCACACCCTGCTGAAGGAACACCCGTTCCTGCTCGACTTCCTCGCGGGCTACCACCCCGAGTTCGTCAAGCTCACGAACCCCGTGCTCAGGGCCACCATGGCCCGCATGGCGACCCTCGAGCGGGCGGCGGCGATGGCCGACATCCCGCTCAACCAGTTGATGATCGACGTGGCGTCCGCGATCGAGACCCAGACGGGCCACAACCCGGGTCTCGCCGACAACGCAGGCGCGGGCGGCGTGGACGCCGAGCGCCTCAAGGCGCTCAAGCAGATCGTCCTCGACCTCCACGCCGGCCAGCCGCTCGACGACCTGAGCAAGCGGTTCAGCGACCTCCTCGGCGACGTGGAGCCCAGCGAGATCGCCACGATGGAGCAGCAACTCATCGACGAGGGCTTGCCGGTCGCCGAGGTCAAGCGGCTGTGCGACGTGCACGTGCGCGTCTTCGCGTCGGCCCTCGACCGCCACGACCGCGTCAAGACCCCGCCGGGACACCCCGTCAACACCTTCCAGCGCGAGAACGACGCCATCGAGCGCGAGACGGCGTCCCTGCGCGCCGCTATCGAGCAGACGCGCGCCGCGGGCCCCGAAGGCTGGAGCACCAAGAGGGACGCCCTCGCCGCCGCCCTGGAGGGCCTGCGTCCCGTGGAGACGCACTACGTCCGCAAGGAGAACCAGCTCTTCCCCTATCTGGAGAAGCACGGCATCTACGGCCCCAGCACGGTGATGTGGGGCATTCACGACGACATCCGCGCCGGGTTCAAGGACGCCGTTCGCCTCGCCGCGGCGGACAACCCCGAGCCCGCGCTCCAGGCCGCCGAGTGGGTGGCCCAGGCGATCGACGACATGATCACCAAGGAGGAGCAGGTGCTCTTCGGCATGGCGATGGAGAACCTCGACCCCGCCGAGTGGGTCGAGATCCGCGCCGGCGAGGGCGAGGTCGGCTACGCGTACCTGGACGCCGTCCCGGCCTGGCCCGCGGCCGGCGGCGAGCGCACGTTCGTCAGCCTCGACACGCTCACCCTGGGGCGGACGCCGAAGCCGGCGGCGTCCGGGCTTCTGGAACTCGAAACCGGGGCGCTCACGGCGGCGCAGGTCAGCCTGCTGCTCGGCACGCTGAAGATCGACGTCAGCTTCGTCGACGAGAACGACGAAGTCAGGTACTACAACGAGGGCGAGCGCATCTTCCCGCGCAGCCCCGGCGTCATCGGGCGCAAGGTGCAGAACTGCCACCCGCCGCACAGCGTCGACAAGGTGCAGCAGATCCTGGACGCCTTCCGCGCCGGCGAGAAGGATGTCGCCGACTTCTGGATCGAGATGCAGGGCCGGTTCCTGCACATCCGGTACTTCGCGATGCGCGACGCGGCGGGCACCTACCGCGGCACCCTCGAGACCGTCCAGGACGTCACCGAGATCCGCGCTCTGCAGGGTCAGCGGCGCCTCGTCGACTGGTGATTTCAGCCGGACGCCGCCGCGTCCGGTCCTGCTCGGACCAGCCTGAACCGCACCCGCGGCGTCCCGCATCGATGTAGCAGATTCGTCGCAGCAACGGCGAATGTGCCACATCGATGGGGGCCGCTGGGCCCCTACGCGCGGCGGACGGGCCTCTCGGTCGACAACAGCTCCTCGAAGCCGGCGACGGCCTCGGCGGGGCAGGTGACGGGCTCGGGGAAGGGAATCCGCACGTCGGACGTCCCGCCGATCGAGTAGACGCGGAAGACGAGGCCGGAGGCGTCCACCAGGATGGGGCGCACCAGATCGATGCTTGTCAGGTCCATGTGGGCCGCGGCGAGTTCGCGGACCTGGTGAGAATGGTCACGGTCGAGATGCGCCAGCCAGAGGGACTCCCAGCCGGCCAGCGGGTCGTGCGAGGCCGAGACGTAGGACGCCAGGGGCACCTCGGTCGTGCGGCCGTCGGCGGCGGCATCCCGGACGCGCCACGAGAGCGCGACCGAGTAGGGCACGAACCGCACCGCCGACTCGCCCTCGTCCAGCAACAGGTGCCGGCGCACGTGCGGGCAGAGCGTTTCGGCGTCCAACTGAAGACGCCCCTACAGCGTGAGGACGCCGCGAAGGCGGTCGGGCTGGGGGACGGTGGTGACGTCCGAGGCGGCGAGGTGGAAGATGCCGGACGCCTTGCCCTCGAGCAGGGGCGACACCCACGGCTGGGCGTCGGTGTGGGGGTTGAGGAGGATGTCGCCGGAGGGGTCCACGAGGTGGCGGTGGACGAAGACGCTGCCGCACAGGGTGCCGATCTCGACGTGGCTGCTCGTGGCGATGATGCTCCGGGCGCGCGTGGCAAGCAGGGACGGGGAGGCACTCAAGGGCGACATGGAAGTTAGGTTAGCCTTACCTCACCTCCACCGGGCGCCGTCTTGCCCGCCAGCCGGAACACGAAAGGGGCAGTTGAGACCGACCGTCCGATCGATGTGGCGTTTTCGTTGCCATAACGTCGGACGCGCTACATCGATGTCAGCCGTGCGCCGGATGCACCAGTCGCCGCCAGCCTCGGGCGAAGAACGCCCGGGTGGGCAGTTCGTGGCCCTCGATCCACCACCAGCGGACGATCCAGAACAGGACCCCGATCGACACCACCGACGCCAGGTTCTCGCGCAGCAGCCAGGACGCCCAGGCCATCTCCGGCCCGAACTGGACCGACCGGGCCGTCACATACGCCACCGACAACGCCGCTCCGCGCCAGATCAGGACCTTGTCGAGCCGGTTCGCCGCCATCAGTGCCAGCGGCGCCCAGGCGATCAGGTCGTACCAGGCCAGCGAGTAGGGCGACGTCACCACCCACGCCGTGCAGAGCACCAGGGCCGTGCGCACGGTGATCGTCAACGCATCCCCGCGGGCGGGCACCCGAGACCCCGGCACCGGCTCCCAGGGCACCACGCGCGAGAGCATCCAGCCGATGACGACGAGCAACACCCAGCCCAGCCGTGTCACCACGGCCCGCGCCACGTCGTCGCCCACCAGGGCCCCAAGGGCGTACACCACCGGCGGACCCCACGATCCCTGCGAGATGTAGCCCGTGTTCCGGGACGCCGCGAACAGCGCCTGGGGGGCGAACAGCCCGTACGCCAGCGCCAGCGGGATCACCGCCCCGCCCACCAGCGCCAGCAGCTTGCGCCTGTCGTGCCGGTAGCCCCACGCCATGGCGATGCCGTAGAAGACCAGCGACACCTTCACCGCGCCGGCGAGCCCGATGAAGATGCCGGTCACGAACGCGCTGCGCCGCACGAAGTAGAGCCCGCAGATCGCGAACACCAGCGTCAGCGCCTCGTTGTGGGCGCCCGCCACGACGGCCCAAATCAGCAGCGGGTTCCAGATCGTGAAGAGCACGGCGCGGGTCTGGCGTCCGGCGTCGTCGTGGGCCAGCTTGATCAGCACCGCGCAGATCACGATGAACGGCACCACGGCCATCAACTGCAGCCAGAACACCACGTCGTGCATCGAGTCGCCGCCGAGCACGTTCGCCAGCCACTGGCTCAGCGAAGCGATGGGCCCATAGACGCTGGGCGTGTCCTGCCAAGGACGCTCCGTCCAGATCAGCACCGGGTCGAACGCCTGCCGGAACACCTCCGCCGGCGTGATGTCGTACGGATTCATGCCGAGGCGCTGGAGGCGTCCGTACGCGGCGTACATCAGCACGTCGGCCGACGTCAGCGGCGGCACGAACGCCGTAGCCAGGTTCAGAATGACGCCCACGTAGAACATCCGGTGGATCGGGGGGCGCCAACCCGCCTCCGCCGCGCGGAACGCCACCCACAGGCCGATCGCCCCGAGGACGATCCCGATCCACAGCGCCGGCACCACGAGCCACTCGCTGGCCGGCAGACCGAGCCGCGCGCCGGCGTCCTCACCGATGAACCAGGGCGGCAGCAGGCTGGACGCCGGACCGACGTTCAGCGTCACCGACGACGGCCCCAGAGCGGCGACCGCGATCGTGATCAGCACGGACGTCACGATCAGCCCCATGCCGACGCGCGGGCTGGACGTCCAGCGGACGGCGTCGATCCGCCGGCGAGCACGCTCGGCGACGGCTGCGATCTGCACGCTGGACTCCGCTGGGATGGGCCGGTCAGGCGGACGAGGGCCCGGCCGGGCTAGGTGGGCATTGCCCGGTCAGGTTATCGGCCGCGGGCGTCACTTCAGGAGTTTCGAGAGCCGCCGGTCGGCGAGCAGCTTGCCGCCGGTCTGGCAGCCGGGGCAGTAGTCCAGGAACGAGTCGGCGAACGACACCTCGGCGATCGGCGTGCCGCACGTGGGGCACGGCTGGCCCTTCTTCCCGTGGACCCGCATGCTGTTGCGCTTGTCGTCCTTCAGTTCGGACGGCGGCTTGCCGCTCGCGCGCTCGATCGCGGACGCCAGTTCCTCGCGCACCGCCGCGTAGAGCCGGGCGACGTCCTCGGACGCCAGCGAGCCGGCCAGCTTGAACGGACTCAGCCGCGCCGCCTGCAGGATCTCGTCGCTGTAGGCATTGCCGATGCCCGCGAAGATCCGCTGGTCGCGCAGGACCCCTTTCAGCTGCGTCCGCCCGTGCGCGGCGAGCAGGTCGGCGAAGGTGCCCTCGGTGAAGTCGGACGCCAGCGGGTCGGCGCCGAGGGTGGCGATGCCCGGCACCTCCTCCAGCCCACCGACCACGTAGATCGCCAGCTTCTTCTGCGTGCCCGCCTCGGTCAGGTCGAACCCCCGCACGCCGCCGGTTATGCCGGACGCCCCGGGCACCTTCTGTGTCCCGTCTTTCTCGGACGCCCCGCTCGCCTCGTCCGCCGGACTCGCGCCATCGGCGTCCCCGCCCTCGAAACCCATGCGCAGGGCGATCGGGCCACGTCCGGGCTTGGCGGGGGCGGGCGGCAGGGTGTCGTACCAGCGCAACCAGCCGGCGCGGGCGAGATGGAAGACGAGCCAGGACCCGTCCACGCCGATGCCCAGGAACTTGCCGCGCCGCTCGACGCGCTCGACCTCCTGGCCGAGCAGCGACGACAGCGGCATCGCGAACGTCTTCAGGGCGCTGAACGCGGCCAGTTCGGCGCGGGCGACGGTCGCGCCGACCAGCGCACCGGACAGGTACCGGCGCAGGCCCTCGACCTCGGGCAGTTCAGGCATGCGGGCTCCCTTCGGCGACGGCGCCCCAGTCGGGCATCGGGACGTCCAAAGCCTCGCCGAGGAGGCGCAGGTAGTCCACCCTGTCGACCTCGACGGCGCCCAGCGACGCGAGATGCGGCGTCACCCACTGCACGTCGAGCAGCCGCCGCTCGTCGCCGTCGTCGAGGAACTCGACGAGCCGCATCAGGGCCACCTTGGACGCGTCACGGCCCAGGGTGGCGTCGTGGAACATCGACTCCCCCGCGAACAGGCCGCCGATGCTGACTCCGTAGAGGCCGCCGGCCAACTCGCCCGACGGCGTCCAGGCTTCGACCGAGTGCACGAGGCCCAGGCCGTGCAGCTCGGAGTAGACCCGGACGATGTCGGGGTCGATCCAGCCGTCGGGACGCCGTGGGTCACCGCACCGCTTGATGACTTGGGCGAACGCTCTGTCGAACGTGACCTCGTAGTGCTTGGCCGACTGCCGCAGCGACCGCGTCACCCGCAGATCGGCCAGCGGCAGGACGCCCCGGTGCACCGGCGACCACCAGCCCATCACGCCCTCGGGCAGGCCCGCGTCGTGCAGCGGCATCGGGAACGCGCCCGCGGTGTACGCCTCGATCGTGATAGGCCCGTCGAACTCGGCGGTCAGCGCGATGAGGTCCTGATCCGGCCACTGGGAGACCGGCCCGAACAACCGCGACAGCCGCATGAGGTGCATCCTGGCAGACCCCTCCGACAGGCGTCCTTTGGTGGCGTTCGGCGCGAGACCTACCCTTGAGCGCATGGACGCGAGCGAGGCCAGCCGGATCGTCGCAACGCGCGGTCCCGAGATGGGCGGCTCGATGCTGCGCCAGCTCCTGGACGCCGCGGTCACCGGCGTCGGCAAGGTGCCGGGCGCGAAAGTGACCGCCGCGAACTCGCTGGTCAGGCAGGGGTCGGTCGAACCGGCGATCGACGCACTCGTCAGCCTGCACGTGCGGATGGCGACGGCGCAGGGCGTCCTCACGAATCTGGGCGGCCTGTGGACCGCCCCACTGCTGCTGCCCGCCAACATCGCCGGGCTGGCGATCGTGCAGATCCGGCTGGTGGCCGCCATCGCACACCTGCGCGGCTACGACGTGGACGACCCCCGGGTGCGCACCGCCATGGCGCTGTGCCTCGCGGGCGAGTCGGGCGTGGCGGCGATGATCGAGCGCAATGAGATCCCGACAACACCGCTCGCGATCGCGACCGCGCCGATCTTCGACGCCTCCCTGGACCAGCTGGTCGCCGAGAAGGTGTTCGGCGACCTGGGCGGACGCCTCGGCGGACGCCAGGCGGTGCTGCTGCTGGCTCGAAGGATCCCGGTGCTGGGCGGCGGCGTCTCCGGGGCCCTGGACGGCTGGTTCACCGGCTCGGTCGGTGCCTTCGCGCGCCAGCAGTTCCCCACCCGGCGCAGACTGACCCAGGGCTGAGCCGAGCGATCGGCGTCCGGACCCTTCTCGTGGACTCTTGAGGACTTTCGAGCTCGTGCGCGCCCTCCCCCGCAGAGCGATCGATGTAGCACGTTCGTCGCTGTAACAGCGGAACTGCTACATCGATGGGGACCCGGGGACCGGAGTGCCCCCCGCACTGGCGGCGTCCCTCGGAATGTGATATCACTTAGATATCGTTCTACCCTGAGGAGGGCGCCATGTCGGCCACCAGCATCGATACCATCGCCGAGGAGTCCAGCGGCGGCGAGCCGGCGGGCCGTCCGGTGGGACACGAGGGCACGCGCGTCGAGATCGACGAGTCGCGGGCATGGTCGCTGGGCGGCGGGGTGGCCCTGCTGCTCGCGCTCGCCAGCCTGCTCGGCGGGCTCTGGCTGAGCATCACCACCGCCATCGCGGTGGAGGACGGTCGCGGCAGCGTGGCGCTGCTGGTCGTCGGCGTCCTGCTGATCGTGCTGAGCGGACTGATCGGATCGTCGCTCACGATCGTCAACCCGGGCGACACGAAGGTGGTCCAGTTCTTCGGACGCTACGTCGGCACGATCAGGCGCTCCGGCCTGCTGATGGCGCTGCCGCTGACCACCAAGCGGCGGGTGTCGGTGAAGGTTCGGAACTTCGAGACCAACGAGCTCAAGGTCAACGACGCCGACGGCAACCCGGTCAACATCGCGGCGATCATCGTCTGGCAGGTCGCGGACACCGCCAAGAGCGTGTTCGCGGTCGAGAAGTACGAGGACTTCGTGGCGGTGCAGTCCGAGTCGGCGCTGCGGCACGTCGCCAGCTCGCACCCCTACGACAACGCGGCCCCCGGCGAGGAGACCCTGCGCGGCTCGACCGAGCTGGTCGCGCACGAGCTCGCCGAGGAGGTCGCCGCCCGCATCGCGATCGCCGGCCTGGAGGTCATCGAAGCCCGGATCAGCTCGCTCGCCTACGCCCCCGAGATCGCCCAGGCCATGCTGCAGCGGCAGCAGGCGTCCGCCGTGATCGCCGCGCGGGAGAAGATCGTCGAGGGCGCGGTGAGCATGGTCCAGAACGCGCTGACCAAGCTCGAGGACGACGACATCGTCTCCCTCGACGACGAGCGCAAGGCGGCGATGGTGTCGAACCTGCTGGTCGTGCTGTGCAGCGATTCGCGCGCGACGCCGGTGCTCAACGCGGGCAGTCTGTACAGCTGAGGCGCCGACCCGGTTCCCGACACACTGGATCGCCGACCCATGCACCTGGACTCCTGACCCATGGCCAAGCCGGAGCGCAAGGCCGTCCTGTTGCGGCTCGACCCGGCCGTCCACGACGCGATCGCGCGGTGGGCGTCCGACGAGCTGCGCAGCGTCAACGCCCAGGTCGAGTTGCTGCTGCGCGAGGCGTTGCGCAAGGCCGGACGCCTCCCGTCCGACCTCGCCCCACCCCGGCCGCGCGGACGTCCGCCGAAGGACGCCGAGGGCTGAGCCGCACTCCTTGGATGTTGCCTCCGGTTGCATGACGTTTCCCCGCGTAGTTTCCCGGGGGGATGCCTGGCAACTGGAGGCAACTTCGGCTTGGACGGGTGACGGACCTCAGTCCTCGTCGAACTGCCGGACCACCCGATCGCCGATCAGGCAGGTGACCTCGTAGGTGATGGTTCCCATGCGATCGGCGATCTCCTGGCAGCCGATCGACTCGGGGCCCTGGCGTCCGATCAGCACGGCCTCGTCGCCGACCGCCACACGGGGCTCGTCGGGGCCGAGGTCGACCATCGTCTGGTCCATGCAGACGCGGCCGACGATCGGGTACGAGCGCCCCCCGATCAGGACCCGTCCGTTGTTGCTCTGCAGCCGGCTGAAGCCGTCGCCGTAGCCGACCGGCAGCGTCGCGACCCACGTGTCGGTGGGGGCGAACCAGGTGCGTCCGTAGCCGACGCTGTGCCCCGCCGGCACCCGCTTCAGGAACGCGACGACGGTCGTCCAGGTCAGCCCGGGCGCCAGCGCCACGGTGGCCTCGCTGGAGGGGTCGGGCAGGTAGCCGTAGATCATGATCCCCGGTCGGACCATGTCGAACCACGAATCCGGGTGCATCAGGACGCCGCCGCTGTTCGCCAGGTGCTTGCAGGCGATCGGGCCGCGGGCGTCCTCGCAGGCGGCGACCACGCCGCCGAACCGCGCGATCTGCGCGGCGGTGAAGAGGCGTCCCGCTTCGGTGTCCGACACCGGCAGATGCGAGAACAGCCCGTGAAGATCGAGCCAGGGCGAGGCGTCCACGCGGCGGCAGAGCCCGGGGGCGGCGTCCGGCTCGGCGCCGATGCGCCGCATGCCGGTGTCGACCTTGAGATGGACGATCGCCCTCCGCCCGGACGCCTGCGCCGCCGCCGCGACCGCGTCGATGTTCTCGGCGTCCACCACCGTCAGGACGACGTCGTTCTCGATCGCCGCCCGCATTTCGTCGGACGCCAGCGCGTGCGACAGCTTCAGGATCGGCAGGCCGACCCCGGCGGCGCGGAGGTCCTGCGCCTCGGGCACCGTGGCGACCCCGAGCCAGTCGGCGCATCCGGTGGACTCGATCATCTTCGAGACCTCGACGGCGCCGTGGCCGTACGCGTCCGCCTTGACCGCGGCCAGGACGAGCCGGTCGGGCCGGTCGGCCGTCACCCGCACCCGGACGCCCTCGAGGTTCCGCCGGATGTTGCCGAGATGGGTCCGGGCCGTGGTGGCGTACAGCATGGATCAGTTCTAGCGCACGAGCGCGGACGCCCCTTTCTCGGCCCGCCCCCCCGGACCCGATCGCACCCCCGCACCGCACCCGCCTGCCAGACTGGACCGGTGATTCGCTGCGTCGTGTTCGACCTGGGCCAGGTCATGTCATCGCCCCCCGGCCTCTACACCGAGCCCGCCCGGCTGCTGGGCGTCGACCCGGCCGCCTACGAGGCCCGCTATTGGCAAGGACGCGTCGAGTACGACCGCGGCGGCACCGACCCCTCCTACTGGACGCCGCTGCTCACCGACCTCGGCCGGCCGGCCCCGCCGGAGACCGTCCGCATGCTCGCCCAGCTCGACGCACAGATGTGGGTCGAGGGCGTCCGTCCCACGGCGCTCGATCTGTTGCGCCAGGTCAGGGCGGCCGGACGCCTCGTCGCCGTCCTCAGCAACGCCCCGTTCGCGCTGGACATCGCCCTCGCGGACGCCCCCTATGCCGACGCCGCCGACTACTGGTTCGTGTCGGCGTCCATGGGCATCACGAAGCCCGACCCGGCGGTCTACTACCGGGTCGAGGAGGTGACCGAGCTGGAGCCGTCCGAGCTGGCGTTCATCGACGACCGGCCCGCGAACGTCCACGCCGCCCGCCAGGCCGGCTGGAACGCCCACCTGTTCGTCGACGACGCCGACACCCGGGCCTGGCTACGGGAGATCGGCGTCCTCGGCTGAGGCATAGGGCCCAGCGGACGCCGACGGCGTCCCTCGTGTCATCGATGTAGCAACGACACCGTGATCGCAACGAAACTGCTACATCGATGCGGGCACGCGGGTCGCCGAGACGGTCGTCGGCCAGCCCTCAGCGGCCCACCGTCGCGACCATCACGGCCTTGATGGTGTGCATGCGGTTCTCGGCCTGGTCGAAGACGATCGAGGCGTCGGACTCGAAGACCTCGTGCGTCACCTCGTAGCCGTCGGAGCGTCCGGTGACCTCAAACATGTCGTGCGCCACGCGCGTGTCGAGGTCGTGGAACGCCGGCAGGCAGTGCATGAACTTGGCGCGCGGGTTGC
>DAIRTI010000037.1:0-8273 GCA_036803965.1 Propioniciclava sp.
GGGCGGGTGTCCGCCGACGTGACCCTGTTCGCCGGCGTGGCGCGGGTGGACCTGTTCGAGGTGCTGCACAGCCCTGTGTCACAACAGAGCCTGATCTCGTACGGGGACGACGTGTCTGGGGACATGCCCGACATCGAGCAGCGCGCCTGTCGGCTGCACGCCGCCACCGCCGGGGTCTTCGAGGCCGGGGAGACCGTCTCCGTCCTGGCCGGGGTGTCGGTGCGCGTGGGCACCGTCCTCAACGACATGCGCGCCGCGGTGCGTCCGCTGCTGTGGTGGGTCCTCGACGAACTACGCGTCGGGGTCATCGATTGAGGTTCAGTTGCCGTTCCGGCCCAGGAGCCAAAGTCAACATGCGCCCGCCCTTCGCTGTAGTTCTGTTGCTGCCGCCGCGGATCCACGGGTGTCGCCGAACAGGAACAGGTCAACCAACTTCTCAGCCATATCGCCATCTCCCGAACGCTCGACAAGGAAGATGTCGCCCTCGGCGTCTACGAGCAAATCGAGCTTCGCCTCCATGGCGGTCAGGTCGTCGACGATTCCGTACACGTTGTCGGCCGGACCTGGGAGGAGACCCAGCAGTTCCGCCCATTGCGGATCGGCGAGGATGCTCGGACCCGTCGCCCTGGCGTGGTTCGCCAGATCATGCCTGGCGATTCCAAGCGAGCGGTAACGATGCCAGTTCGAGGTGGCTCCAAGCCGATGAGCGATCTCCGGCGCGCCGAGATGACGCAGGTTGCTTCGCAGGCGGCTCAGTTCGGAGCCGTTCATGGCGTCGGTCTCTCCCTCATTGAGCAGATCGAGGACCGCCCGGCGGGATCGCGGCCCCCAGCGGCGTCCAGACCGCGCGGAGCGCATGAACGCTAGGAGAATGGCGGAGTCAACGGACTGTGTCCGGCCCATGACGCGATGAGGCGGCAGATCGCCAGCCGCGGTCGCTTGCTGCAACCTGCGCGCACTGACGCCAGCGATCCTCGCCGCGTCCGCGAGCGGCAACTCCATGACAGATAGCTTCGCTCATGCGTAGCATTGCGTCAATCGCATGATTCGGCTTCAAGTGGGCCTCCCGGCTTCCGTGCCTTCGAGCGAGCGGAAGGGACGGGGCCCCGGGCCTGCAGCGAAACGCAGGGGCGTTCAAGGATCCGCTGGAGCGGCATTAGCGCCCCCGCTAGAACTACATCAGACCTGCCGCTAGAACTGCATTAGCGCGTCCGCTATGATCTCAATACCCTAGTGACGAGGGGTTACGAAATGGCTTTCGGCGACGCCTACATCAGACGCTACGTGGACCATGCACTCGACCGGTTGCTCACGGAGCTTCCGGCAGTGATGCTTACGGGCCCGCGCGGGTGTGGCAAGACCACGACCGCCATGCGTCGCGCCACCAGCGTGATGCGTCTGGACCGTCCGGAAGAGGCTGGCGCGTTCCGCGCCGCCCCGGATGCCATACTCGCGGCTCAGCCCACGCCGGTGTTGATCGACGAGTGGCAAGCCGTCCCTGAGTGCATGGGCGCGGTGAAGCGCGCTGTCGACGCAGGAGCAGGGCCAGGCCGATTCCTGCTCACCGGCAGCGTCCGAGCGCGCCTCGACTCCGCAGGCTGGCCCGGCACCGGCCGCGTCGTGCCCCTGGCCATGTACGGGCTCACCGTCGGTGAACTGGAGAATCGCGAAGTCGCTGCCGGGGCGCTCGATCGCCTGTTCGAAGACGACGACCCGGTCGTTGGCACCCTCGAAGCAGCGCCCGACCTGGTCGACTATGTAGACCTGGCCGTCCGTGGTGGATTCCCGGACGCCCTTGGCCTCAGTGACTTCGCACGGTCGAATTGGTACGAGGGATACGTGGAGCAACTGGTCCGCCACGACGTCTCCGACCTCGCCGAGGTGCGCTCGCCCGCCGGAATGGCCGCCCTGCTTCGGGCCGTCGCCCTCAACACCGCCGGGTTGCCGGCAATCGATACCCTGACCGCCGCGGCCGGCATCGACGCTCGCACAGCCAAGGGGTATTTCGACCTCTTGGAGGACCTGCGCATCATCGAGCGCATTCCCGCCTGGACCACGAATCGCCTCAAGCGCATGGTGAAGACGCCCAAGTACTACATCCTCGATCCGGGGCTGGCGGCTCATCTGGTGGGTGACACTCGGGCAGGAGTCCTGAAGAACGACGATCGACTCGGGCGCCTGATCGACACCTTCGTGCTCGCGCAGCTGCGACCGCTGCTGCGGCTCTCCGCGCCTTCCGTGACTTCCCATCATCTGCGAGAAGGCAGCGGATCCCGCGAGATCGACCTCGTCCTGGAGTCGGCATCGGGTCAGATCGTGGCCGTCGAGATCAAGGCCGCAGGTGCCGTCGAGCGCCGGGACGCCCGCCATCTCGTCTGGCTGCACGAGCAACTCGGCAGCACCTTCCATCGGGGAGTCGTGCTGCACACCGGCACCACGACGTACCCCCTGGCCGAACGGATCTGGGCCATGCCCATCGCGGCCTTGTGGAGATGAAGCCCTGGGCTCGTCCCGACAGTGATGCGCGAACGCGGCCACTCGACTCGGGCGATGCCGGGTCAGGCCGCGACCGTCGCCTCGTCGGCCGAGGCGAGGGTGCGCTGTGATTGCTCGGTGTTGCCGATCCGGTCGAAGACCGCGGCCGCCTGGGAGAAGAAGTAGGCGGCGGTCCCCCGGTTGCCGGCCTCGAGGTGGGCCTGGGCCTGCAGTCGCAGCGCCTGGGCCTGCTCGAAGTAGGCCCACTCCTGCTCGAACGTGCGGGCGGCGTCCGCGGCCTCGTCGGCGGCTGCGTCGGCGTCCCCGCGCGCGAGCAGCAGCGACGCGTGCACGAGGCGTACAGCCGCCACCCACTCCGGGACCCCGCTCGAGCCCGCGGCGTCCGAGGCCTCGTCGAGCAGCTCGTCGGCCTCGGGGAGGCGTCCAAGGGAGACCAGGCACGCGGCGCGGATCGCCAGCAGCTGGGGCTGGTTGACGTACCAGTCGATGCCGGCGACGAGCCGGGACGCGACCTCCAGTTCGGCCAACGCCCCCGCGGGATCGTCGCGCAGCCGCAGGCCCTTCGCGCGCACCACGTGGGCCATCGCCTCGCCGGTCTCGTTGCTCAGCTGCCGGGCGGTGGCGATCATGGCGTCCACGTGGCGTTCGACCTCGTCGTAGCGTCCCAGGGCCAAGTTGAGCTCCGACAGCCGGTGCCGCACGAGCAGGGCGAGTTCGAGCATCCGCATGGCCTCGGCGTCCTTCAGGACCGAGGACGACGTCTCGATGGCCAACTGATACCGTCCGCGTCCGAAGTAACTCGCCGCCAGAGCGCCCCGCAACTCGAGCTCGACGCCGCGCCAGGAGTCCTCGTCGTCGGGATCCCGGACGCCGTGCGGCACGCTCGCCAGCGAGGCCAGGCTCTCATTGGCGAGCTGGATGCCCTCCTCGTCCTTGCCGACGCGGGTGAGCGCCAGGGCCAGCGACGCGCGCAGGCGGTAGGCCTCGAGGCTCAGCGCCTCATCTCGATGCTCGCCCAGCAGCTCGTCGTACATGTCCTGCAGCAGGCGCTGGGCGTCGGCGACGCGTCCCTTGTCGGCGGTGAGGTCGGCCAGGCGCAGGTTGAGCATCGTGGAGCGCCCCCAGTCGAGGGTCGGGGTCATGACGTTCAGCGCCAGCGCGTGCTGGATGCGCGCCTCGGCCTCGTCATAGCGCGAGTCGACGTCGTAGAGGTAGCTGAGCCCCTCGTCGATCTCGATCTGCTGCTCCATCGTGGCCCCGCCGTCGGCGCGGCGCAGCAGCTGCTCGGCGTGCTCAAAGCGCCGGATGCCCGTCGCGGTCTCCCCCGAGCGCCGCGCCCGCTGGGCGGCCATGACGAGGTACTCCGCGGACTTGCGCCAGAGGCGTCCACGCTCGTAGTGCAGGGCCAGTTGCGCGGCGTAGGCGTCGGCGTCCGCGCCCCAGAGCTGCTCGATGCCCTCGGCGGTGCGGCGGTGGGCGTTCACGTACTGCTTGCCGCGCAGCGTCTCGACGAGCGCGAGCTGGAACAGCGTGTTGGTGAACCGGAACCGGCTCGTCAGCTCGTCGCCCACCTCGACGTCGCCCACGTAGGTGACGATGTCGTGCGGGTGCTCGGCGGTCGCCATGAGGTCGAGGACGCCGAGTTCGTCGGCATCGAGCACGGACGCCAGCACTGCGGTCTCGAACACCGGGCCCTGGACGGCCGCCATCACCAGGGCGTGGCGCAGCTCGGGGGGCAGCCGGTCGATGCGCTTGCGGACCACGGCCTCGACGCTCGGCGGCAGGTCGTCGTCGCTGAGCTCGCGGGTGACGGTCCAGCGGCCGTCGGCGTCGTCGCGGCGCAGCTCGCCGCGGCTCTCCATCAGGCGCAGCGACTCGACCACGAACAGGGGCGCGCCGCCGGTGCGGCGATGGAGGTCCTCGATGACGGTGTCGGGGATCTTGTTGGCGGGATAGCGTCCGCGGACCAGGGCCCCCACGCCCTCGACGCTCAGGGGCGGCAGGTCGATCTTGGCCTCGTCGTTGTAGCGGACCAGCTCGTCGATCAGCGACAGCAGCAGGTGCCCCTCGACCGCGATGTCGGACGGCCGGAACGCCGACACGATCATCACGCGGTGCTCGGGGACGGTCCGGGCCAGGTGCGACAGCAGCCGCACCGACCCGTCGTCGGACCAGTGCAGATCGTCGATGATGATCAGCACCGGACGCTCGCGCGCGACCTTGGCGAGGGCGTCCGCGTACTCGCGCAGGAGCTTGTCGGGGTTGGGTCCGGAGCCTCGGGTGCGGTCGCGCACGACCTGTGCCGTCTTGATGCCGGCCCCCACGATGTCGCCGGCGACAGGCACGATCGCGGCCCACGAGGGCGCGATGTCGAGGACGGCGTCCAGGACGTCCTCGGTGCGCGACGGGCTGCCGACCAGCTGCTTCATCACGTCGGCGAACGGCCAGAAGGGCTCGTCGCGTCCGGTCTGGGCGTAGCAGGACGCCCGCGCCAGCCGGTGCTGCCCCGGCTCGGCCGAGACGGTCTCGAAGAACCGGCTCAGCACCGACGACTTGCCGATGCCCGCCTCCCCCGCCACCAGGACGACCGTGCCGTGGCCCTCCTTCGTGCGCTGCCACATGTCGAGGAGGCGTCCGAGCTCCAGGTCGCGTTCGAACAGCATCGCCACGGACGCCGGGACGGCCGGGCGTCCGCTCTCGAGTCCGGGTTCGGCGAGCGCGGTCTGCGTCGTCGCCCCCGCGCCCGGCTTCCTCTGGTTGAACCACAACATCGCAGCCCCCTGATCACCGTTTGCTGTACCCGCGACGCTGCGAATCCAGTCGTTATAGCCCACCTCGCGGCGCGCTGGGGAGGGGGAGGCGTGCACCCTTCGGGGTCCGGCTCTTGGGAGCGCCGGGAGCGGGACCGCACCAACGGCGTCCGGGCTCGTTCGGTTTCGTGGCGGGAAGGGCGATCCGCTATAGTCGTGCCTCGGCCCGCAAGGGCGACCAGCCACCTTAGCTCAGTTGGTAGAGCGACGCTCTCGTAAAGCGTAGGTCATCGGTTCGAGTCCGATAGGTGGCTCTGTTTTCGGATTGCATCGGCGCGTCCACAAGTCTTGATTACTCATCGGGCGCGGCTGGGTTCTAGGCTGAGCCGGTGACCGACTATTCCGGGGGGAATGAAGAGGCCACGGGCACCCCGCCCCTGTCTCGTGCACTCGCAGCGTTGCGATCGATCGCCGAGTGGCAGGCGGCGCTTGGGCGTCCCGGCTCGGCGCCGTTCGCGGCCTTCGCGCTCGCGGATGCTCCTGCCGAGTTCGAGCGGCTCGTCCGCGACATCCAGACCCTGACCTACGGCGACCTGCTCGACCGGGGGCCGATTGTGTCGTCGGACGGCTCCGCCCAGGGCGTCCTCGGCCGCATCATGACGAGCCTCAGCGAGCGCGAGCGGGCGATCATGCTGGAGCGCTTCCTGTCGGACCGGCCCACCACGCTGCACGCGCTGGGCAAGCGGTTCGGCGTGAGCCACCAGCGGGTCGCGCAGGTCGAGGGCGACCTGCGGCGCAAGATCACGGACGCCGTCGCGTCCGACCCGCTGCACGTGGCCCGCGTGGCCGCGATCGCCCGGGCCGCCGCGCCGCTGACGCCGCTGGACCAGGTCCTGGCCATGTTCCCCGAGCTGAACGAGCGGCTGCCCGGCACGGCGATCCCGGCGTGGCAGCTGATCGACGCGATCCACGACGGGTTCGAGATCAGGCAGGGCTGGTTCGCCGTCCCGACGCTGTCGGACGCCGTCGCCGCTTGTCGCTTCGTGATCGAGGAGGGCGCGGTGTGGCCCGGCGTGACGCCGCTGGGGGCCAACCGCGAGGTGTGGGGCTTCTCGCACGAGAACGTCGAGTCGTGGGCCGAACTGTGCGGCTACGTGTCGATTCAGGACTACCTGGTCGAGCCGGCGGCGAACGCGGTGCCGGCGCTGGCGCAGGCGATGGTGATCTCGTCCACGGGGCAGACCGCGGAGTCGCTGCGGCAGCTGCTGCAGCTGTTCGGCGAGCGGCGCTCGCGGACGACCGTCGCCGCCGCTCTGCGCGACGACCCGCGGTTCGCCCGGGACGCCGAGGGTCGCTGGACGTTCGCGACGCCGCGTCCGTCGTACGCCGATGCCCTGGACGCCGTCGGTCGCCTGGTCGAGGGCGGCAACAGCGTGCCGGTCGCGGACGCCGTGGCCGCCGGCGAGGCCCTCGGGGCGTCCGCCGACGCGATGGCGGTGTACTGCCGCTACGGGCGCTTCGAGACGGTCGCAGGGAAGGTGCGCCGGCGCGAGCGGGCGCTGCCGATGGCGTTCCCGCCCGCGGACGCGCCGCGGTTCTTCCGGGTCGACGGCGGCTGGGCCTGCCTGGTCACGCTCACCCCGCGCAACGTGGAGTCGGGGCGCATCCAGGTGGGGTCGGCGGTCGGCGTCCTCCTCGGGCTTGTGCCACCCGCGACGGTGCAGCTGCCGTCGCTGCCGGGGGCGTCCGTGGAGTGGGGCCTGCCCTACTGCTACGTCACGCTGCCCCCGGACGCCCTCCGGCGCTTCCGCGTCGGCGACCGGCTGTTCCTGTGGTTCGCGTTCGGGTCGTTCGAGGTTCGTCCTGCGACCGCGCCGCGTGGAGGGCTGACCGGGCTCGCGGCCGCGCTCGACTCGTTCGGGCTGGATTCGTCCGGCGACGACGACGCCGACCTGCGCGCGCTGGCGTCCGCCCTCGATCTGCCGCCCGGAAGCGGACTGGACCGCGTCATCACCGCCTGCTGGCGCAAGCGCGAGTGGGACGCCCTCGCGGCGCTGGAGGCTTTGGAGGTTCTTGGGCCTTCGGAGGGGGCGTCCGGGTAGCTCTTGCTGCCGGGCTTGCCGGGGGGCGGTGGTCAGCCGACGAGCAGCGACTGCGCGCCGTCGATCCAGACCTCAGTGCCGGTGATGTGCGTGGAGTCGGGGTCGGCCAGGTCGGCCGCGAACGGGCGCGCCGGGACGGTGTGGGGTGTCAGCGTGGCGGTGTCATTGGCGATCTCGCGCGCGACCGCTTCGGCGTCGCCGAGCTTGTGGGCGACGACGGCCACCTGGGCGCCCTGCGCGGCAAGGCGGCGGGCGGTGGCGCGTCCGATGCCCGAGCCGGCTCCGGTGACGAGCGCGATGCGGTCGGAGAGGTCCATGGGGGTTGGTTACCCCCGGTCGCTTCGCGGCATGCCTAGCGGCAGAGGGCGGCGTCGGGGATTGTGCCGTCGTGGAGGTAGTCGCGGACGGCCTGGTCGACGCAGTCGCTGCGGCCGTAGGAGACGTGGCCCTGTCCGTCGTAGGTGAGCAGGCGGGCGGTGGCGAGGGTGGCCGCGGTGGTCTGTGCCCACGCGTAGGGGGTCGCCGGGTCGCCCGTGGCGCCGACGACGAGGATGGGCGGGGCCGTGGTGGCGTGGGGGGTGGTCCAGGGACGCTGCGGTGTCGGCCAGGCGGTGCAGAGGAGGTCGGGCCCGGCCAGGTAGCCGAGCACGGGGGCCTGAGCCTGGGCGGTCTTCCAGGTGGCTAGAGCTTCCTTGGTCGTGGGGTGGGGGCGGTCGGCGCAGAGGATCGCTGATCCCGCCGCCAGCTGGGAGGAGTAGGTGCCGTCGGGGCGGCGTCCGTCGAGGGTGTCGGCCGCGGTGAGGAGAAGGGTGGGGTTGCCGTGTATTGCTGCTGTGATCGCGTCGCGGAGTCCCGGCCAGCCGGTGCGTCCGGGGTAGAGGAACGCCGTGACGCCGAGGGCGGCGAGGCTCTGGGTGAGGACGCG
>DAIRTI010000037.1:8373-29438 GCA_036803965.1 Propioniciclava sp.
CGGGGTAGAGGAACGCCGTGACGCCGAGGGCGGCGAGGCTCTGGGTGAGGACGCGGTCGTTCACAGCGAGCGGTGCGGCGTCCAGGCTTGTCAGCCACGTCTGGAGCGCGCGAGTGACGCCATCGGCGTCCGAGCCCCAACCGCACTGTCCTTCGGAGGCGCACCAGGCGGCGAAGGAGCGCAGGCTGGCCTCCATCGCCGCGGACTGCTTGACGGCTTCGGCGCCCGTGACGTCGACCGGGGAGTCGAGGACGATGCGGGCGACGCGTCCGGGGAAGAGGTCGGCGTAGAGGGCGCCGAGCAGCGTGCCGTACGAGGCGCCGTAGAAGGTGAGCTTCTCGTCGCCGACCGCGGCGCGGAGGATGTCGAGGTCGCGGGCGTTCTCGGCGGTGGAGACGTGTTCGAGGTGTTCCCTGCTCGTGTGAGCGAGGCAGCTGTCGGCGAAGAACTTCTCGGCGTTGGATAGGGCGTTCTCTTCGGCGGGGTCGTCCGGGGAGAAGTCGGTCGCGAGGTACTGGTCGGTGGCTGCAGCGTCGGCGCAGACGACGGGGTTGGTGCCGGTGCCGCGGGGGTCCCAGGTGACGAGGTCGTACTGCTCGAGTCCGGTGCGGTCGAACCAGTCGCCGGCGTCCGTGCCCACGCCCGGGCCGCCGGGATTGGCGAAGAGGGTGCCCGCGCGGGGGGTTTGGGTGGCCTTGATGCGTTTCAGGTTGAGGGTGAGCGTGGGTCCGGTGGGGTCGGCGTAGTCGAGAGGCACGGACGCCGTCGCGCACTCATGGCCCTGGCCGCAGGGGGTCCAGGTGAGGTGCTGGGAGTAGAAGGACGCCAGCCCGGCAGGCACGGACGCCGAGGCGGACGGGGAGCCCGTGTTGGTCGTCGGACCACCGCCAGGCGAAATGCTGGATGTGAATGTCGGAGCGCACCCGGTGAGCCAAAGCAGTCCCGCCAGCGCCACCGCGGCCAGGCGGCGTGGATAGTGCGCCCGGCGTCCGTCCGGACGCATCGATGTAGCAAATCCGTCGCTATCACGGCGAACTCGCCACATCGATGCGGGAAGACCGCCTGCGAGGACGCCGGACTCGCGCCTGCGGCGTCCCACGGGACGCATCGATGTAGCGGCTTCGTCGCTATCACGACGGGCGTGCCACATCGATGCCGGGACGAGCGGGGCACCGTGGGACCGGAGCCAACGGCGTCCAGATTGTTCTTGGGCCACTCAGGACTCCGGACGCCGGCGGCGCTGGCGGCGAAGGAGAGGGCGGCGTCCGGCGCGATCGGTGGGCGGTGGGGCTGGGACCGGGGGCTCGTCGGGCGAGTGGGGACGCCCCTGGGGGCGGGCGTGACGCGGGACCAGCTCGGGCGCGGGCCGGACGAGAGTCACGTCGGCGACGGCGAAGGCGCGGAGGCTGCCCTCCTCGGTGCGGACCCAGACGGCGTCGAGGGGCATGGCGAGTCCGCTGACGACGCCCTCGCCGGCGGCGGTCGCGACGACCGACCCGATGCTGGGCGCGCGCGCGGCGAAGTCGGCGTAGGCGGGCTGCTCGTAGGCGAGGCAGCACTTGAGGCGTCCGCAGGCGCCGGCGACCTGGAGGGCTGAGTTGGCGGCTTCCTGCTCGCGGGAGATGCGCGGCGGGAGGGGCTCGAGGGCGGGGCACATGGAGCAGCAGCAGAGCTGCATGCCGCAGGATCCGACGCCGTCGAGGAGGGCGGCGACGTCGCGTCCGCCGACCTGGCGGAGATCGACGCGGCACTGAAGGGTGCGCGCCAGGTCGCCGACCAGCCCGCGGAAGTCGACGCGGTGGGGGGCCTTGAAGTAGACAACGGCGAGGTGACCCGAGTCGGGATCGTGGTCGAGCTGGTCGACCCCGACCACCGTCATGGGCAGGCGATGGCGTGCGATCGCCTCGGTCGCTACCCGGCGGATCTCGGCGCGACGTTCACGATTGACCTTGTCACGCTGGAGATGGTCGGGCGTGGCGGGTCCGGCGCAGAGGGGAAGAGGGTCGTCGTTCCAGTCGACGTCCTGGGGGCCGATGATGCAGCGGGCGACCTCGGGGCCGTCGTCGGTGGGGACGAGGACCTGGTCGCCGTGGCGGTAGTCGGCGTCGCCGGGATCGAGGTAGTGCAGGCGTCCGTGCGGGACGAACTCGACCGCCATGACCCGCATGGCGGCCAGTTTAGGTTGTCAGAAGTCGATGCCCTCCCGGGCGCGGTTGCGCCGGACCATGTAGTCGACGCTCCAGGCGCCGGCGCCGAGGAAGAGGAACGCCAGGCCCACGGTGGCGAGGAGGAGCTCGTGCTCGCCGATGAATCCGGTGCCGCCGACCTCGAAGATGCTCCACGGACCCCACATGACGAACGCCAGCGTGCCGGCCATGATGGCGAAGAGGATGAGTCCGGCGACGCGGGTCAGGATGCCGAACAACAGCATGATCGCCACCGCCACCTCGGCGATGGAGATGCCGAGAGCGATGTAGCGCGGGTAGGGCAGGATCGTGTTGGCCCAGGTGTCCACGACGGGTTTGCTGTTGATGATGCCGTTCAGGCCGTGGATGAACAGGATGCCTGCGGTCACCACGCGCAGCAGGAAGAGCGCCAGCGAACCCGCGAACTTGTCGGTGGTCTTCTTCTGCGGCTTCGGCGGGGCAGGGGGCGGGGACGCCGGCTTGAGGGGATCGTCCTCGGAGACCGGGGCCAGCGCGGCCATCCTCGCCTCGCGCCGGGCGGCGCGCTCGCGCTCCAAGCGGGCCTGCTCGGCGGTGACGTTCTCGTCGCTGGGCGCGTTCGCCGACGCGAACGCCGCCAGGGCCACCGGGTCGGGCTCGGGCAGCGGCTCGGGAACCGGGACGGGGGGCGGGGTCGGCTCGGGGATCGGAGCAGGGATCGGCTCCGTGTCCGATCCGGACGCCCAGGTGGAGACGGCCGCCGGGGCTTCGGCTCGCGACGCCTCGAGACGAGCGGTCTGGTCCGTGACGGACGCTGCCACCGGTTCCTCGAGACGCGTGGTTGCGTCGGGGGACACGGGTTCTGGTGCGTCGGGGGCGGGTGCGGTGGTCTCTGGCGCTTCGAGGCGGGCGGTGGCATCGGCGCTGCTGGCCGTCGCCTCGGCGGCCGACGTGGCCGCTGCCGGGACTGCTGCGGTGGGGGCGAGGGTGTCGCCGGTGAACCGCGTGGCGCCGCCGAGGCGAGGCAGGGACGGGGCCGGAGCAGACGACGCCTGGCTTTCGGCTGACTGCGCCTGCTGTTCCTCCGCGAGTTGCTGCTCGCGCTGGGCCTCTTCGAACGCGCTGCGCAGGTTCATGGTGGTCCTCCCGATCCGATTCCTTCCCATGCTTTCAAACGGACGGCCCGGCGCCGGTCAGCGACACCCGGCCGCGGGCGACACGGCCTCCCAGTACCCGCTCGGGGTCAGTAACAGCGCGTTCACACCGCTCGTCGAATCTGGCCTTGCAGACACTGACCGACCCTGGAAGGCCCCTCCGCCTCCTCGGCTTCTTCTACGCACCACCTGGGCCGGCGCCGTGTCGTGATACTGGAGGGTTGTGGTTCGACTACCAACCACAACCCTCCAGTACGGTGCACGCCGGGGCCGTGACACGCGCTGCCTATTGTGTGGCGTGTATGCACGAGAGCAGTTGAACGACCAGGTGAGGCGGCTTATGACCGCTCAAGATGGGGTCATCTCCCGCGAGCAGGCGCTTGCGCTGGGATCGAGCCCGATGATGATCAGGCGGCTCCACCACGAAGAGCGCTGGACCCCGTTGGGGCGGGGCGTCTACACGGACCGCGACGAGCCCGGCTTCCGGCAGCGCGCCTGGGCGGGGCATCTCCTGGCCGGCGATTTCTCGGCGCTGGGTGGTGAGGCGGCTCTTTGCCTGAAAGGAGTCCGGCCCGAGCCGGGGATGATCCAGATGGTGGTGCCCCAGGAAGCCCGGCGTGAACTCCCGTACGGCTACGTCCTTCTGCGCGACTGCATCGGGCGGCTCGAGCACCGGCGCGGAACGCTGCCCTGTGTGCGCCCCGAGGACGCGATCCTCGACCTGGCCGGCGGGCTGAGCCTGGAGGGCTTCGTCGGTGTCGTCACCGACGCCACCCGGGAGCGGCTCACGACGGCCAAGCGCATCGAGACCGTGCTGCGCGCTCGAGGACGCATGCCCGACCGCGAACGGCTGCTCGGCGTGCTCGGCGACCTGCAAGGCATCGAAAGCAACCTCGAGTACATCTACCGCCGGGACGTCGAACGTGCCCACGGCCTGCCCGCAGGGCGACGTCAGGTGACGGGCCGGGCCGGCCGGATGGACCTGTGGTACGAGGACTACGGCGTGATCATCGAAGTCGACGGCAAGAAGGGCCACCAGGAAGGACGCTTCCGCGACTACAACCGCGACAACGAGCACGCCGCGAACCTGGCCACAACTCTCCGCTACGGCGGCTATGACATCCGCGGATCCGCCTGCGGCGTGGCACGCCAAGTCGGCAGGACCCTCGAACTGCGCGGCTGGCCCGAGGTCCTCGCACAATGCCCCCACTGCCTAGGCCGTGGGCGCGTCGCCTGAATCGCCGACCGGATGCTGGAGGGTTGTCGTTCGACTACGAACCACAACCCTCCAGTTCGAGAAGGGATCCGAGGGACTACACCCGCAGCTGGATGAGCAGAGCCTCGAGGGCCAACAGGGGGGCGACGTTGGTCTCCAGCGCGGTGCGGCATTCGAGGATGGCGTCGAGGCGTCCGATGGTGGCCTCGGGGGTCGTCGAGGCGGCGAGCTTGGCGATCGGCGTAGCCAGCTCGGCATTGATGAGCGACGCCCCAGAGCGGGTCTGCACGGCGAGCACGTCGCGGTAGTAGCTGGTGAACTCGGTGAGGACGCGGTCGAGAGCGTCCCGCTGCATGCGCTTGGAGCGCGCCTTCTGCTGCTCCTCCAGATCCTTGAAGGCGGCGCCCGGGCTGCGGGTGCGCACCCCCTTCGTCGTGAGACCCAGCGCCTCCGACAGTGCGGCGCGCTCGCGGGCGTCCACGTCGACCGTCGCGGCCGCGGCCTCCTCGGACGCCGCCTCCACCAGGTTGGACGCCGCCGTCAGGCACGCCCCCAGCGAGGTCAGCCGCGGCGGCAGGTCGAGGATCTCCTTGCGCCGGCGCCGGGCGGCCTCGTCGCGGGCCAGCACCCGGGCGCGCCCGATGTGGCCCTGCGCAATGCGGGCCGCGTAGGCGGCGATCGCCTCGGGCGCGCCGTCGCGGCGCATCAACAACTCGGCCACGGCGTCGTCGCGCGGAGTGGCCAGCTCCACGAGCCGCGTCCGCGACCGGATGGTCGCGATCACGTCGTCGGGGGTCGGGGCGCACAGCACCCACACGGTCTTGGGAGCGGGCTCCTCCAGCGACTTCAGCAGCGCGTCGGCGCCGCGCTCGGTGATGCGGTCGGCGTCCTCGACCACGATGCATTGGTACCGGCCCAGCGCCGGGCTCATCGCCGCCCGCCGAACGAGATCGCGCACCTCGTCGACCCCGATCGACAGCTGTTCGGTGCGCACGAGCGTCACGTCCGGATGCGCCCCCGACAAGGCGGTTCGGCACGACTGGCACTCGCCGCAGCCACCCCGGGGGCACTGCAGGGCCGCCGCGAAGGCGCGGCCAGCGTTCGAACGGCCCGACCCCGGCGGACCCACCACCAGCCACGCGTGGGTCATCGCGTGCCGCTCGCCCTCGACCGCGGCGCGCAGCGTGGCCACGACCTTTTCCTGTCCGACGAGGTCGACCCAGACCCCTCCGGCCACCCCGGACGCCGTCACGCTCACGCCTCCATGCTGCCGGACGCCTCCGACAGTCCGAGCAGGACGCCGACCCGCTCCCGCACCCGGACCCGGTTCGCCTCCCGGTCGTCCCGCGCCTCCAGAACCAGATACCGCTCGGCATCGCGCGCAGCCAGCGCCAGGAACCCCTCCCGGACCCGCACGTGGAAGTCGGTACCGGCGTCCTCCATGCGGTCGCGCTCCTCCAGCGCCCCGACGCCCCGGTCGGGGTCGAGGTCGAGCACCACCGTCAGGTCGGGCAGCAGCCCCTCGGTGGCCCAGCGGTTGACGTGCTCAACCTCATCCAGCGACAGGGCACGCCCGGCCCCCTGGTACGCCAGTGTCGAGTCGACGTAGCGGTCGGTGATCACCACGGCCCCCCGCCGCAGCGCCGGCAGGATCACCTCGTGCACGTGTTGGGCCTTGTCAGCAGCAAACAACAACGCCTCGGCCCGCGGTGCCAGGTCCCCCGTGTCGGGCGACAGCACGATCTCGCGGATGCGGCGTCCGAGCCCCGTGTCGCCCGGCTCGAACGTGCGCACGACCTCGACGCCTCGCTCGGTCAGCCAGTCGCCCAGCCACCGCACGTGGTGGGACTTGCCGACCCCGTCGCCGCCCTCGAACACCACGAACAGCCCGCTCATGCCCACCTCCCGGGCGCCATCATCCCATTGGGAACCGGCGACCGCTCAGCCCTTCGGCGAGGCCGGCTTGGCCGCACGACTGCGGGTCGTGGTCTTCGCGGCGGTCTTCGTGGCCGGCTTGCGGGTCGCTCGCGGCTTCTTCACCGCCGGACCCTTCGCTCGCTTCTCGGCCAGCAACTCGGCGGCCCGCTCCAAGGAGACCTCCTCCACCGAGTCGGTCTTGCGCAGCGTGGCGTTCGTCTCGCCGTCGGTCACGTACGGCCCGAACCGGCCGTCCTTGACCACGACCGGCTTGCCGGTCTCGGGGTCGACGCCCAGCTCGCGCAGGGGCCCGGCGGCGGACGCCGACGCGCGGCGTCCACGCTGCTTCGGCTCGGCGTAGATCGCCTCGGCCTCGGCCAGCGTGACGGTGAACAGCTGCTCCTCGGACGCCAGCGACCGGCTGTCGGTGCCCTTCTTGAGGTAGGGGCCGTAGCGTCCGTTCTGGGCGGTGATCTCGACCCCGTCGGCCGCGACGCCGACCACCCGGGGCAGCGACAGCAGCTTCAGCGCGTCGTCGAGAGTCACGGAATCCAACGTCATCGACGCCAGCAGCGAGCCCGTGCGGGGCTTCAAACCCTTCGGCGCATCCTCGGGCAGCGACTCGGTCACGTAGGGCCCGAAGCGTCCGTTCTTGGCGACGATGCGGTAGCCGCTCTCGGGATGCACGCCCAGTTCGCGCTCCTCGCCCGTCGGGTTCGCCAGCAACCCCTGCGCCACCTCGAGCGTCAACTCGTCGGGGGGCATCGCGTCGTCGACTCCTGCGCGGCGTCCGTCTTCTGACTCGAGATACGTGCCGTAGCGCCCCACCCGCACGAAGACGCCGTCGGCGTCCGTGGCCCCGACGGGCGTGAACGTCGACAGGGCGCGCGCGTCGATCTCGCCGAGTTCGGTGACGAGGGTCTCCAGCCCCTGGCGTCCCTGCTCGGCGTCGCCGTAGTAGAAGTCCTGCAGGACGGCCAGCCGCTTCAGGTCGCCCTTGGCGATCTCGTCGAGGTCTTCCTCCATCTCGGCGGTGAACGCGTAGTCGACCAGCCGCGGGAAGTGCTGCTCCAGCAGCCGAGTCACCGCGAACGCCAGCCAGGTCGGCACGAGCGCCGAGCCCTTCTTGAACACGTAGTCGCGCGCCGTGATCGTGCGGATGATCGACGCGTACGTCGACGGGCGTCCGATCTCGAGCTCCTCCAGCTTGGCCACCAGCGACGGCTCGGTGTAGCGCGCCGGCGGACGCGTCTCGTGCGCCTCCGCCGTCACCGACTCGGCCGTCAGCCGTTGCCCGGACGCCAGGGGCGGCAGCTTGGCCTGCGCGTCGTCGGCGTCACCGGAGTCGGAGACGACCACGTAGGCCTTGAGGAACCCCGGGAAGGTGATCGTGCTGCCGGACGCCGTCAGCCCCGCCTCGCCCACGCTCACGACCTCACCGGTGGTGGCGTCCGCGACCTCGACCGGCGCCGGCAGGGTCGCGGCGATCTTGACCGACATCGTCGAGCCCTCGGCGTCCTTCATCTGGGACGCCAGCGTGCGCTTCCACACCAGGTCGTAGAGCCGCAACTGGTCACCGCGCAGCCCGGTCTCGGACGGCGTCCGGAAGTGCTCCCCTGCCGGCCGGATCGCCTCGTGCGCCTCCTGCGCGTTCTTGACCTTGCTCGTGTAGACCCGCGGCCGCTCGGGCACGAACTCGGGCCCGTAGAGGTCGCGCACCTGCGCGCGGGCCGCCTTGACCGCCGTCGCCGAGAGCGTCACCGAGTCGGTACGCATATAAGTGATGTAGCCGCCCTCATAGAGCTCCTGCGCGACCGACATCGTGCGGTTCGCGGTGAAGCCGAGCTTGCGGCCGGCGTCCTGCTGCAGGGTCGTCGTGCGGAAGGGCGCGTACGGACGCCGCGTGAACGGCTTCGACTCGACAGAGGTCACCTCGAACTCGGCGGCCTTCAGGGCCTCGGCGAGCACCTGCGCCTGGTCGAGCGCCAGGTGCCGGACGCCCTTGCCGGTCAGCCGGCCCAGCGAGTTGAAGTCCTTGCCCGTAGCGATCTTCGCCCCGGACGCCGTGGCGACGCTCGCCGAGAACGTGCGCGGGTCGGCGTCCTCTCCGGCGTCCAGGATGGCCTCGATGCCGGCGTAGCTCGCCGCGCGGAACGCCATGCGCTCCCGCTCGCGGTCGACGACGAGGCGGGTCGCCACCGACTGGACGCGCCCCGCCGAGAGCCGCGGCATGACCTTCTTCCACAGCACCGGGCTGACCTCGTAGCCGTAGA
This sequence comes from Propioniciclava sp., assembly GCA_036803965.1. GTDB lineage: Bacteria > Actinomycetota > Actinomycetes > Propionibacteriales > Propionibacteriaceae > Propioniciclava. The sequence goes on from DAIRTI010000037.1 coordinate 17,099, forward strand.
GGCGGTCGAGGATGCGGCGGGTCTCCTGGGCGTCCACGAGGTCGGTGTCGAGCTCGCGCAGGTTGCGCGCGGCGGCCGTGATCGCCTCGGGCGTGATCTCGTGGAAGACCATGCGCTTGTAGGGGATCTTCGGCTTGAGCTCCTGCAGCAGGTGCCACGCGATGGCCTCGCCCTCGCGGTCCTCATCGGTGGCGAGGATGAGTTCGTCGGCCCCGGCCAGCTTCGACTTCAACTCGCGGATCGTCGACTTCTTGTCGGGGTTGACCACATACAGCGGCTTGAAGTCGTTCTCGACGTCGACGCCGGTGCGCGCCCACTTCTCGCCCTTGTACTTCGCCGGCACCTCGGACGCCCCGCTCGGCAGGTCGCGGACGTGGCCGCGGCTCGCCTCCACCATGTACCCCGGCCCCAGGACGCTCGCCAGCGTGCGCGCCTTGGCCGGCGACTCCACGATGACGAAGCGGCGCAGGGCGTCATTGGTGCGCGCGGGCTGGGTGTCGGTTGCCACGATTCAGTGTTCTCCGGTCGGTCGGTGGTCCAGGAGGCCAGGCCGCAGCATAGCCCGCAGATCTGGCAGGGACGCCAGGGGTGCGGTCGGCGGTGTGGACGGCGGGTCTCGCGGGTGGGCGGCGGGCGCCGCCTCGTCGAGCACCGGACGCCTCACAGTCAGATCACAGCCTGCGCCCAGCGGCGCCAGAGGGCCGGCGGATTATCTAGAGGTCGGAGTGGCAATAACTCCGTGGGGATGGCAGGTCCCGGGACGCGCAGCACCAGGGGTGGGGTGGCGCGAAACCCGGGACCTGCCGCTTTCCCCGCCCGGTAATCTTCGCCCTGACCGGCTCGACGTGGCCGAGCAGGAGCGACAATGACCGATCCCCTGGGCTACCCGCCCCGGACGCGGCGCACGCGGGCCCTCCCGCTGGTCGCCGGGATCGCCCTCGCCCTGGCCGCGGACGCCGTGGCGCTCTCCGGCGTTCCCTCCCTTGTCACCGCGTGGTCCGGCCCGTCGGTGACGGAGACCATGAGCCCGTCGACAGGCACGGCCTCACCCGCCCGGACCACCGCGCTGCCGACGCCAACGGCGTCCAAGAGCAAGCCGACGGGGGCGCAGACGAGCGGTCCGGTCAAGGTCTCGGACGCGGTCAAGCGCGGCATCGTCCTGATCGACGCGTCGCTGGACACGTCGGCCACGAGCGCGGGCACCGGCATGGTGCTGACCGCGAGCGGGCAGGTGCTGACGAACTACCACGTGGTGCGGTCGTCGACCTCGATCACCGTCACGATCGCGGCGGATGGACGCAAGTACGCGGCCAAACTCGTCGGCCGGGACGCCACCCGCGACGTGGCGCTGCTGCAGCTGCAGGAGGCACCCACGCTGAAGACCGTGAAGACGGACGCCGACCCGGTCGAGCTGGACGACCCCGTCGTCGCCGCCGGGAACGCGGGCGGGCAGGGCTACCTGACGGCCTTCGCGGGGCGGATCGTCGGCAAGGACCGGAGCATCCGGGTGCGGGGGGCGTCCTCGAGCGACCCCGAAGAGAACCTGGTCGGGCTACTCGAGACGGACGCCCACGCCGAGCCCGGCGACTCGGGTGGGCCGCTGTTCGACGCGGAGTACGAGGTGCTGGGCATGACGACCGCGGGCACGAACTCGAGTTCGGGCGGCACCGCCTACGCGGTGCCGATCGCGACGGCGCTGGACGTGGTCGCCAAGGTGCGCGCGGGCGACGAGACCGACGGCGTGGTCATCGGCCCGAAGCCGTCGCTGGGCGTGCTGGCCAACGACGACGAGTCGGGCTCGGTCAAGATCACGAAGGTGCTCTCGGGCACGGCGGCGTCCCGGGCGGGGCTGAAGGCCGGCGACTTCCTGACCTCCCTCGGGGGGCACGCGGTGCCCGATCTGGCCGCGCTGATGGCCACGCTCGACACGCTGCAGCCGGGCCAGAGCGTGCACCTGGAGTGGCGCACCTCGGCCGGCGTGGTGAAGTCGGCCGACGTCGTCCTGGACGCGTCGAAGTACAACTGAGTTTCGGGTTGCGGCTCAGTCGATGAGGTAGCCGTCGGCGATCAGCTGACGCAGGCGCGGGGTGAGCTCGGCCTGCAGAGCGTCGGCGTCGACGTCGAGCAGCGTCGCCAGCGCGGCGATGATCTCGGACGCCGCGAGGTCGCCGTCGCAGGCCCCCACCAGCGCCGCCACGGCGGTGTCGGCCTCGGTCGCGCGGCCGAGTCCGGTGGTCTGGCGCAGGACGATGTGCTCGGGGTCTTCGGCGCCGGGGCGTCCGATCGTTTCCTGCTTGATCCCCGGATGGGTGCGCCAGCGGGTGGCCAGCAGGGACGCGTCGTCGCGTCCGGCCAGGTCGACGGCGTGCTGCTGCTCGGCGAGGGCGTCCCCGATGGGCTGGTGGACGTCGAAGGGCCAGTCCTCGAGGCGGAGGTCGGGGGTGGCACGGCCCGCGTTGCGGAGGTTGATCCAGCCCAGGCCGATACCGGTGATGCGGTGCGCGGCCAGGTAGTCGAGCCAGTCGCGGTAGCGGGCGGGGTGGTCGGGGGCGGCGTCCAGGCCGGCGTCGGCGAGCCACAGTTCGACGTACTCGTGGGGGTCGAGGGTCTCGCGTTGCAGCACGAGGGCGTCGCAGCCGGTGGGGCGGATCCATGTGGCGAGGCGCTCGTCCCAGGGCTCGCCGTCGACGATGGCCCAGTTGCAGAGGACCTGGAGGGTGCCTTGTGGGGTGAGTCGGGCTGCGCCCTCGGTGACCACGCGGCGGACGAGCTCGTCGCCCGGCAGGTCGCCCTCGCGGTAGGTGAGGCGTCCGGTGCTCGGCGGCGAGATGACGAACGGCGGATTGCTGACGATGAGGTCGAACGTGTCGGCGGCGACGGGGTCGTAGAGGGAGCCGAGCCGCAGGTCGGCGTCCGTCCGGGAGAGGCCGAGGGTGATGTTGGCCAGGGCGAGGGCGCGCGGGTTGAGGTCGGTGGCGACGACGCGTCCGGCGTGGCGGGCCAGGTGCAGCGACTGGACGCCGCAGCCCGTGCCGAGATCGAGGGCGGTCGCGACCGGACGCCGGATCGTCATCTGCGCGAGCGTCGTGGACGCCGGCGAGACGCCCAGCACGTGGTCGGGGGCGGGGGGATCGGAGCGGCCGTCCAGGTTGGGCAGCGGGTCGTGGCAGATCCAGGCGTGGGTGGTGGTGGCCGTCTCGGACGTGGTAACGGCGTCGACGCCGTAGGGACGGATGACGGCGGTGGCGCGGACGTCCTCTCCGTCGCGGGCCAGAAGTCCCTTGTTGAAGAGGGTTTCGGACGCCTCGCCGAGGGCCCGGGTGACAGCGGCGGCGTCCACGGCGTCCTGGAGGATCCAGAGGCGGACGAGCGTCGCCTGGGGGTCGTCGGTGGCGCCGAGGGCGTCCCGGGCGGGGGTGGTGGAGTTGCGATCGAGGCCGCGGCGTCCTGATTCGCCGAGACGTTCGAGGACCGCGTCCACGGTGTAGCCGGCCGCCAGCAGACGCTCTTGGAGGCGGTCGAGGTCGGCGTCGCTGAGCATCCGCCCACCCTGCCACAGGCCACGCGCTGGAGCGACGGAGAAAACGTCGGAGGGGCGTGGCACAGTGATCGCACCGATCCAGATTCGGCCCGAAAGCGAGGCGACCATGACCGCACCCACCGCAGCTTCCCGCCCCCGCGGCGCGACGCCGGGGCGGGGTGCGCTGCTCGTCCGCAACGCGCGGCTGGTGCCGCTGGACGGACCACCGGCCGCGGACGCCGACCCTCCGGTCGACCTGCGGCTGGCCGACGGGCTGGTCGTCGAGACCGGGCCTGGGCTGGCGTCTCGGGGCGAGTCCGAGTTGGACGCCGCTGGTCACTGGGTGATCCCCGGGCTGTGGGATCAGCACGTCCACTTCACGCAGGCCGCCCGGGCGGCGAGGTGGTTCGACCTGAACAACTGCGCGAGCGCCGACGCGGTGCTGGAGCGGGTGCAAGCTCAACTGGCAAGGGAAGACGCTGCGGCTGGCCGCGCTGGAGTACCTGGACCGGACGGGGCGGCGCCCGAGAAGCCGGGTGCCCAGCCCTCGGCGCGGGGCGGCGCCAACGGCGTCCTGACGGGCCTCGGGTACCGGTCGAACGGGTGGCCCGTCCCGGCGTCGGTGGCGGCGCTCGACGCCCTGACCGGCGACCGACCGGTGGTGCTGATCTCGGGCGACGTGCACAACGGCTGGCTGAACACGGCGGCGCAGCGGCTGGTGGGCGTGGGTCCGTTCGAGGGGGCGATCTTCGAGTCGGAGTGGTTCGCGATCTTCGACCGGCTCGGCGAGGTGCCGGGGTTCGCGTCGGGCGACGAGATCCTGCGCGAGCTGATGGCGTCCATCGCCGCCCGGGGCGTGACCGGCGTCGTCGACGTCGAGTTCGGCGACGCGCACCTGGTCTGGCCGGGGCGCGCCGAGCGGGGTCTGGATGGCCTGCGGGTCCGGACGGGCGTCTACCCGCACCAGTTGGCCGACGTCGTGGCGAGCGGGGTGCGGACGGGCGACGTGCTGGGCGGGGGCGGGCTCGTGACGATGGGCCCGGCGAAGGCGATCACCGACGGGTCGCTGAGCACGGCGACCGCCTGGTGCTGGCAGCCGTACGCGGGCACCGTGCCCGACGCGGCGCAGCCGTGCGGGGCGCCGAACTTCGACGCGGCCGAGTTGCGCGAGCTGGCCGCGACCGCGACCCGGGCCGGGCTGAAGGTCGCGTTCCACGGCATCGGCGATCGCGCTTGTCAGGCCGTGCTCGACGCGATCGAGTCGGCGGGCGCGCACGGAACGGTCGAGCACGCCCAGCTGCTGCGCTGGGCCGACGTGCCCCGGTTCGCCGCGCTCGGCGTCGCGGCGAGCGTCCAGCCGGCGCACCTGCTCGACGATCGTGACGCGATCGACCGCTCCTGGCCCGGACGCGGCGACCGGTGCTTCGCGTTCCGCTCGCTGCTGGACGCGGGCGCCGAGCTGCGGTTCGGCTCGGACGCCCCCGTCTCGCCGATCGAGCCGTGGACGGCGATCGCGGCGGCCGTCCACCGCAGCGGGGATGAGCGTCCGGGCTGGCACCCCGAGCAGTCGCTCACGCCGCGCGAGGCGCTGGCGGCGTCCGTGGACGGCAACCGGCTGACGGCCGGCGGCCGGGCCGACCTCGTCGTGCTGGGCGCCGACCCGCTCTGGCAAGGCCAGACGCCAGTCGAGACGGCCGCCCACCTGCGGGCGATGCCGGTGCTGGCGACCGTTTGCGCGGGCCGGGTGACGTTCGCGGGCAACTCCCCGGGCGTCCCATGAGCGTCCCCGCCTGGCTCGCCGACGACGAGGCCACGGCGTCCGTCTACCACCGCGATGCCCGGCCCGGCCAGACCGCGCCCTTCCCCGAGTGGGTGAGCCCCGCGCTGCGCGAGGCCCTCGCCCGGCACGGCATCAGCACGCCTTGGTGCCACCAGGTGGTGGCCGCCGAGGCCGCGTTCGCCGGACGCCACGTCGCGCTGGCGACAGGCACGGCGTCCGGGAAGACGCTGGCCTACCTGCTGCCCGTGGTCACTGCGTGCGCCGACGGCCGGCTGGGCTGGACGCCGCGGGCGACACGCGAGTCCGGACGCCGCCGGCTCGGCCTGGGCACCCGGCACACGGCCCTCTACCTGGCGCCCACGAAGGCGCTCGCCCACGACCAACTGCGGGTCTTCGAGTCGCTGGGCATGCCCGGGCTGCGCGCGACGACGCTCGACGGCGACTCCGACCGCGACGAGCGGCGCTTCGCGCGAGAGTTCGCCGGCTACGTGCTGAGCAATCCCGACATGCTGCACCGCTCGGTGCTGCCGCAGCACGCGCGGTGGGCGCGGTTCCTGGGCGACCTGCGGTTCGTCGTCGTCGACGAGGCCCACCGGTACAAGGGGGTGTTCGGCGCGCACGTGTCGGCGGTGCTGCGCCGGCTGCGGCGGCTCTGTCGGCTGTACGGGTCGGATCCGGCGTTCGTCTTCGTCTCCGCGACGATCACCGAGGCGGACGCCGTCGGCCGCGCGCTCGCCGGCGTCGGCGACATCGTGGTGGTGGACGCCGACCACTCCCCCGCACCCGCGCTCGACTTCGTGCTCCGGCGTCCGAGCAACACGCTCACCCAGGACGCCGCCCAGCTGCTCGCCACCTTGTCGGGTCGGGGTCAGGCCCTGGCGTTCACCACGTCGCGCGTGCAGGCCGAGGTGATCGCGATGCGGGCGCGCGAGCGGGCGTCCGACCCCGAGTCGATCGCGGCCTACCGGGGCGGCTACCTCCCCGAGGACCGGCGCGCCCTCGAACAGTCGCTGCAGACCGGACGCCTTCGCGGCGTCGCCTGCACCAACGCCCTCGAGCTGGGCGTCGACATCTCGGGCATGGACGCCGTCGTGTCGGTCGGCTTCCCGGGCACGATCGCCGCGCTGTGGCAGCAGGTCGGCCGAGCCGGACGCTCGGGCCGCGACGCGCTCGCCGTGCTGCTAGCCAGGGAGGATCCGCTGGACGCCTACCTCGTCGGGCATCCGGAACTGGTGTTCGCGCGGCCGATCGAGCGGACGGTCGTCTACCCCGACAACCCGTACGTGCTGGGTCCGCACCTGGCGGCGGCGGCGCAGGAGCATCCGCTGACCGAGGCGGACGCCGAGTTCTTCGGCGCGCAGACCGTCCCGATCGCCGAGCGGCTCGCGCGGCAGGGGGTGCTGCGACGGCGTCCGGCGGGGTGGTTCTGGCCCAGCGCCGAGCGGGCCGTCGACTCGATCGACCTGCGGTCGATGCAGGGCAAGGTGTGCGAGGTGATCGACGCGTCCACGGGCTGCGTGATCGGGCAGGTCGACCCGTCGGCCGCCGACCGGACGCTGCACCCCGAGGCCGTCTACGTGCACCAGGGCGAGCAGTGGCTGATTCAGCGCTTCGACGACGACGACCGGGTCGCCACGGCGGTGCGCACTTCCCCCGACTACTTCACCCAGCCGCAGAGCGTCGGGGGCGTTCAGGTGCTCGGGGTGGACGCCTCGCGCTCGCTCGGGCTGGGGGAGGTGTCCTACGGCACGGTCGAGCTGTCGAGCCAGGTCACCGGCTACCTGCGCCGCGACGCGCAGACCGGCGACGTGTGGGACTCGACGCCGCTCGACCTCCCGGTGCGCCGAATGACCACCAAGGCCGTGTGGTGGACCCTGCCCGAGGACGTGGTCAGCGCCCTCGACGTCGATCCGTCCGAGCTGCCGGGAGCGGTGCACGCGGCCGAGCACGCCGGCATCGGGCTGCTGCCCGCGATCGTCCCCTGCGATCGCTGGGACATCGGCGGCCTGTCGACCGTCCTGCACCCCGACACCGGACGCCTCACGGTCTTCGTCCACGACGGGACGCCCGGGGGCGCCGGCTTCGCCGAGCAGGGCTATGTGCACGCCGAGCTGTGGTGGCGGGCGGTGCTCGACCGCCTGACGAGCTGCGACTGCGAGGACGGCTGCCCCGCCTGCGTCGTCTCGCCCAAGTGCGGCACCGGCAACGATCCGCTCGACAAGCGGGCCGCGGCCGAGCTGGTCCGGGTGCTGACGCTGGGCTGACGGGGCTGTCCCGCGCCGACGGACGCCGACGGCGTCCGATCCCCCGCCCTTGTGAGAACCCCACAACAATCGGCGTCCGGCCTTGGACGCAACCGGATTGAATCCAAATTCTCGGTGTGACGGTGTGCGCACGGCATCCGCGGGATGGGAGATTCGTGGCGTCCCCGCCGTGGGGACCGTCCGTCGTGCCAGGAGGTTCGAGTGTTCCAGCGCATCGCCATCGTCAACCGGGGCGAGGCCGCCATGCGGCTGATCCACGCGGTCCGCGAGCTGAACGCCGAGGGCCGCGGCGCCGAGCCGATCGCGACCATCGCCCTGTACACCGACGGCGAGCGCTCGGCGATGTTCGCGCGCGAGGCCGACGAGGCGTACCCGCTCGGGCCGGCGTCCGAGCGCCCCTACCTGAACCACGAACTGCTGGGGCGCGTCCTGACCGAGGTGCGCGCGGACGCCGTGTGGGTCGGCTGGGGCTTCGTCGCCGAGGACCCGGCCTTCGCCGACCTCGTCGAGTCGCTGGGCATCGCGTTCATCGGCCCCTCGGGCGCGGCCATGCGCCGGCTGGGCGACAAGATCGGCAGCAAGCTGCTGGCCGAGGAGGCCGGCGTCCCGGTCGCGCCGTGGTCGGGCGGTGGCGTGCTGACGATCGAGGACGCCCTCGCCGCGGCCGACCGCGTCGGCTACCCGCTCATGCTCAAGGCGACCGCGGGCGGCGGGGGCCGGGGCATCCGGAAGATCGAGTCGGCCGACGACCTCGTCGACGCCTTCCAGCGCACCTCGGACGAGGCGCTGCGCGCATTCGGGTCGGGTGTCCTGTTCCTGGAGAAGCTCGTCACCGGCGCCCGCCACATCGAGGTGCAGCTGATCTGCGACGGCGAGCAGGCGTGGGCCCTCGGCGTCCGGGACTGCTCGGTGCAGCGCCGCCACCAGAAGATCATCGAGGAGTCCCGTTCGCCGTTACTGACGGCGAAGCAGGTGGCGCTGGTCTCCGACAGCGCCGAGCGCCTGGCCCTCGCGGTCGGCTATCGGGGCGCGGCGACCGTCGAGTTCCTCTACCAGCCGGCCAGGGCCGAGTTCGCGTTCCTCGAGGTGAACACGCGGCTGCAGGTCGAGCATCCGATCACCGAGGTCGCGACGGGATTCGACCTGGTCAAGGCCCAGATCCTGGTTGCGTCGGGTGAGAAGCTGCCCGCGCGGCGTCCGGCCGAGGAGGGCCATGCCATCGAGGCCCGGCTCAACGCCGAGGACCCCGACCGCGACTTCGCGCCCGCCCCCGGACGCATCGCGCACCTCGACCTGCCGAACGGCCCGGGCGTCCGGGTCGACACCGGCTTCGCCGAGCGCGACACGATCCCGGCCGACTTCGACTCGATGGTCGCCAAGATCATCGCCTACGGGCCCAGCCGCTCGGTCGCGCTGGCCCGCCTGCGCCGCGCGCTCGCCGAGACGACGGTCCTCATCGAGGGCGGCGCGACCAACAAGAGCTTCGTCCTCGAGTTGCTGCAAAGGCCCGAGATCGTCGGCCCCGAGGGCTCGGACGCCGAGGGTCGCGTTGAGTCTGCGGACGCCTGGGCCGACACCGGCTGGATCGACCGCACGCGCGCCGAGGGCGGATTGATCGCGGACGCCCACGCCGGCGTCGCGCTCGTCGCCACCGCGATCGAGGCCTATGACGACGCCGCGGCGATCGAGACCGACCGCCTCCTGGAGACTGCGCACGGGGGGCGTCCGCAGACGCAGCACACCTCCGGCGTCCAGGTCGGCCTGAAGCTGCGCGGCTTGGCGCACACCGTGCACGCGTACGGCACGGGCCCCGACCGGTACCGCGTCGTGGTCGGCGACCGGGCCTGCGACGCGACCGTGCAGCGCCTCGACGACGTGCATGGTCGGCTGACCGTCAACGGCGTCCGCCACCGGATCGTCAGCGCGACCCACGGGCCCGTGCACCTCGTCGAGGTCAACGGCGTCGCGCATCGCGTGTCGCGCGACGAGGGCGGCGTGCTCCGCTCGCCGGCGCCCGCGCTGGTGGTCGCCACGCCGGCGTCCGCGGGCGACGTGGTCGAGGCGGGACAGCCGGTGGTCGTGCTGGAGTCGATGAAGATGGAGACCGTCATTCCCGCGCCGTTCACCGCCCGGGTGAAGGAACTGCTGGTGATGACCGGGTCCCAGGTCGAGACGATGGCGCCGCTGGCCCGGCTCGAACCGGTCGCCGACGGCGAGTCCGACTCAGGGGCCGCCCAGGCCGGGCCGACGGCGTCCATCGATCTGCCGGCGCCGCCGGCGGACGGGACCGCTACCGCCCACGCCGACCGGCTGCGCGCGGACCTGTCCGCGACGCTGATGGGGTACGACGTCGACCCCGCCGCGAAGACGCTGGCCGCCTATCTGGCGGCGCGCGATGAGGTGCGGGACGCGGGCGGCGACGTGCTGTCGGCCGAGATCGACATGGTCGCGCTGTTCGCCGACCTCGCCGAGCTGAGCCGCAACCGGCCCGTCGGCGAGCAGGCGAGCACCGAGCTGCGGGTGCACTCCGACCGGGAGCACTTCCACCGCTTCCTGACAACGCTGGACGCCGCCCGCGCCGGCCTGCCCGACGTCTTCGTCGAGCGCCTGAAGCGCGTACTGGCCCACTACGGCGTCGACTCCCTCGACCGGACGCCCGCGCTCGAGGAGGCGGTCTTCCGCATCTTCCTGGCGCAGAAGCGGATGGCGTCCGACGTCCCGATCGTGCTCGGGTCCTCGACCGCTGGATCGGCGAGCCGGCGCCGAACGATGGGCGGGGGACGTCCGCGCGGGCGCACCTGGAGCGGCTGGTCCGCGCGACGCAGCTGCGGTTCCCGGCGATCGGCGACCTGGCCCGCTCGGTGCGGTTCCGCTGGTTCGACCAGCCGCAGGTGGACGCCGACCGTGCGGCCCTGCTCGCCGGTGTGGCTGACGAGGTGGACGCGCTGGCGTCCGCCGGCGACGTGCCGGGCCGCGAGGAGCGGATCCGGCGGCTGGCGGCGATCCCGGAGTGGACGATCAACAACCTGGCCCGCCGGCTGGGGGGCGGCGTGAGCGCGCGGGAGCCGATGCTCGAGGTGATGCTGCACAAGTACTACGGCGACTGCGACCTAGCCGAGGTGCACGCGTTCGCGGTCGATGGGCGGGCGGTCGCGGTGGCCGACTGCCGGATCGAGTCGCGTCCGACCCGGGTCGTCACGACGATCGGGGAGGTGTCCGAACTCGTTGCCGGCGGCCCGCTCGAGGGCATCGTGGGCGGTGAACTGCACCGACGGCGTCCCGGCGACGACGCCGTCGTCGAGCTGTACGTGCTGTGGCCCGAGAGCCCGGATCCGGACGCCGTGGGCCCTCAGTTGATCGAGGCGCTGTCGGGGTGGACATGGGACCCGGGCGTCCAGCGGGTCGCGGTCGGCATCTGCACGGCCGACGGGACGGTGGAGTACCGCACGTTCCGGTTCGCCGACGGGGCGCTGGTCGAGAACGAGCTGATCCGTGGGCTGCACCCGATGAACGAACGGCGCCTCGACCTGTGGCGGCTGCGCGAGTTCGACGTGACCCGCCTGACTGCACCTGAGGGCGTCCTGCTGTTCGAGTGCGTCGCGCGGACCAACCCCGGCGACCGCCGCCTCGTCGCGATGGCTCAGGTGCGGCAGCTGGCGGCGGTGCGGGAGGCGTCCGGACGCCTGCTTGGCCTGCCGCACGCCGAACGCGCGGTGGAGAACTGCCTGGAGGCGATCCGGCGGACGCGATCGGAGCGTGGCAAGGCCGGCAGCAGGCTCGACATGAACCACGTGTGGGTGCACGTGTGGCCCGACGTCGACCTGGAGATCGCCGACATCGCGACGCTGCGGCACAAGATCACCCCGTTGTCGGACGGCGCGGGCATCGAGGAGGTGCTGTGCCAGGGCCGGTTCGTCCGGGAGGGGCAGACGCCGAAACCGCTGGCGATCCGCTTCCACGCGGCAGCGGGAGCCGGCGTGACGGCGTCCGTCACCGAGCCGCCGACCGAGCCGCTGAAGCCGCTCGACGACTACGCCACCAAGGTGCTGCGCGCCCGGCGGCGCGGGCTGGTCTACCCCTACGAGTTGTCGTCGACGCTCGCGGGGCCCGGTGGACGCCTCGTGGAGCTGGATCTGGACGGGTCGGGGCGGCTGGTGGAGGTGACGCGCGAGCCGGGGCGCAATGTCGCCGGGATCATCGTCGCGCGCGTGACGACGCCGACCGCGCTGCACCCCGAGGGGATCACGCGGATCGTCCTGTCGGGCGACCCGACCCGAGGCCTGGGTGCGGTCGCCGAGCCGGAGTGCGCGCGGATCATCGCGGCCATCGACCTGGCCGAGTCACTGGGCGTGCCGGTGGAGTGGTTCACGCTGTCGTCGGGCGCGCGGATCTCGATGGACTCGGGCACCGAGAACATGGACTGGGTCGGGGCCGCGCTGCGGCGGATCGTCGAGTTCACCCAGGCCGGGGGTGAGATCAACGTGGTCGTGGCCGGCATCAACGTCGGCGCCCAGCCGTACTGGAACGCCGAGGCGACGATGCTGATGCACACGCGGGGGATCCTGGTGATGACCCCCGACTCCGCGATGGTGCTCACGGGCAAGCAGTCGCTGGACTTCTCCGGTGGCGTGTCCGCCGAGGACAACTTCGGCATCGGCGGCTACGACCGGGTGATGGGGCCCAACGGGCAGGCGCAGTACTGGGCCCCCGATCTGGCCGGCGCCTTCGGCATCTTGTTGGGGCACTACGAGCAGACCTATGTGGTGCCCGGCGAGG
>DAIRTI010000038.1:0-23279 GCA_036803965.1 Propioniciclava sp.
ACCAACCTGTTCTGGGCCTTCGCCTACAACACGGCCGCGATCCCGGTCGCAGCCCTCGGTCTCCTCAACCCGATGCTCGCCGGTGCCGCCATGGCACTGTCCAGCGTGTTCGTCGTGGGCAACAGCCTGCGTCTGCGCGGATTCAAGAGCATCGCCCGCTGACCGGGCAACCCGGCAGCACCTACCACCCACATCGGAAGGAACACCACCCATGTCCAGCTGTTGCAGCACCAGCGCCCCCGCCCCCGGCGGCCGTGAGAACCTCCTCGACGCCGCCGGTGGCGCCGACATGACCACCTGCCCCGTGATGGAGGGCACCCCGGTCAACAAGGCCACCGCCGACATCACCTACGCCGACGGGCACCCGAACGACACGCTCACCGCCGACGCGCAAGTCACGCTCGTCGAGCCGACTAAGTCGGTCTACACGGAGAAGCGGCTCGAGAACTCGGTGCACCCGACCCCCGGGGAGAACGTATCGTGGCGGCTTATCGCCAAGAACACCAGCAATGTCGGGCTCGAATCCCTCATCATCACCGACCAGATCCCTGCCCACCTGAGCAACGTCCAGGTGGGGGCCTCTGACTGGTACATGCCCAAGCAGGACGGCAACGGCACCTTTGAGTACACCCTCGACGGCACCACCTGGCTGAGCCTGGGAACCCTCGCTCACGCTGCGCAGAACAGGCTGGACGTGCCGGCCGGTGCCAAGGCCGTCCGGATGACGGTCACCGATCTGGGCGTCGATTACTACAGCGGCTTCCTAGTCTACGGAACCGTGGACATGGACACCCCCATCGGCTTTGCGATGGAGAACTGCATGGGCTACGCGGGCAGCGTTGGTCCCGTGCTGAAGTCGAACTGCGCGACCTACGACATCAAGGAGAAGCCGCAGGCCAACGTCTTCACCGGCAAGACGCACCAGACGTCCGGCGGTGGCAGCCACGTTGCCCCCGGTGACGAGTTCAGCTGGCTGCTCGAGTGGCGCACCTACGCCACCAAGGCTCCGACGACCTCGACCGTGACCGACGTGCTGCCGAGCCAGTTCGAGCTGATCACCGAGACCCCGCCGTGCCTTGAGTACATGGGAAACTGGTCTGCCTACCCGACCTCTTGCGGCGCGACGGCCACGACGCCGGCCTACACGACCGAAGCGGTCGCCGGTGGCACCAAGATCACCTTCACCGACGCGGCTCTCCCGACGCTGCCGAGCCAGTCCGACTACAAGTACCTCATCCGGCTCAAAGTCCGGGTGAAGGACGGCGCACCAGCGGCGACCTACACCAACAAGATGACGGTCGCCCTGCCGAGCAACTACGAAGCCACCTGCAACTGGGGCGCGGAGTGCTCGTCCACTGATGACGTGGTGGTCGACACGGCCGCCGCGGTCGGGCTGCAGAAGTGGGACAAGGGCACCGAGCCGAACGTCGCCGAGGCGACGGGCAAGGCGTCCAGCAGCTGCCCGGACTGGGAGGGCTTCACCCGGTACCCCTGCGTCGCCCAGACGCTGCCGGGCGGCGACCTCACCTACCGCCTGCGCTGGTCGAACCAGGGCAACGTGCCGCTGACGAACACGATCGTCTACGACATCCTCCCCTACGTCGGTGACACGGGCGTCAGCCAGACGCTGTCGACCGGCCAGCGGAAGTCGGAGTGGCGGCCGGTCCTGACCGGACCGATCACCCTGGACGGTGCGCTGTCCACCGCGACCGGGTCCAACGCGGTCATCGAGTACAACACGACCACGAACCCGTGCCGTCCCGAGGTCGCCTCGGGCGGAGCCGACGCTGACTGGCAGGGCGGTGCCTGCGACAACACCTGGACGACCACGGTCTCCGACTGGTCCACGGTGAAGTCGTTCCGGATCAAGGCGTACCAGGCTGCCGGCGAGCAGTGGTCGCCGGGCAGCAGGCTGGTGTTCGTCATCCCGCTGAAGGCCCCGGCAGACGCCGCCAAGTCGACGATCGAGCCGCTCGACCTGTCCGTCGCGTGGAACTCGGCCGCGCAGCGCGCCTACCAGGTCGCAGCGAACGGCGACATCATCCGCCTGCAGGCGAGCGAGCCCCGCAAGGTCGGCGTCATCATCCCAGCTCCGTACGTCTCCATCGGCGATTACGTCTGGTACGACGCCAACTACAACGGCCAGCAGGACACCAACGAGCTTCCTGCCAAGGGCGTCAAGGTCACCCTCAAGGACTCCGGCGGCAACGTGGTCGGCACCACCACCACGGACGCCGACGGCTACTACTGGTTCCAGAACCTGACCGAGAAGGCCGCCTACACCCTCGAGTTCGAGAAGCCGTCCGGCTACACCTGGACGACCCAGAACTCCGGCGCTGACAAGTCCGACTCCGATGTCGACCCGACCACGAGCACGATCAGCTTCACGGCCCCGACGTGGGTCGAGGGCGTGTCGAAGAACCTCGGCGGGCATGACAAGGCCGATGACCCGACGCTCGACGCCGGTCTCATCAAGCCGATCGCGCAGGTCAGCGTGGGCGACTACGTCTGGAAGGACACCAACGGCAACGGCATCCAGGATTCCGGCGAGCCCGGCATCCCGGGTGTGGTGCTCAAGATCACCGACGAGAACGGCCCCGTGAAGAACGTGCTGGGTGCTGACGTCGGGCCGGTGACGACCAACGCCAACGGCAAGTACCTCTTCCCGCTGCTGCCCATCGGTCACGAGTACACGGTGACCGTCGACACCACCGCGGCGTCCACGGTCACGGCCCTGGCGGGCCTGGTGCCGACGATCGAAGGCGCGAACTCGGGTGCCGGAGAGACCGACTCCTCGACGGGTTCGTCGAAGTCGGTGTCGATGACCACCGACGGCCAGAAGGATCTGACGCTGGACTTCGGGTTCATCGAGCAGCCGCTGGTCTCCGTCGGCGACTACGTCTGGTACGACACGAACCGCGATGGTCTCCAGACCTCCGGCGAGCAGCCGTACGCGGGCATGACCGTCCAGCTGTTCAAGGGGACCGACACCTCGGTGGCGCCCCTGCAGACCACGACGACGAACGCCGCGGGCTACTACTCCTTCCTCGGCCTTGATCCGTCGACCCAGTACACGGTCAAGTTCGTGAAGGCGGCCGATGAGTCGTTCACGACCAGGGACGCCTCTGGCATCACGTCCAACAGCGCCACGGCGGATCTGACCGACTCCGACGCCAACCTCACGGACGGCACGGTGACGTTCACCTCGCCGGACACGGGAAGCAACCAGGCGTCGACCTCCGCCGACAAGGCGCTGGCCGACAACCCGGGGATCGACGCGGGCATCGTCAAGTACAACCTCAAGTTGGACAAGGCTCTGGTCACGACCGGCACGATCCGGCCCGGCCAGGACGTCACCTACACGCTGACGCCGTCGAACGACGGCCCGGTGGACGCGCAGGGCAACTGGTCGGTCACCGACCTGCTGCCCGCGGGCCTGACGATCAAGTCGATGACCTCGACCGATGCGAAATACACCTGCACGGTCGCCGCTGACAAGCAGTCCGGCACCTGCGTGAACAGCGGGGTCCTCGAGGCGAAGAAGTCCGGCGCGGTGATCACCGTGGTCGCGACGGTGGCCGACGGGACGTCCGGGACGCTGAAGAACGTCGCGTACGTCGACAAGGCGTCCGGCGATCAGCCCGAGACCATCCCGCTCATCGTTCCGACGTTGGACAAGGACACCACCAACCCGGACACGGACAACGACGACGAGGCTGTCATCACCCTCGCCCCGCTCGTCTCGATCGGCGACTACGTCTGGTACGACAGCAACCGCGACGGCCTCCAGACGAAGGGCGAGCCGGTCTACGCGGGCATGACGGTCGAGCTGTACCCGGCGACCGGTGACATGACGGCAGCCACCCGGCTCGCTACGACCGTCACCGACTCGGACGGCTACTACTACTTCAAGGATCTGGACGCGAACACCGGCTACCGGGTGAAGTTCGTCAAGGCCGCCACCGAGTCGTTCACCGCCAAGACTCAGGGCACCGACTCCAAGATTGACTCCAACCCGGCTCTGGACACGGGCATCGCGACCGTGACGACCCCGGGCTCGGGCTACAACAAGACCGGTCACGGTGAGGCGGACGATCCCACGATCGACGCCGGCATCATCAAGTACAACCTGCAGTTGCGGAAGTCCCTGGACACGGCCGGTCCGTTCATCCCGGGCCAGACGGTCACCTACACGCTGGTTCCGTCAAACGACGGCCCGGTGGAGGCGCTGGCAGGCTGGTCGGTGACCGACATCCTGCCGGCGGGCCTGACGATCACCTCGATCTCGGGCACGGACTACGACTGCGTCCTCGCTACCGCGACCTGCACCGGCAAGTACGTGCTCGCCCAGGGCGACGGCAACGCCATCACGGTGACGGCCACCATCAATGACGGGTTCAACGGCACCGCCCACAACGTGGCCTACGTGGCTCCGTTCAAGGACGACGTCGCCGAGACGAACCCGCTGGTCAAGCCTGACGGCACGACCGACACCTCCAAGACGGAGACCGACAACGACGCCCAGGCCGACCTCAAGGTCGACGTGGTCTCGATCGGCGACTACGTCTGGTGGGACGTCAACCGCAATGGTCAGCAGGACGCCGGCGAGCCCGTCGTCAGCGGCGTGGTCGTCAACCTGCTCGATCCCGTCACCCTTCTTCCGGTGAAGACCACGACGACCGACGCGAACGGCTACTACTACTTCAACAACCTGCAGCCGAACGCCCAGTACATCGTCGAGTTCGTCAAGCCCACGGGAACGTCGTTGACGACCCAGACGGCAGCGAACGTCCCCACATCCGCCGACTCGAACCCGGACACGGCCACCGGCCGCACCGCGGTCATCACGACCCCGACGTCCGGCTCGAACAAGATCACGGCGGGAGACACCGACGATCCGACGATCGACGCGGGCCTGGTCAAGTACAACCTGACCCTGGCCAAGTCGCTCGACACGGCCGGCCCGTTCTACGTGGGCAAGGACGTCACCTACACGCTCATCCCGCACAACGACGGCCCCGTGGCCGCCCTCGCGGGTTGGTCCGTGACCGACATCCTGCCGACGGGCCTGACCTTCAAGTCGATGTCCTCGACCGACACGAGCTACACCTGCTCGGCCGCCAAGTGCACGAACAACGCACCTCTGGCCGCGAACAGCAATGGGCCCGCGATCACCGTCGTGGCCACCGTCAACGCCGACTTCACGGGCGTCGCGCACAACGTGGCGTACGTGTCTCCGGCTGAGAGCGATGTCCCTGAGACCAACCCGCTCGCGGTCCCGGACACGAACACCGACACGTCCAAGACGACGACCGACAACGACGCCCAGGCCGACCTGGAGGTCAAGAAGGTCTCGATCGGCGACTACGTCTGGTGGGACGCCGACCGTGACGGCCAGCAGACCGCCGGCGAGCCCTTCATCGACGGCGTGACCGTCAACCTGATCAAGGACGGCACCGTCGTCGCCACGACCACGACCAAGGACGGCGGCTACTACGCCTTCGGCGATCTGGTCCCGCACACCGCCTACACGGTGGAGTTCGTGAAGCCGGACGGCAGCACGTTCACCACGCAGACGAAGGGTGCGACGGCGTCCGACTCGAACCCGGATGTGACGACCGGCAAGGCCGACGTCCTCACGCCGGACACCGGCAGCAACTCGCTGCTGCCGAACACGGCGGACGACCCGACGATCGACGCGGGCCTGGTCAAGTACAACCTGACCCTGGCCAAGTCGCTCGACACCGCCGGGCCGTTCATCCCGGGCCAGACGGTCACCTACACGCTGACTCCGCACAACGACGGCCCGGTGGCCGCCCTGGCGGGTTGGTCGGTGACCGAGGTCGTCCCAGCTCAGTTCGAGTCGATGACGATGTCCGGCGACGGCTACACCTGCGCCGGCGTCACCTGCACCGCATCGGCCCCGCTCGCGGCGGGCGCCGACGGCGGCAAGATCACGGTCACCGCGGTCCTCAAGAAGGACATCCTCGGCAAGATCCACAACGTGGCCTACGTGGCCCCGGTCGAGGGTGACATCGTCGAGACCAACGTGCTCGTGATTCCGGACACCACCACCGACACGTCGACCACGGGCACCGACAACGACGCCCAGGCCGACCTGGAGATCGTCCCGGTCTCCATCGGCGACTACGTGTGGATGGACGACAACCGCAACGGTCAGCAGGACATCGGCGAGTCCCCGGTGGCTCACATGGTCGTCAAGCTGATGAAGGACGGCTCCGAAGTCGGCTCGACCGAGACCGACGACAACGGGTACTACGCCTTCAAGGACCTGTACCCGGGCACCGACTACACGGTGGTCTTCGTCAAGCCTGCTGACACGTCGTTCACCTACCGGTACACCGGCGCGGCGGCGTCCGACTCGAACGCGGACAACGCAACCGGTGAGGCCGCGGTGACCACGCCGAGGACGGGCAGCAACCTGACCGATCCGACGAAGGCGGACGACCCGACGATCGACGCCGGCCTGGTGAAGTTCAACCTGACCCTGGCCAAGACGCTCGACACGGCGAAGCCGTACGTCCCGAACCAGACCGTCGTCTTCACGCTGGTGCCGCACAACGACGGCCCGTCCACCGCCCTCAAGGGCTGGACGGTCACCGAGATCGTGCCGTCCCAGCTGACGCTGGTCAGCATGGTCGGTGCCGGTTACACCTGCTCCGGCACGGTCTGCACGGCGGACGCCGAGCTGGCCGGGGGCGCCGACGGCGGCCCGATCACGGTCACGGCCACCATCAACGCCGACGCGCTGGGTGACATCCACAATGTCGCCTACGTGACGCCGTTCAAGGACGACGTGCCCGAGACGAACCCGCTGGTCGTGCCCGACACGAACACCGACACCTCGACGTCGCCGACCGACAACGACGCCCAGGCGAGCCTGCGCGTCCAGCCGGTCTCCGTCGGCGACTACGTCTGGTGGGATGTCAACCGCGATGGGCAGCAGCAGGCGAACGAGCCCGCGGTGCCGGGCGTGACCGTCATCCTGCACAACGCCGACGGTTCGGTGAAGGCGACCACGGTGACTGGTGACGACGGCTACTACGCCTTCACCAGCCTGCAGCCGCACACCGACTACTGGGTGGAGTTCGTGAAGCCTGACGGCACCACGTACACCTACCAGCTGACGGGTGCGACGGCGTCCGACTCGAACGCGGACGTGACGACGGGTTACACCCCGCAGTTCACGACCCCGAGTGAGGGCAACAACTCGGCGCTGCCGAACCAGGCGGACGATCCGACGATCGATGCCGGCCTGTGGTCGCGCATCAACCTGGTGCTCGACAAGCACCTGGCCACCAACGGTCCGTTCGTCCAGGGCGACAAGGTCACGTTCTGGCTGAGCCCGAGCAACGAGGGCCCGATGGACGCGCTGGCCGGCTGGTCGGTGACCGAGGTTCTGCCTGAGGGCCTGACCCTGGTCTCCATGACGGGCGACAACTACACCTGTGTCGACGTGACCTGCACCTCCACGGTGCAGCTCGCAGCCGGTGCCACCGGCGAGCCGATCAGGGTCGTCGCGACGATCAACGACAAGGCGTACGGCAAGGTTCACAACGTGGCCTACGTGGCCCCGGCCCCGGGTGAGATCCCCGAGACGAACCCGCTGGACGTCCCCGACACGAACACCAACACCTCGAAGACGAGCACCGACAACGACGCTCAGGCTGAGCTCTGCCTCGAGCCGCCGGCCATCTCGCTGAACAAGATCGCCCACCTGGACGACTTCAACGGCAACGGCTATGCGGACGCCGGCGAGACCATCCACTACATCTTCAAGGTGACGAACATCGGTGGCGTCCGGCTGGCTCCGGTGACCATCTCCGACGAGATGCTCGGCCTGGACGACGCCGACTGCGTCGACAGCCTGGGCGTCGGCGAGACCGCGACCTGCAGCACGAAGGGCAGTTACACGGTCACGTCCGACGATGTCGAGAGCCGCCGGTCCATCCACAACACGGCCACGACCACCGGTCGCGTGCCTGGCACCCACGACAAGGTGTACTCCACCGACGACGAGACGGTGCCGGTCGGCCACAAGGTGCTCCCGCAGACGGGTGGAGACATCCCGCTGTGGGCCGGCATCGGAGCTCCGCTCCTGCTGATCGCGGGTGCAGGCCTCCTGTTCGTGGGACGCCGCGGTCGCAAGACGGCGGACACCACGAAGTAAGGGGCGACTAGCTCAACCAAGGGGTGGGCGGTGATCCGAGAGGGTCACCGCCCACCTCCCTTTGTCCGTAGACACCGTTTGGGACGCCGCCGGCTCGGCTTGGGCGTCCAGCTGGCACCGGGACGCCGCCGGCTCGGCCAGGGGTCCAACAGTCCAGTGCCGTTCCCATCACCATGCGATCTGTGCAATGTGGTTCGCGGTTTTTCGGCGAAATTCATTGCACAGATCACGCCGCGAACGCGAAATTCATTGCACTGATCGCGCGAGAGAGCGTAGGTCGTCGTTGCACAGATCGCCTGCGAGGTGGCGGACGGTGGGCCCAACAGTGGGCCGGACGGCGGTTACTTGGCGCGGGTCTCCACGAGGTGGCCGAAGGCGACGGCGCGATCCGGGGCGTGGAAGAGCTCGGCGCAGGTGATGAGCGTGATGCGGGCGATGGTCGGCTTGGTGGACGGCGGCTGGCCGGGCACCGGGTCGAGCACCCAGGTGTCGGAGTTGAGGACCACGGTGTCCGCGGGATGGTTGTCGAGGGCGTACACGAACAGCGCCTCGCGGGTCTCCACCTCGACGCGGGCGCCCACGGCGAGACCGGGCAGCTTGACGAAGGGCCCGCGGCTGCCGCGATGGCCGGCGACGGCGAAGTTGCCGATCTCGCCGGGCTTCGCGGTCTCCTCGAACCACCCCACGCCCTTCGACAGAGCGGCGTTCGTCGTGCCGAGCACGACCGGCACCTCGAAGTCGGCGCCGAAGTCGGGGATGCGCAGCAGGGCGATCGCGGTGCCCGGCACGGTGTGCGGGGTGAACGGATCCTGGCCGGACTCCCAAGCCGACTTCACGTCGGAGACCCCCTGCTCGGCGGCCACCGGGTCCATCAGAGGGTCGCCGAAGAGCTCCCAGGCGACGTAGGCGCTGCCCCCGAGCCCTGCGGCCAGCAGGACGCCGCCCGCCGCCAGCACGCCACGCCGGGACATCCGGCGTCCAGGACGGGGGCTCGCATCACCCGTTGATGGCGCGGGGGTCACACTCTGCTCGGACACCATGTCATTATGGAGAGTCGTCGCGGCCATGCCACAGCCGCCCAGCCGCGGAGCCTTGTCAGGACGTGGGTAGTCAAGTGTTGATCAATCCTCCAGCCGCAGACCCTTTTGCTACGATGCGTAGTAGAACGCGCACTGGTTCAGACTACCGTGACGGGTGCCCTGGCCAATGCCTCGGAGCGTTCCCTCAAATCAAGTGAGTCGAGTGGGTGTCCATGACGAATCCATCTGGTGCCTTATACCCGGACCAGGTGCTGCTGACCACTCCGCAGAACATTCGTCCCCTCGTGCGCCACGGCTTCGCATCACGACTCCTGGCCGAAATCGGTGGGGGGCCTTTGCCGCGCCTGGACACGCTCCTGTCATCGGCGTCCAGTCTGCACCTGTGCCCGGGCGACCCGCTCAGCGAGCCCTGCAAGCCCTTCCCCTACCTGGTGCTGATCGAGCGGGGGCTGCTGGCGCAGACGGTGGTTCACGAGGGCCGGGAGACGACGGTCGCCTTCCTCGAGCGGGGGGACGTCTCGGGCAACCTGTACGCCCTGTACGGCGACCTGCTCCGCGAGTCGTCCGCGGGCTGGATGGGCTACGAGGGGACGCCGGCGCCGACCTATCGGGTCTCCGCGGTCACCGAGGCCAGGGTCATCCTGCTGGATGGTCGCATGATCTCGACCCTCGCCGGCCGGTACGGCGAGTGGGCGACGCTTCGTTCGCGCCTGTTGCTGGAGCAGACGCTCCGTCAGGCGCAGCGCGAAGAGGAGCGCCTCACGCGCTCCTCCGACGAACGCTACGACGCTCTCGTCGAGCGTTCCCCCGAGGCGGTCTCCCAGCTGACGCAGCGCGAGATCGCCCGGTATCTGGGCATTTCCGAGGTGACGATGTCGCGGCTGATGGCCCGGCGAGGCGGTCGGCGCGCAGCGTCGCGCAAGTCCGACAACGGCGTCCGGGACTGACGGCCGCCGCGACGCGTCCGAGAGCTGGGGGACATGAAGTCGGGTAGTGACATCGGCGTGCGCGTTGCCAGTCGACGGATCGCCAAGCCGGCGCTCCTGTCGACGCTCGCGAAGGTGCGGCTCGGTTCTGTAGTGAGCCTGACCGCCCCGGCCGGCTACGGGAAGAGCGCTCTGCTGCAGGCGTGGCAGGAGCATGCCGATCTGCGCACCATCGGCGTCCGGCTGGGGCCCGAACACAACGACGAGAACGCGCTCGGGCTGCACCTGCTCGACGCGCTGGGCGGCCTCGTGCCGTCGGGACGCGATCTGCTGGAGGGGCGTCCGGGTGCCCCCGACTGGGGCCGGACACTGCTGCGTTCGCTGTCGCAGACCTACCTGATCCTGATGCTGGACGACGTGCACCACCTGACCGAGCAGACCTCGCTGAGGCTTCTCAAGCAACTCGTGCAACACACGCCGAGGCGCATGGTGCTGGCCGTCAGCGGACGCAGCCACCCCTTCGTCGGCCTGGCCCGGGCCTGTGTCGAGGGCCGCCTGCTGGCCCTGGCCGGCGACGACCTCGCACTGACGCGGTCGGAGTTGGCGATCCTTCGTCGCCAGCAGTTGGGCGACGATCAGATCGACGAGGTGTATCGCGCGTCGGGCGGCTGGCCGGCTGCGCTGCCCTGGGCGGTCGCCCAGGCGACGGGCGATGCCGAGGCGCGCAGGGAACGCGTCGCTCTGGACCGGTTCCTCGACGAGGAGGTCTGGCACGGCCTCGAGCCCACGCTCATCGACCACCTCGCGGACGCCGCCTTGCTGTCCCCGGTCACGTTCGACACCCTGGACGCCGCCCGCGCGTCCGGCGACTCCCTGCAGCTGGCCAAGAGGCTGACCGACCATCCGATTCCCCTGGTGACGGTGAGCGAGGGGGGCCTCGTCACGATTCACCCGCTGGTGCAGGCCTCGCTTCAGGCCCACCGTTCGGCCTCCGACCCTGCGGCGCAGTCCGGGCTCATCCGCCGGGCGGCCGAGCACCTGTCCCGCAACGACCGCGACGACGAGGCGTTCCGGCTCTGGCTGGCCGCGAACGACCGAGAGGCACTCATCGACTTCCTGTACACGGCCGGGCGCCGCGCCGCGCTGCAGGGCCGCACCGAACTGGTGCGGCGGTGGATGGCGGCGTTCACCCCAGACGAGTTCATCCGCGAGATCCGGCTGCAAGCGGTCTCGGCGGCCGTCGACGCCGCCGAGGGCAACCTGGACGCCGCCGCGCGCTGGGTGCGCCGGCTGCAGGCGCTGGAGCTGTCCGACGACGTGCACGCGGCCGAGCTGAGCACCGTCCTCGCCGAGATGCTGGACATCGAGGGCGGGTCGGGCTCTAGCGTCGAGGTCGACGGCTGGTGGGGGATCGTCGCCCAGTTGATGGGCGGCCTCGGCGTGATGAACGAGGGGCGGCTCGAGCAGGCGATGGTGCAGTTGCAGTCGCTGGCGCCCCTGTGCGTGGATCTTCCGCTCATCGACGCCTGGCGCCTGCACACGATCGGGTACGTGCTGGTCCGGCTGGACCGCGACGACGAGTCGCGCGCCTGCGTGCGCAGGGCGTCCGAACTCCTGGAGGGCAGCGGCCTGCGCGGCCACCCCACGGCCCTCGTGCTGGACGCCCTGGAGGCCCTCCTGGCCGCGCGCATGGGTGAGCGCCGGGAGGCCATCGACTACCTGGACGCCGCCCAGCGCAAACTGCCCTACGTCGTGCACTCGGTGCCGGCGCGCGCCCTGCTCCCCACCGTCGTCATGGGGGAGGCGGCCTACCTGCTGGGCCTGGAGCAGCGAGCCGTGAGGATCCTCGACGCCCTGCCGATCGACGCGCTCCCGGGTTCGCCCGGCGGCTTCCTCCGCAGCGAGTACGACCGGCTGTCCGAGTCCGTGCGGGCCGCGCGGGGCGACCACGAACTGCAGGTGACCGCGGTCCAGCAGCGCATCCTCCGGGCGCTGGCGTCGCACAAGACAGTGCCGGCCATCGCGCGCGAGATGGACCGGTCCCCGGCCACCATCCGCACTCACATCCGGGCGCTGTACGCCACGCTGGGCGCCCACTCCCGTGCGGAGGCCGTGGAGCGCGCGCGCAGTCTGCGGTTGCTCGACGATCCGTCGGGACGCCCCCTCTCGCCCGAGTAGGGACGCCAGCCGCCGGGTCCGCGGAAATGTCGGAGGCGTCCGGTTGACTTCTCTCATGACGTCCGACGCGAACGCCCCGACGGGGTCCGGGCTGCTCACCGTGACGAAGACCGGTGGCCTGGCCGGGGTGCTGCAAGAGAGGTCGGTCGCGCTGGCCGACCTGCCCGCCGACGAGCGGCGGGCCTGGCTGGCGGCGCTCCGCGACCGCGATCTGCTCGACCTCGACGGAGCCGAGGCCTGGCCCGACTCCTTCTGCTACGGCATCACGTGCACCGGGCCGCTGGTGGACGTCCAGGTGCCCGAGCACGCGATGCCCCCGCTCCTGCTGGAGCTCGTCGACCGGCTGCTGGGCGGTCCGTGAACCGAACACCGCCGGCCGGAGCAGTGAGCGCCCGCGGCGTCCTGCGTCGATCAGCTGGGTCGCTGCTTGGGGGCGTTCTCCCACGTCTTGCCCGGGTCGCGCTCCACCACGTCGCCCAGCGTCTCATCGATGCGCCGCATCAAGTCGGGCGGAATCCGGACGCCGGTCGCGCCGACGTTCTCCTTGACCTGCTCGGGCCGGGACGCCCCGATGATCGCACCGGCGACGTTTTGGTTCTGCAGCACCCAGGCGACGGCGAGCTGGCTCATCGTGAGGCCCAGTTCGGCGGCGATCGGCGCCAGGCCCTGGACGCGGGTGAGCAGGTCGTCGTTCATCCAGCGCTTGATCATGTCGGCGCCGCCGCGCTTGTCGGTGGCCCGCGAGCCCTGCGGCACCGGCTGGCCCGGCTTGTACTTGCCGGTGAGGACGCCCTGGGCGATCGGTGACCAGACGATCTGGGAAACGCCGAGCTGGTGGGAGGTCGGCACGACCTCGTCCTCGATCACGCGCCAGAGCATCGAGTACTGCGGCTGCGACGAGATCAGCTGAACGCCCATCTCGGTCGCGAGCCGGTGGCCCTCGCGGAGCTGGTCGGCCGTCCACTCCGAGACGCCGATGTAGATGGCCTTGCCCGCCCTGACGACGTCGGCGAACCCCAGCATCGTCTCCCACAGCGGCGTCTCCACGTCGTAGCGGTGGGCCTGGTAGACGTCGACGTAGTCGGTGCGCAGGCGCTTCAGAGAGCCGTCGATCGACTCCCGGATGTGCTTGCGGGACAGTCCCGAGTCGTTGTGGCCGCGCGGTCCGGTGGGCCAGTAGACCTTGGTGAGGATCTCCAGCGACTCGCGCCGCTCACCGCGCAGCGCCTTGCCCAGCACCTTCTCGGCCGCCGTGTTGGCGTACACGTCGGCGGTGTCGAACGTGGTGATGCCGCACGCCAGGGCCTCCTTGACGCATCTCTCCGCGACCGCGTTCTCGACCTGCGAGCCGTGGGTCAGCCAGTTGCCGTAGATGATCTCGGAGATCTTCAGGCCGGAGTTGCCGAGGTAGCGATGTTCCATGTGCGTTCCTTTCGCGTCTGCCCCCAGTCTCGTCAACGGGGCCTCTCGGCACCAGTCGGCGGGCTTCCTAGGATGGGAGCGTGCAGTTCGAATCCTGGGTCGATCGGCAGATTCGCGAAGCGATGGAGCGGGGCGAGTTCGACAACCTGCCGGGTGCGGGTCGTCCGCTGGAGCTCGACGACGACCCGGACTGGTGGATCAAGGCCAAGATCAAGCGCGAGAACCTCGAACCGTTGCTGCCCACGGCGATGTCGCTGCGCAAGGAGGTCGAAACCGTCTCCGACAAGCTGCGCGGCGTCCGGGCCGAGGCGGCGGCGCGGGCCATCCTCGAGGACCTGAACGAGCGCATCCGACGGTTCTACGCGACGGCGACGGGGCGTCCGGCGGTCGTCGTGCGCCTGGTCGACGTCGAGCGCGAACTGGAGCTCTGGAGGCAACAGGAGGCCGACAGCTGAGACCGGTTTCTTTCCCAGGTGTCTCCAAGTAGCCTTGGATTGGTCATGAGCACCAAATTTGCGCCCGAAGTAGCCGAGTCAGAAACCGAGTTCACAGCAGAGTCCGAAGGGACGCCGTTGGCGCAGTCCGCGCCGATGCCGGCCGACCAGGCTCCCGCAACAGAGGCGATCCAGCCACCCGAGGACGCCGCCGACGCGGCTTCCGAGGACGCGTCCGAGGCCGAAGCCGACGAGGACGCACCCGAGACCTTCAAGTTCAAGCTGTCGCCGCTGCTGGCGAGCGTGCCGGCGTCCGTGGCGGCAGCGCTGCTGGGCTCCCGGCTCGGAGTGACCGGGACGCTGCTGGGCGCGGCGCTCGGCGCCGTCGTCACCGGTGCGGTGAGCCAGTTCGCCACGTTCGGCATCGAGCGGACCCACGCCGGGCTCAAGCTGGTCGTCGCCCGCAGCAAGGTCGGCGTGGCGATCGGCGGCGTCCTCGTGGTGGCGCTCGCGACGTTCGCGGTGACCATGGGCGTCCTGACTGCGGCGGAGAGCGCGACCGGGCGCAGCGTGGACGGCGGCTACACGACCACCGTCGAGGGGGCCACCCAGGGGCGGGCGGCGACGTCCGGCACCAGGCAGGCGTCCGACACCACCTCGTCGAACGAGGCCGACACGGTGCCCGTGTCCAACACGTCGGCGACCCCGACGACGCCGGCGCAGACGACGACCACGTCCAGCGCGTCGCCGGCACCGACGAGCACGTCGACGACCACTCAGGTCACTTCGCCGACGCCAACCCCGGCCGGGAGCTCGAGCGCGTCGTCCACGCCGAAGGCGTCGACGACCACGTCCTCGCCGGCGCCCTCCGCGCCCTGAGTGGGGGTTCCCTGGCCGAGCGCGTTGCTGTCTTCGGGGGCGTCCGGCCTAGTCGTCGGCGTTGACGAGGAAGTCGGCGGCGCGCTCGATGTAGTCGCGCATCCAGAACTCTTCCTCGGCAGGCAGGTTCACGCTCGTGATGGCGTGGTGCATGCACTGCAGCCAGTGGTCGCGCATACGCGGGGTGACTTTGTAGGGCATGTGGCGCATCTTGAGCCGCGGCGCCCCCCGGGTGCGCGAATAAGTGAGGGGGCCGCCCCAGTACTGCTCGAAGAACAGCCGGAGCCGCTCCTCGGCGCCCTCGATGTCGTGGGAGTACATGGCGAGCAGTTCGGGGTCGTTGCGGACGCCGACGAAGAACTCGCGGATCAGGCGCACGAACGTGTCGTGACCACCGACCTTGTCGTAGTACGACTGGCCCTTGTACTCCTCCGGGCTCCCCAACACCACCCCATTGTCGCCCGCGACGTCCGGCACTGCTGCCGATTCCCCAGAGTCAGGCAAGACTCAGAGCGGCTCAGGTTTGACACAAGTGTGTAGGGGGCTACACACTTGTCGGGTTGTCAGGTGGGCCGGCGGCAGTCGGTTATCGGATCCATGTGTTCGAGGTTCGAGTCCTCGCCGGCCAGGCCGGTAGCTCAATTGGTAGAGCGGTGGGCATTCGGCGGCCAACTCCACGCCCGCCTGGCAGCGCACAAGTCAACAGACGAGGTTCCGGGTGGGCCGGAGACGGTGGTTGCCCGGTTCCTCGTCACGACGGCGGGCCGAAGCGTTTCGGTTATCGGTGGAAGCCGGGTTCGAGTCCCGGTCCGGTGCGCACCACACGCCCGCCGTTCCACAAGCGCGAATGCGGTGACGGGCCGGAGCGGATCGGTTATCTCCCATCTGGGGAGGCCCAGGAGTGGGCCAGCCCGGCCAGGCCGGGTCCCCGCCGGTGTGCACGACACGCCCGTCACCGCCTCGCTCGTCAGGAGGAATCATGGACGCCCTGCGTTGGATCAGCTCGAGGCGGACGCCGCAGAGCCGGCCCGCCGACCCGCGACAGGTCGCGAACTCGGCCGGCGGCTACACGGTCGAGCTCGACGACCTCGCGCGCCTGCGGCGGTTCCTCACCCTCGGTGTCGACGGCGGAACCTACTACGCCGCCGAGCAGGCGCTGGCGATCGAGAACGCGGCGGTCGTCGCGCGCCTCGCCGACGCCGACCCGGCCGCTCTGGTCGCCACGATCGTGGACGTCTCCACGCGCGGCGCCGCCCCGAAGCAGAACCCGGCGCTGTTCGCGCTCGCGTACGCCACGTCGATTCCGGATGCCGCGCCGGCCGCACTCGAGGCCCTGCCGCTGGTGGCCCGCACGGGCACGCACCTGTTCCAGTTCGCCGCGTACGTGGAGCAGTTCCGCGGCTGGGGCCGCGGCCTGCGGCGTGCGGTCAGCGGCTGGTACACGGAGAAGGACGCCGATCAGCTCGCGTATCAGGCGGTCAAGTACCGCCAGCGCGAGGGCTGGTCGCACCGCGACCTGCTGCGCCTCGCGCACCCCGAGACGGTCGTGCCCGCGCAGCGGGACACGTTCGACTGGATCGTCCGGGGCAGTGTCGGGGCCGAGGTGCCGCGCCTGATCGAGGGCTTCTCGGCCGCTCAGCAGGCGTCGGACGCCGCCACCTGGGCCCGGCTGGTGGCCGAATACGGACTGTCCTGGGAGATGCTGCCGGACGCCGCCCTCGGCGAGCCGGCCGTCTGGGACGCGTTGCTCGACGTGGGCGTCCCGCAGACGGCTCTGCTGCGCCAGCTGCCGCGGCTCACTCGGCTCGGCCTGATGCCCGACTTCGGCGGACGCACCGCCGAGGTCACCGCGCAGCTGTCGGACGCCGACCGGCTCAAGCGGGCGCGCGTCCACCCGGTCAGCGTGCTGGTCGCCCAGCGGACGTACGCGTCCGGCCGGTCAGCCCGCGGCGCGGGCGAGTGGACGCCGACGCAGGCGGTCGTCGATGCCCTCGACGCGGCGTTCTACGCGGCGTTCGAGGCGGTCGAGCGGTCGGGCAAGCGGACGCTTCTGGCCGTCGACGTGTCGGGCTCGATGGGCGTGCCGATCTCCGGCATGCCGATCACGGCCCGCGAGGCGACCGCGGCGCTCGCGCTGGTGCAGCTGGCGACCGAGCCCGCGGCGTCCGCCGTTGGCTTCTCGCAGGGCCGTTCGTGGAGCGAGCCCGACCTGCTGCCGCTGGCGATCTCGCCGCGGCGCCGGCTGGACGACGCGCTGCGGGTGGTCGACGCGCTGCCCATGGGCGGCACCGACTGTGCCCTGCCGATGCTGCACGCGGCACGGGCCGGGCTGGAGGTGGACACCTTCGTGGTCTACACCGACAACGAGACCTGGCACGGTCAGGTGCACCCGCACCAGGCGCTGCGGGCGTACCGCGAGAAGACCGGCATCCCGGCCAGGCTCGTCGTGGTCGGCATGACGGCGACGCGGTTCAGCATCGCGGATCCCGACGACGCCGGCATGCTCGATGTCGCCGGCTTCGACGCCGCGGTGCCGCAGCTGATCACGGAGTTCGCCCGTGCCAGCTGAGCCCGAACGAGGCGGTACCCCCCAGCGGGGTGCCGCCTCTCGGCGTTTCGGGGGCACCTCTGACGCCCGCGTCGCCCGCGCCCGCGAGCTGCACCGCAAGGCCATCGAGGCTGACGAGCTCGCCGCCCGGCAGCGGGCCGAACGGGATGCCCTCATCCGCCGCCTCCGTGCTGAGGACCCGCAGCGCTGGTCCTACGGGGCCCTGGCCGCCGCCCTGGGCTGCAGCCGAGAGCTCATCGCCCTGGTGGTGAAGCGTCCCGAGCGCGAGTGACCGCGGCGTCCCGCCTGCGACCCTGGGCGTCCCTCGGCCTCTAGCATGGTCGCCGTGACCAATCCAGCCCGGGCCGTGCCGGCCGAGAACCCCGCCCGCCGCGCCTGGAGCGCCGGGAAGCTGGCCGACCTCGTCCTGGCCGCCCTGGCGAACGTCGCCGTCGCCGGCGCCTGGGCACTCACCGCGATGTCGGTGATGGGATCGCTGGCGATCCCGCGCCGGATGGCGATGAACAGCGAGTGGGCCTTCGACACCGGACGCCTCCCGCAGCCCTGGGCCATCGGCATCGGCATCGTCGCGATCGTGGTCGCGCACCTGTTCTTCCGCTGGGCCATGCGGCGCTACACGCGCGACGCTCCGGCCTACTCGGCGTCCGCGATCGCGTGGCTGGGCGTCCTGGCCGGGGTCACCTACGGCGCCTACTACTGGCAGCCCCCGGTCGTCGTCGGCAAGAAGGTCGGTCCGGCGTCCGGGCAGTCGACGCCCTGGACGATCGTCGGCTACCTCGCCTACTACGCCCGACTGGCGTTGCCCGCACTCGTCGCGCTGATCACGGCCGCGGTCTGGCTGTTCGGCCGTCGGTCGCCGTTGCGCGCGTTCTTCTCCGGACGCCGCAGGGCCCGGGCGGCAGGACTGCCGCGCCGGGCCCGAGTTGCGAACGGCTGAGAACTACTTCACCGACCAGGTGTTCTTGCCGGCCAGCAGCGCCGCGATGTCGGCGTCCGTGGGGGTGCCGCCGGCGGCGTCCACGTACGAACGGATCTGCTCGCGCACGTCGTCGTCGTACGTCGGCTGAACGGTCTCGCGGAAGATGCCGATCGGCACGAGATCCTGCTCGTCGGCCCCCTCGATGGACGCCAGCGCGAACGCGATGCCCGGGTTGGTGTGGTGGGGGTCGTGCTTGAGGATCTTGCTCGGATCCACCGCCGACGTCGGCACCACGGTGAGCCCCTTGTTGGGATCGCGGATGACGCACCGATCACCGGCAACGAGCGGCTGCCCCTCCTCCATGCGGAGGATGTGCTCGCCCTCGCTGTCGGACCTGAGCCCGTCGTACGCGCCGTCGTGGAAGATCACGCAGTTCTGCAGGACCTCGACGAAGGACGCCCCACGATGCAGCGCCGCGCGGCGCAGGGTCGCCGTCAGGTGCTGCCGATCGGACGCCAGCGTGCGGGCGACGAACGTGGCGTCCGAGCCCAGGGCCAGCCTGATCGGGTTGAACGGGTGGTCGACGGAGCCGAACGGGGTCGACTTCGTCACCAGGCCCTTGGGCGACGTGGGCGAGTACTGGCCCTTGGTCAGGCCGTAGATCTCGTTGTTGAACATCACGATGTTCAGGTTCACGTTGCGCCGCAGGGCGTGGATGACGTGGTTGCCGCCGATGGCGAGCGCGTCGCCGTCGCCGGTCATGACCCACACCGACAGGTCGGGACGCGAGGTCGCGATGCCCGACGCGATGGCCGGGGCACGGCCGTGGATCGAGTGCATGCCGTAGCTGTCCACGTAGTACGGGAAGCGCGAGCTGCAGCCGATGCCCGAGACCACCACGATGTTCTCGGGGGCGATGCCCAGTTCGGGGATGAACTGCTGGAAAGCGGCGAGGATGGCGTAGTCACCGCAGCCGGGGCACCAGCGCACCTCCTGGTCGGAGACGAACTCCTTCTTCGTGAGCACCCGCTCGTGGTGGACGCGGGGCACGAACGCCGTGCCGGTGAGGTGGCTCAGGTCGTTGTACTCGGCGATCGTCATTTCTCGTCCTCCTCGAGCTGCTCAGCGGTGAGCGCCAGGTCGTTCACGTGGTCGTTGATCAGCTGCATGATCTCGGGCACCGCGAACGGCAGGCCGCGCACGGACGTGACCGACAGCACGTCGACCAGGAACTCGGCGCGCAGCACCTTGGACAGCTGGCCCAGGTTCATCTCGGGGACGACGACCCGCTTGTACTTGCGGAGCACCTCGCCGGTGTTCTTCGGCAGCGGGTTGACCCACCGCAGGTGCGCCTGGGCGACCTTCACGCCGATGTCGTGCAGGTTGGCGCAGGCGGCCGTGATCGGGCCGTAGGACGAGCCCCAGCCCAGGATCAGCAGGTCGGCCTCACCGCTTGGGTCGACGACCTCGAGGTCGGGGATATCGGCGGTCATGCGGTTGACCTTCTCGACGCGCAGGCGCGTCATGCGGTCGTGGTTCGCCGGGTCGTGCGAGATCGAGCCGGAGCCGTCCGCCTTCTCCAGGCCGCCGATGCGGTGCTGGAGCCCGGGCGTCCCGGGGGCCGCCCACGGACGCGCCAGCGTCTTCGGGTCGCGCTTGTAGGGGTGGAAGGCCGGCTGGCCCTTGGCGTCGGTCGCGTTCGGGCCCGTCGCGAAGTCGGGCTCGATCGGGGGGATCGACGCCAGGTCGGGCAGCTGCCACGGCTCGGAGCCGTTGCCCAGGTAGCCGTCGGTGAGCAGGATCACCGGGTGGCGGTACTTGACGGCCACGGCGCACGCCTCGTAGGCGGCGTCGAAGCAGTCGGCCGGCGACTGCGCGGCGATGACCGCGATCGGGGACTCGCCGTGGCGTCCGTACAGGGCCTGCAGCAGGTCGGCCTGCTCGGTCTTGGTGGGCAGGCCGGTGGAGGGGCCGCCCCGCTGGACGTCCACGATCACGAGCGGCAGCTCGGTCATGACGGCCAGGCCCATGAACTCGCTCTTGAGGCACATGCCGGGGCCGGACGTCGTCGTGACGCCGAGCTTGCCCGCGAACGACGCGCCAACGGCGGCGCCGATGCCGGCGATCTCGTCCTCCATCTGCATGGTCATGACGTTGTAGCGCTTGAGGCCACTCAGGACGTGCAGGATGTCGGTCGCCGGGGTGATCGGGTACGACCCCAGGACGAGCTGCAGGCCCGCCCGGT
Source organism: Propioniciclava sp. (assembly GCA_036803965.1). Classification (GTDB taxonomy): domain Bacteria; phylum Actinomycetota; class Actinomycetes; order Propionibacteriales; family Propionibacteriaceae; genus Propioniciclava. The sequence continues at coordinate 20,804 of DAIRTI010000038.1, forward strand.
GAGCGCCCATGACCAGCCCGTACGCCGTCGCGGTGTTGCCGGTGATGTTGCGGTAGACGCCCGTCTCCATCTTGGCGGGAGCCACCTCGTAGCGGACCGCGAACACCTCGGTGTTCTCGCCGTACGTCCAGCCCGCCTCGAGGGCGGCCAGGTTCGCGCCCAGCACGTCGGGCTTGCGGGCGAACTTCTGGTTCAGGAACTGCTTGGTCGCATCGAGCGGGTGGCTGAACAGCCAGGACAGCAGCCCGAGGGCGAACATGTTCTTCGACCGCTCCTTGTCCTTCTTGGACAGGTCGAAGTCGGCCAGCGCGTTCACGGTCATCGACGTGAGCGGCACGGCGTGGATGTGGTAGTCGCTCAGCGAACCGTCGACCAGCGGGTTGTCGGCGTAACCCAGCTTCTCCAACGCACGGGGCGTGAAGGTGTCGCTGTCGACGATGATGTGACCGCCGGCCCGCACCTCCTTGGAGTTCGCCTTGAGGGCGGCCGGGTTCATCGCCACCAGCACGTCGGGCTGGTCACCGGGCGTGTAGATGTGGTGGTCGCCGAACTGCAACTGGAAGTTGCTGACGCCGAGGACGGTGCCCTGAGGGGCTCGGATCTCGGACGGGTAGTTGGGCAGCGTCGCGAGGTCGTTGCCGTACAGCGCCGTGTCCGAGGTGAAACGATCGCCGGTCAGCTGCATGCCGTCGCCGGAGTCTCCGGAGAAGCGCACAGAAATCCGGTGGACCTTCTGGACTTCGTGGGTGATCATGTGGTTCTCAGCCGCCTTCCTCGTCGAAGCGCGCCCTCGACGGCACTCTAGGTTAACTTTGGGAACCTTTAGGCCATCACCCTACAAAGTATTGGCCGGCGGCGTGGTCGATTTCGCGATGTCGTGATACCGAATCGAGACCACACGGCGGCCCGGCGGCGCGCAACGAGCGCGCCGCCGCCGGGTCAGTCGACGACTACCAGCACCAGGGCAGCCAGGGGGCGAAGTAGCAGGCCATGGCCGCCTGCGTCTGGGCGCCACCGGAAGAACTTCCGGTCGCGACGCCGCCGACCTTGGCCGCCTGGGCGGGGGAGACGGCGCCAGCGGTCAGCAGCAGGGCCAGCGCTCCGGTGGCGATCAGCTTCTTGGTCTTCATAACGGGCTCCTTCGTGGTCTGCGCGCGGTTGGAGCGAATCCTAGTCGAGACGCGGCGCGCGTAGCAGAGGACCATTACCCCCTTGGTCACTCGGAGCGCTCGATGAGGCCCCATTCATAGGCGCGCACGACCGCCTTGAGCCGTGAATTGACGAGCAGCTTGGCCATGATCGCGGACACGTGCGTCTTCACCGTCGACTCGGCGATGTGCAGAGTCTCCGCGATCTCGGCGTTGCTGTGGGCCTGGCACAGCAGGCGGAGGATACGGATCTCGGCCTCGCTGAGCTCGACGTGGGGCGGGACCGCCGCCTTCGACCTCAGGGGGATGGGTGCGCCTGCTTGGCCGCGGACCATGCGGGCCAGCGGCTCGGGGGATATCACCGCGGTTCCCTCGTGGACGGCGTGGACGGCGTCCACGAGCGCCTTGGGCGAGGCGTCCTTGAGCAGGAACCCGGACGCCCCGGCCTGCAGTGCGTTCATCATGTACTGGTCCTCGTCGAACGAGGTCAGCAGCAGGACGCGCGTGCGGCTGCTGTTGGCGCGGATCTGCCGGGCGGCGGTGATGCCATCCATGACCGGCATCCGGATGTCCATGAGCACGACGTCGACGGGCTGGGACGCGACGGCCCCGACCGCCTCCTCTCCGTTCTCGTAGATGCCCACGACCTCGATGTCGTGCGCCGCCTCGGCGTAGGCGGCCAGCGCCGAACGCGTGATGGCGTCGTCGTCGACGACGATGACCCTGATGGGGGAACGTGTCACCTCAACCTCCCAGCGGGATCCGTACCCGCACGACCCACTCCGGAGTTTCGCTCGTCACCTGTACCTCGCCGCCCAGCGCCTCCACCCGCTCGCGAGCCCCGATCAGCCCAAGCTGGCCCGTCTCGGGCCGGCCCGTGCCGCGCGGCCTTGGCTTGTTGATGAACACGGCCTCGACGTCGTCGGTGCCGCTCTCGACCAGGATGCGCACCGGCCCCGAAGGGTCGCCGTGCTTGACCATGTTCCCGGTCGCCTCGGCCACCACCTTGCCGAGCGTCTCCCGGACCGATTCCGGCAGCGCGGCCAGGTCGGCGTCCACGTGACTGGTGACGACGAAGCCGTGCGCGCGCAACTCCTCGGCCCGCTGCCTCAGGACCTCGTCGAGCGAGGAGATCTGCCAGGGTGAGCGGTCGTCGTCGTTGTCGGGGTCGTTGCGGCGGAGGGTTTCCATCATGCCGCGCAGGTCGCGCATCGAGTTGCGTCCGGCGGCGATGATGAAGTCGAGGTCGGCCGCCACCTGCGGGTCGGACACGCCGCGCAGCTTGGCCTGCTCGGCGCGCAGGATGATCGACGTCGTCGAATAGGCGA
>DAIRTI010000038.1:23379-29030 GCA_036803965.1 Propioniciclava sp.
CCGACGATGGCCACGCACACGCACAGCAGGAGTTCGAGGGTGAACCCGAGGCGGTCGCCGGCGTAACGCTGAGCGTTGGTGATGGGCAGCAGCGCCACCAGGCCGGCGCAGACCGCTTCGACCGTGCCATCGGGGATGTGCGGGAGCCGCTCGCGCAGCCGCGACAGGCGCGCGCGAAGAGTCGTGTCCGGGGTTCCCACACGGCGGAGTATGGCACCGGGTGGGGGTTGGAATCCGGCTAGAAGGGGTCCGCAGGCCGGAAACGGTACTTAAGTAGGAGTGGGGTCGTCTGGAAGACTCGATGGGTGCCCGACCTTCTCGACCCCCTGACGCTGGACGGCCTGACGGCGCGCAACCGCCTGTGGACGCCCGCGATGTGCATGTACTCCGTGGACGCCCACGACGGCGTCCCGACCGATTTCCACCTTGTTCACTACGCGACGCGCGCCGCCGGCGGGTTCGGGCTGATCATCTCCGAGGCCACCGCGGTCGCTCCGGAAGGTCGGATCAGCCCCGCCGATGCGGGGCTGTGGTCGGACGCCCAGGCCGCTGCCTGGTCCCGGATCGTCCGGGCGGTGCACGGGCTCGGCGGCGCCATCGGCGTCCAACTCGCGCATGCGGGACGCAAGGCGTCGACGCGTCCGATGCTCCGCGGCGTCCTTGGTGGTGCGGCGACGGCGGAGGAGGGCGGCTGGGTGACCGTCGGGCCGTCTGCGGTCGCCTTCCCGGGGCTGCCCGAGCCGCACGTGCTGACCGTCGCAGAGATCGGCGAGATCGTGGACGCCTTCGCGGCGGCCGCCCGGCGGGCGGCGGCGGTGGGCTTCGACGCGGTCGAGCTGCACGCGGCCCACGGGTACCTGCTGCATCAATTCCTGTCGCCGCTGGCGAACCGGCGCGCCGACGCCTACGGCGGATCGCTGGAGAACCGCATGCGGATCGTGCTGCAGACCGTGGACGCCGTTCGCGCGGCCCTGCCTGCCGGGCGGCCGCTGCTGGTGCGGATCTCGGCGACCGACTGGGTCGAGGGCGGCTGGGATCTCGAGCAGTCGTGCGTCCTGGCCCGCGAGTTGGCCGCCTGCGGCGTCGCCCTGATCGACGTGTCGACGGGTGGGCTGGTGCCGGCGGACGTCCCGCTGGGGCCCGGCTACCAGGTGCCGTTCGCGCGGCGGATTCGCGCCGAGGGCGTCCCCACGGCCGCCGTCGGGCTGATCACCGAGGGCGTCCACGCGCGCCGGATCGTCGCCGAGGGTGACGCGGACGCCGTGCTGATGGGCCGGGAGGCCCTGCGCAACCCCTACCTGCCCCTGCTGCTCGCCGACGAGTGCGGCAAGGCCGCCGACCTGGCGCCGGGGCCCTACTTCCGGGCCTGGCCCGGGCGCCCGTCCTAGGACTGCGGCCGGACGGTGATGTCCGCTGAACGGCATCAAACGGGGCGATCGAGGGGAACAACCGCTCGCGTGAGCTGAACTCGCGCCCAGGGAGATCGGCAACGCGCAGGATGATCGGCAACTCGCCGAGCAGCCTGACGACCCCACGGACTATGCGCGAAACGTCCTCCTGCATTTCCACGACAAATGCGTTGCCGTATGGATTTGTTGCTCGTTCGAGGCGACAAACGCACGTCAGCACCCGCGCGGTCCCGATCCCAGTTCAACAAGGGGTCAGGGGTGGGGTGGGCCTGAGGGTGAAAGCGCGGGTGAATCCGATTCGTGCACTCCCCGGCAAGGCTGCCCGACTGCTTGACTGGCGCCGCCGACGAAACCAGGTGCGACGGGCACCCATTGCGCACAAAGCGTGTCGTCCGTGCGTGGGCGAGCCTGTCCATCTTCGATCGGACCACCCCGCGACGCGCCATCAAAGTGATCTGTCCGGGGAGGGAACGTTGCTGAGACAGCGACAGCGAGTGCTCACTGAGGCCGCCTCGGCGGTGCTGGCATCGGTGCTGCCGGGCCAGCAGCAGGCGCGACGCTCAGACATGGACGCCCTCCTCGGCGCGGACTCGGAAGCGCTGACCGGGCTTCCGCCGTCGACTCGGATCGCCTGCATGGCCGCCGTGGTCTGGGCGAGGCTTCACTCGGGTCAACATTCATCGGCTCTGGCCTTCATCGAGAAGAGAGTCCTGGCGGGACTGCGCAACGTGGCGGCCGAGATGACCCCGTCGACGCAATCGACCTGCTACTCGATTATCGCGGAGTGCTACCTGCTCAACGGGTACCTGGCTGAAGGCCTGCACTGCGCTGAACAGGCCTTCGACTATGCGATCGAAGCGCGAGACATTGGCTGCGAATTCAGAGCTCTCAGTTTGCGATCACTGGGTTTCTCTCTGAATGGAGAAATCGCCCAGGCCGAACCCCTGGCCGAAGCTGCAAGCGCTCTTTCAGCGGAGCGGGGGTGGGTCGCAGGATCCTCCTTCTGCTCCTTGTCGTCGGCGCTCATCCTGATCGGCGCCCGCCGGACGGATGGCGAAGCGCTCCGCAGAATCGTCGCAGAACGGGCCGATTATTGTTGCGACCCGCTCGAACGCACCATAACTCGCCTGGGACACGTGATCGACCTGCTTCTTCGGGCAGAGTTCGAACAGACAGTGGCGTCGGCGCGTGCGCTCACGCACAGCGCCGATGCCACGGCCTGCTCGCCCTTCATACTCGACCTCGCCGCCGGCGTGGAGGGGATGGCTCTGATTCACCTGGGAGAGCCGGCACGCGCGCTGTCCCTGGTCGGTCGACGAAGACCTCTGCCCGGGCACGCCCAGTGCCTCGCCGGGGTGCGGGCCAGCGCTCACCTGCTGCAGGGTGATGCTCGTGCCGCGCTGCGCGCCACCGATGAGTGCGTCAATCCCTCGACGGAACACAGCGTGGGAAGTCTGCCGGGAGTGCTGCTCCGCAGGGCTCTTGCGCACGACCTTCTGGGAAACCGCGCCGCCGCCGATGCGGACTTCTCCAAGGCCATGCATTTGGCCCACACGGTGGGAGCCGTCACTCCGGCCCTCGGTGTTTCGCGTTCGCGTGTGAAGGGGCTGCTTGAGCGGCTGGCCGTCAACGAGGTTGAGTTCCACCGGGTCGTTGTCGATCATCTGCCCAGATCCGTGACACTGACTGACATCGAGCCGTCGGGCCCTTCTCGCGTCAGGCTGACCGAACGCGAGGCTGTGGTGGCCCGGAGGCTGGCGTCCGGACTGACCTTTCCCGCCATCGCCGCGGAACTACAGCTCTCCGTGAACACTGTGAAATCCCAATCCCGATCCATCTACCGGAAACTGAACGTCTCCTCCCGTTGGGACGCCGTCGCGCAACTCGAACAGTCGGGGTTCTACGACGAAGCGGAACTCGCTGTCTGACGGTCCGGGACCTCTGCGCCGAGCGCTCCAGTCGTCACCCCTGGGTGAATCCACGGGTGAAGGGGCCTGACTTCCTGCGGGCCGCCGGGTTCCTGGTGCTTTGCTTTGTGGTGATCGGAGCGACCGCGTCGGCCCATGCTGCCGGCGCAAGGTCCGACAGCTATGGGTGTGGGGTCACCCTGGGTCCGCCGGGGTGACCGCGGTCCTAGCGGCGAGAGCCGCTGGGCGCCCAGGCCTGAGTCGAGGCCGCCAGGATGGCGGCGACCGGCTCGGGTGACCCGGGATGGCCTGGATCGCCATCTCGGGCATGACAGCCCGGGCGGGTCATGGTCTCTCCCTTCCTACGAGACTATGATTCGCCCGGGCCGGCCTTTGCGGGCCGCGAGCCAGGAGGCCTACCAGGTGAGTGAAGGCCCGAGTGCTCCATTCATTGAAACGAATGGGTCTTGCGGTGCGACAGGTACTTACTTGAATAGACTTCTTGCGGCAGAGTGGTTGAACTCGACGTAGCAAAGTCGGTCGGAACGATGGTTGCCGCTCTTCTCGGCCGTCGTTAGCCTCTGGCACATGGAGACCCGGCCAACTACTGCCGCGCGCTCTCAGGTGATTATGCCGCAGGGCCTCGGTTCCGCCATTGCTGCTGTGCTCGCTTCCGACCTGCCGGATCACCCCGCGGCACGGCGTTCCGATATCGATCTCGTGTTGGGAGCCCGGCGTCTCGAACGGAATCGGCTCGGAACTCAATCGAAGGCCTCGTACGAAACGGCGCTCATCTGGGTGCTCGTATATTCGGGTCTTGCGCGGGAGGCTGCGGTACTGGCCGATCAAGAGGTCATGGAATTGCTGCAGCGAGCGGCGGGAACGGCGCCGTCGGCCGTGCAATCGGTGTGCTATTCGGTGCTTTCGCAGGCATATATTCTCAACGGCCGCGTCCAGGAAGGCGCCGACTGCGCCCGCATCGCGATCGAGTACGCGGACGAGGCCGGCGACGACGCCTGCCGGTACCGCGCGTCAGGCCTACAAGCTCTCGCCTTCGCACTCAACGGACAGTTCACGGAGGCCAGGGCGAGAGTTGCCCTCGCTCACACCCTGTGCGACGAGCATGGCTGGGCCGGCTCGGACTGGGTGCTCGCCCTGGCCGGCATGCTCATCGCGACACGCCGAGCGGATGCCGCCGCGCTGGAGGCCCGGTTGGCGGCATTGTCTCAGGCTAAGAGCGATCACATACTGAATCGCATCGTAGGTTCTCTGGGCCGTTCTTGGATCGCCTCCCTCCGTGAGGATTATCAGGGGGCCATCGCCGAGTTGCAGAGTGTTTCCCATGGAGCCGAGTTGCGCACGAGTCCACCTTTCCTGGTCGACCTGGCTGTTTCTCTGAAGGCGCTCGCGTTGATCCACTTAGGGGACTATGAGGCCGCCCTCAAAGCGATCGGAACCAGAGAGTCTCCTCCCAGCCATTCCGTCTGCTTCGAGCTGCTCCGCGCGACGATCCACATCCACCTCGGCGAGCCGCGGAAAGCGCTGCAAGCAACAGAGTCCTGTGTGAGAGGCTGTCCGGATCACAATCTGCGGAGCCTGCCGTCGGTGTTTCTGCGCCGAGCGGTCGCTCACGAAATGTTGGGGAATACTGCCTCGGCGGACATGGAGTTCTCGAAATCCTCACATCTCGCCGCCAAGCTGGGTGGCATCGGCCCTGCACTGGCACTGCCCCTCGATATTCTGGAAACGCTGTTGCTGCGCCTCGTCCGTAATGAGCCAGAGTTCGGCCAGGCGATCCTCGATCGAATCCCGCTCGAAGGTCAGTACCCGGACGCGAAGCCGTCCGACGTCGTGCCGGTGCCGCTCACCGATCGGGAGCGGGTGTTGGCGGAATGGCTGATCACCGGGATGACCCTTCCGGAGATCGCCAAGGAGTTGCACGTCTCCATCAACACGCTGAAGACCCAGACACGATCGCTGTACAAGAAGCTCGAAGTCTCGTCGCGCAGCGAAGCGATCAGCAGACTCGAACGCCTCCCGCACATCTCGCCGGCCAACTGACCGCACGTCCAGCGGGGGCGTGCGGGCGTCCGACGACCGGCGCGGCGGGAGCCCGGCGGCCGGCACAGGCGTCCTGCACCGGCCGCCGGTATTGCTCACTCGCCCAGGTAGGCCGACTGGACGCGCGGGTCGTTGAGCAGGGTGCGTCCGGTGCCTTCGAGGACGACGCGGCCGACCTCCAGGACGTAGGCCTGGTCGGCCACCTCCAGGGCCGCCTTGGCGTTCTGCTCGATGAGCAGAACGGTCACGCCGGAGTCGTGGATCTCGCGGACGA
>DAIRTI010000039.1:0-28761 GCA_036803965.1 Propioniciclava sp.
GTCGGGGTTCTTCTTCTGCGGCATGATGCTCGACCCGGTGGACCACGCGTCGTCCAGCGTGGCGAAACCGAACTCCTGGGTGCACCAGAGGATCACGTCCTCGCTCAGCCGGGACAGGTCGACCGCGACCTGGGCGAGCACGTACGCCTCCTCGGCGACCAGATCGCGGGCGGCCGTGCCGTCGATGCTGTTCGGCACCGATCCGTCGAAGCCGAGCTCCGCGGCCACCAGTTCGGGGTCGAGGCCGAGCGAAGTGCCGGCTAACGCCCCGGAGCCATACGGGCTCACCGCCAGCCGAGCGCCCAGGTCGCGGAGGCGTCCGAGGTCGCGCACCAGGGGCCAGGCGTGGGCCAGCAGGTGGTGGCTCAGCAGCACCGGCTGGGCCGACTGCAGGTGGGTGCGCCCGGGCATGACGGCCCCGAGGTTGGCCTCCGCCTGGTCGGCCAGCGCGCGGACGAGGGCCTTCAGATCTCCCGCGAGCTGCGCGTTGGCGTCCCGCAGGTACGACCGGATCAGGGTCGCGATCTGGTCGTTACGGGAGCGGCCGGCGCGCAGGCGTCCGCCCAGCTCGGCCCCCACGCGCTCGATCAGTCCGCGCTCCAGAGCGCCATGTACGTCCTCGTCGGACGCCGCCGCGACGAACGCGCCGGACGCCACATCGGCGTCCAGGGCGTCCAGGCCGGCGAGCATGCCGGCCAGTTCTTCGTCGGTGAGCAGGCCGGCGGCGTGCAGCGCCTTGGCATGCGCGCACGAGCCGGCGATGTCGTGGCGCGCCAGCCGCCAGTCGAACTGGGTCGACTGGGACAGCGCGAACATCGCCTCGGCCGGCCCGCCCTCGAAGCGGCCGCCCCACAGGCGGCCCGCAGCCTCCGTCATACCTTGTCGTCCCTTCCGCTGAGTGAGAGCAGCTGCTCGGCGAGGGCCGGGCCGCCGGCGGCCCCGCGCGAGACGAGCAGGATCGTGTCGTCGCCGGCGATGGTGCCGAGCACCTCGTCGAGCGCCACGCCGTCGATGGCCGCGGCGAGGTAGTGGGCCGCACCGGGCGGGGTCCGGACGATGACGAGGTTCGCGGACGCCTCGGCCGACACGAGCGTGTCCGCGCAGATCTGGCCCAGGCGGGCGAGCCGCTGTCCGCGGCCCTGCGGCACCTCGCCCCGCAGGGCATACACGAGCTCGCCGGCGGCGTCCCGGACGCGGACCGCGCCGACGTCGACGAGGTCGCGACTGAGCGTGCCCTGGGTGACCGCGAAGCCCTCCGCGGCGAGCAGATCGGCGAGCTCCTGCTGCGAGCGCACCTCGGCGCCGCGCAGCACCTCGCCAATACGCGCCTGGCGGGCCGCCTTGGTGTGCGGCGTCCGGGCCTCGGTCACACTCCGGCCCCGTCCAGGATGGCGGGCAGGGCGTCCACGAACGTGCCCAACTCGGCCCGCGTGATCGTCAGCGCCGGGGCCAGCCTCAGGGCGTCCGGACGCGGGGCGTTGACGATGAAGCCGGCCTCCTGCGCGGACGCCGAGACGGCAGCGCTGAACTCGCCGTTCAGGACGACCCCGCGCAGCAGCCCGCGTCCGCGGACGTGCGAGATCCGCGGGTCGCCCAGGCTCTCGATCGCGGACGCCAGCCACTCGCCGGTCTGGTTGACGTGCGCCAGCAGGCCGTCGCGCTCGATGGTGTCCAGGACCGTCAGCCCCATGCGCGCGGCCAACGGGTTGCCGCCGAAGGTCGTGCCGTGGTCGCCGGGGGTCAGCAGCTCGGCGGCCGGGCCGAGCGCGATGCAGGCGCCGATCGGGAAGCCCCCGCCGAGGCCCTTCGCGACCGTCACCAGGTCAGGCAGGACGCCCTCGCTCGTGTGCGCGAACCAGTCCCCACAACGGCCGACGCCGGTCTGGATCTCGTCGACCCAGAGCAGGACGCCGTTGGCGCGAGTCAGCTCGCGCGCGGCCGCCAGGTAGCCTGCAGGCGCCTCGATGACGCCGTTCTCACCCTGGATCGGCTCCAGGATCACGGCCGCGACGGTGTCGTCCAGGGCGGCGGCGAGAGCGTCCGCGTCGCCGTACTCGACGAAGACGACCTCGCCGGGCAGCGGCTCGAACGGCTTGCGGTACTTCTCGGTCGCGGTCAGGGCCAGCGCGCCCATGGTGCGTCCGTGGAAGGAGCCCGTGGTCGAGATCACCTTCGTGCGGCCCGTACGTCGCGTGACCTTGAAGGCCGCCTCGTTGGCTTCGGTGCCCGAGTTCGTGAAGAACACGTGGGTGGCGACGTCCGCGCCGGCCGCTGCGAGGCGTCCGAGCCGCTCACCCAGCTCGACCTGCCAGGGCGTCGCGAAGAAGTTCGACGTGTGCATCAGGGTCGCGGCCTGGTCGGCCAGCGCCGCCACCAGCGCCGGGTGGGCGTGTCCGAGGGCGTTGACCGCGATGCCGCCGAGCAGGTCGAGGTAGCGGTTGCCGTCGGCGTCCCAGACGTAGCTGCCCTGGCCGCGGACCAGGGTGAGCCGGGGGCGTCCGAACGTGTTCATCATCGCCGTCTGATAGCGGTCGAGGACGGCGTCCGACTGCGTGTGCGTGCTCATTTGGTCACCATCGTTCCTACTCCGTCGTCGGTGAAGATCTCCAGCAAAAGGGTGTGCGGCTCGCGTCCGTCGACGACGGTCGCCCGCGGGACGCCGCCCTGCACCGCGCGCAGGCAGGCCTCCATCTTCGGGACCATGCCCGAGGCCAGGGTCGGCAGCAGGGCCTCCAGTTCGGCGGAGTTCAGACGGGCGATGATCTCGGTCGAGTTGGGCCAGTCGGCGTAGACGCCCTCGACGTCGGTCAGCACGACGAGCCGTTCGGCGCCGAGCGCCACCGCGAGCGCTGACGCCGCGGTGTCGGCATTGACGTTGTGCACGTCGCCCTCGGCGTCCGGCGCGACGGTCGCGATGACCGGGATGCGCCCGTTCTGGATCAGGTCGAGCACCGCCTCGGGGTGCACCTCGACGACGTCGCCCACCAGGCCCAGGTCCACCTCCTCGCCGTCGACCACCACGTTGCGGCGGGCCGCTGTGAACAGGCCCGCGTCCTCGCCGGAGAGACCGACCGCGAGGTTGCCATGGTGGTTGAGCAGGCCCACGAGCTCGCGGCCGACCTGGCCGACCAGGACCATCCGGACGACGTCCATGGCCTCGGGCGTCGTCACCCGGAAGCCGCCGCGGAACTCCGACGGGATGCCGAGCCTCTCCAGCATCGAGCTGATCTGCGGCCCGCCGCCGTGCACCACGACCGGCAGGACGCCGCAGCGGCGCAGGAAGACGATGTCCTCGGCGAACGCCTGCTTGAGCTCGTCGTTGAGCATCGCGTTGCCGCCGTACTTGACGACGACGATCTTGCCCGCGTACTGCCCCAGCCAAGGCAGCGCCTCGATGAGCGTGCCCGCCTTGCGGTAGAGCTCCTTCTTCTTCGTGGAGTGCCGCTCCCACGCCGCCGCTGTCAAGAGCTGTACTCCGCGTTCTCCTTGACGTAGTCGTACGTCAGGTCGTTGGTCCAGACGGTCGCGGACGCCGTCCCCGCGGCCAGGTCGACGGTGACGTCGACGTCGCGGGACGAGGCCAGGTCGACGAGCGAACGGTCCTCACCCAGGGCGCCCGATTCGAAGACACGGACGCCGTTGAAGCTGACGCTCACGGCGTCCGGGTCGAAGGGCGCCTTCGAGGTGCCGGCCGAGGCCAGGACGCGTCCCCAGTTTGGGTCGTTGCCGAAGACCGCGCACTTGAAGAGGTTCGACCGCGCGATGCAGCGGGCGACGTCGAGGGCGTCGTCCTCGGTAGCGGCGTTGACGACGTTGATCGCGATGTCGTGGCTGGCGCCCTCAGCATCGGCAAGCAGCTGGCGCGCGAGGTCGCCGCAGACCCGGGCGAGGGCGACCGTGAAAGCGTGGGCGTCCGGCGTCACGCCGCTGGCTCCGGACGCCATCAGCAGCACCGTGTCGTTGGTCGACATGCAGCCGTCGGAGTCGGTGCGGTCGAAGGTGAGGGAGGTCGCGGTGCGCAGAGCGGCGTCCGCCTGATCGGGCGTGAGGACGGCGTCCGTGGTGACGACGACGAGCATCGTGGCCAGCGCGGGGGCGAGCATGCCGGCGCCCTTGGCCATGCCGCCGATCGTCCAGCCGTCGCCGGCCTGTTCGGCGGTCTTCGGGACGGTGTCGGTCGTCATGATCGCCCGCGCGGCGTCCGGGCCTCCGTCGGCCGAGAGTGCTTCGGCGGCCAGCGAGACGCCGCGCGCGACGGCGTCCATGGGCAGGCGGACGCCGATGAGTCCGGTGGAGCACACGGCGACCCGGGCGGGGGCGGAGCCGACGGCGTCAGCGACGAGTTCGGCCGTCGCCTTGGAGTCGGCCAGCCCGTCGGCGCCCGTACAGGCGTTCGCGCCGCCGGAGTTGAGCACGACCGCGTCCAGGACGCCGCCGGCCGTGACCTGCTTCGACCACAGGACCGGCGCGGCCTGGAAGCGGTTCGAGGTGTAGACCGCCGCGCAGGTGCGCTGCGGGCCGGTGTTGACGACCAGCGCGAGGTCGGGGCGCCCCGACACCTTGATGCCGGCTGCGACGCCGGCGGCGAGGAAGCCCTGGGCTGTTGTGACGCTCACGGCGCGACTCCGATCGCGGTCAGGCCCAGGGTCTCGGGGAGGCCGAGGGCGATGTTCATGGACTGGATGGCCCCGCCGGCCGTGCCCTTGGTCAGGTTGTCGATCGCGGCGACGGCGACGAGGCGTCCGGCGGCGGCGTCGACCGTGACCTGCACCTGGACGCCGTTGGATCCCAGCACGGACTGGGTCATCGGCCAGCTGCCGCGCGGCAGAAGGGTGACGAACGGCTCGGCCCCGTAGGCGGCGGCGTAGGCGTCATAGGCCTGGTCGGTGGTGATCGGGATCGCCAGCGGGGCCGTGACGGTCGCCAGGATGCCACGCGAGGTCGGCACGAGCACGGGCGTGAAAGACACGGTCGGCTTCTTCGCGCCCAGGAGGGCGAAGTTCTGCAGGAGCTCGGGGGTGTGCCGATGGACGCCTCCGACTCCGTAGGCGCTCACCGAGCCGATGATCTCGGCGGCGATCAGGTGCGACTTGGGCACCTTGCCGGCGCCCGAGGTTCCGGACGCCGCGACCGCCACCACGTCGTGCCCGTCGACGAGGCCGGCGGTGAGGGCCGGCAGCAGGGCCAGCGTGATCGACGTCGGGTAGCAGCCGGGGACGGCGATGCGCCGGGTGCTCGCGAGGACGTCGCGCTGGCCGGGTAGCTCGGGCAGGCCGTAGGGCCAGGTGCCCGCGTGGGGCGTCCCGTAGAACTGCTGCCAGGCCTGCGCGTCGCTGAGACGGAAGTCGGCGCCGGAGTCGACGACGAGGACCTCCTCGCCGAGGGCGTTCGCGACCTCCGCGGACGCCCCGTGCGGGAGGGCGAGGAAGACGACGTCGTGCCCGGCGAGGTTCTCGGGCGTCGTCTCGAGGATCTCGCGCCCGGCGAGGGGGGCCAGGTGGGGGTGGTGGTCGAACACCGTGGTGCCGGCCGACGACTTGGCGGTCAACGCTCCGATCTCGACCTCGGGATGCTGCAGCAACAGGCGCAGCAGCTCCCCTCCGGCGTATCCCGAACATCCGGCCACTGCGATTCTCACGGTCACAGGCATGAGTATGGTGCTCGTCGCATAACTATGCAACCTGGTTCGCCGGTAGACTGGTCACTCGGAGTGCCGGGAAGTCTGGTCGGCTGTTGTTCGCCGACAGACGGGACCCCCGATGACCTTCTCCTCACTGAACGCCCGTCGGCGGTTGCGCGCGTTCGGTCGCGGCAGCCGCGCGGAAGCACGACGCATCTCAGGCATCCTGCGCCGGGAGACCGTGGGCGGCGGGCTGCTGGTGTTCGCCGCCCTCGTTGCGGTCGTGCTCGCGAACTCGCCGGCCGCTTCGGTCTACGAGAGCCTGCGGGAGCTGCGTATCGGACCCGCCGCCCTGCATCTCGATCTCACGCTCGGGGCATGGGCCTCCGACGGACTGCTGGCCCTCTTCTTCTTCCTGGTCGGACTCGAGCTCAAGCACGAGTTCGTCGCCGGCGACCTGCGCAACGTCCGGCGGGCCGTCGTGCCGGTGGTCGCGGCCCTGGGCGGGGTCGCCGTCCCCGCGCTGGTCTTTCTGGCGATGAACACCGGCGACCCGGCTGCGCTGAAGGGCTGGGCGATCCCGACCGCCACCGACATCGCGTTCGCCCTGGCCGTGCTGGCCGTCATCGGCTCCCACCTGCCCGGCGCCCTGCGGGTGTTCCTGCTCACCCTCGCCGTCGTGGACGACCTGGTCGCCGTCGTGATCATCGCGGTGTTCTACACGGACACGATCGTCTGGAGCGCCCTCGGGCTGGCCGTGCTGCCGGTCGCGGCCTACGGCTGGCTCGTGCACCGGTTCCGCGGTCACTTCGCGCGGAACCCGATGCAGCACGGTCTCGTGCTGGCCGTCCTCGGCGTCCTGGCCTGGGGACTGCTGCACTCCTCGGGCGTCCACGCCACCATCGCGGGCGTCGCGCTGGGCCTGATGGTCCCCGTCAAGCGCCACCGCGTCCGCGATCACGAGCCGAGCATCGCCGACCGCCTCGACCGCTGGCTGCGGCCGATCTCGGCGGGATTCGCCGTGCCGGTCTTCGCGTTCTTCGCCGCCGGCGTCCACGTCGGAGGACCGGGCGGCCTCGTTGAGGCGTTCAGCCGGCCCGTCACTCTGGGCATCCTGCTGGGCCTGGTCCTGGGCAAGCCGCTGGGGATCGTGGCGTCCACATGGGTGGTGACGCGCCTGACCCGCGCCGAACTCGACGACTCGGTGGCCTGGATCGACGTGATCGGCGTCGGGCTGCTCGGCGGCATCGGGTTCACCGTCTCGCTCCTGGTCTCGGAGCTGAGCTTCGGAGCCGGCACGCCCGATCAGGTCGCCGCCAAGACCGCGGTGCTCTCGGCGTCAGTCCTGTCGGCGCTGCTGGCGGGCGTCCTGCTCGCGGCACGGAACCGGCGCTATCGCGCGCTCGAGGCTTCGGCGGGGCGGGGCGAGCGGACGTCCCTGGCCTGAGGGGCGCCATCGGCCACGCCGAGCGTGGGGGCAATCTTGGGGCGGCGTCCGGGCATCGGTCACAATGGGGACCGCAACAGGCCACCGCAAGAGAGCAGACCGAGCATGAGCACCAGACCCGCGCGCACAGCCGTCGCCGGGCTTCTGCTCGCCGGCGTCCTGGCCGGCTGCGCGACGCCGACCGCACCCTCGGCGTCCCCGATCTCGGCGGGCGCCTCTGTGACGCCCAGCACCGAGACCCCCAACGGGACGCCCAGCCCGAGCTCGTCCGCGAGTGATGACGGTGACACCGGCGCCCCGACCGGCGACACGGGGCGCGTCTCGAACGTCCCGGGGCTGGGCGGCGTCCCGGACCCGGCGACGCTGCCGACGCCGGGTACCTCGCCTACGACTCCGAACCTCGGCGACTCCAACTACGTTCAGCCGACGACGATCCTGTCGGGCCTGCCCGAGTCGCCGGTGCTGTCGGCGAAGTACGCCGGCGTCAAAGCCGCGCTGATCCAGAAGAAGCTCGGGCTGGCGCGTGAGCCCGGCGGGACGTACATCAAGGAAGAACTCAACGCCGACGTCGTCGCGGCCATCAAGGAGTACCAGGCCGACCACGGCATCGACCCCTCCGGGATGGTCGGCAAGGAGACCTGGGCCTCGATGTTCCCCGACACGCCGTGGGAGATCGACCGCTGGCGCACGACGCCGGCCCTGCCTCTGGACGCCTCGTCCAACGCGCGCATCGAGCAGATGATCACGTTCATCCGCAGCCAGATCGGGGCGCCGTACCTGTGGGGCGGCGCCGGACCGAAGAAGTACGGCTACGACTGCTCGGGACTCATGCTGCAGGCCATGTACTCAGCGGGCCTCGACCCCGCACCCATCAACGTGGTCGACCACCAGCGTCCCGACTACCCGACCGCCAAGAAGCTCTACAACTACTCGGGCTTCAAGCACGTGCCGGCGTCGAAGGCCAAGCGGGGCGACCTGCTGTTCTTCGGCCTGGCCAGCGACTCGAAGTCGGTGACCCACGTAGCAATGTTCCTCGGCAACGGGTGGGTCCTGGAGTCGATCACGTCGCTCGGCGTCAGCCAGGACCGCTACTACACGAGCTTCCGCGACGGGAAGTACATCATGCGCGCCGACGCGGTCCGGTTGGTGGGTTAGGCGTCCAGTCGGGCGAAGGACTGCGTTCGCAGGACCAGTTCGCCGGCCTCGTCGCATTCGTCCAGGTCGACTTCGGCCGTGATCGACCAGTCGTGGTCTCCGGCCGGGTCGTCGACGATCTGGCGGACGCCCCAGGTGCGGCCGCGTTCCTCGACGACGAGCAGGGCCGGGCCGCGGGCGTCCGGGCCGGTGCCGATCTCGTCGTGTTCGTCGTAGTAGTCGCCGAGGGCGGCGTCCCAGCGGGCGCGGTTCATCGGGGTGCCGGCGGGCTCGAGGGCGGCCAGTCCGTCCACGTCGTCGGACGCCGCGAGTTCGATCTTGCGGAACATCGCGTTGCGCACCAGCACCCGGAAGGCGCGGGCGTTGCCGGTGACGGTCCGGTTCGGCGGGGGCGCCTCGTCGGCTGCCACGGACGCCCCGGCCGACAGCTCGCCGAGCGCGGCCCACTCGTCCAGCAGCGACGAGTCGGTGAGCCGGGTGACCTCGCCGAGCCACTCGAGCAGGTCGGTGAGGTCGTCCGTGCGCATCGACTCGGGCACGGTCTGGCGCAGGGCGCGGTAGGCGTCCGAGAGGTAGCGCAGCAGCAGCCCCTCCGAGCGCTGCAGCCCGTAGAACCCCACGTACTCGCCGAAGGTCATGGCCCGCTCGAAGCAGTCGCGGACGATCGACTTCGGGCTCGGCGGCGTCTCGGCGAGCCAGGGGTGGGCCGGCAGGAACTCCGCGTAGACGGCGTCGACCAGCTCGGCCAGGGGACGCGGCCACGTCACCTCGGCCAGCACCTCCATCCGCTCGTCGTAGTCGTAGCCGTCGGCCTTCAACTCGGCGACCGCCTCGCCGCGCGCCTTGTGCTGTTGTGCCACCAGCACGACCCGCGGGTCCTCCAGCGTCGCCTCGATCACGCTCACCACGTCCAGCGCGTACTCGGGCGCCTCGGCGTCCAGCCGGTCGAGCGCCGCCAGCGCGAACGCCGACAGTGGCTGGTTGAGCGCGAAGTCGCGCTGCAGATCGACCGCGAGGGCGTAGCGGCGTCCGCCCGGTGTCGGCTCCTCCAGCCGCCGAACGACCCCGGCGCGGAGCAGCGACCGTCCCAGCGCCGCGGCCCGCCGGTAGAGCTTGCGCCGCCCGGTGCGATCAGGCACGCACGCGTCCACGAGGTGCACCAGCGCAGCTGCCGTGTCGGCGTCCCGCTGCAGCAGGTTGAGCAGCAGGGCGTGGGTGACGCGCAGGCGTCCGTGCAGCTCCTCCGGCGGGGACTCGATCAGCTTCGTGAACGTCGCCTCGCCGTAGTTGACGAAGCCCTCCGGTGGCTTCTTCCGGCGCACCGACCGCAGCTTCTTCGGGTCGTCGGCGAACTTCGCCAGGATGCGCGCGTTCTCGACCTCGTGCTCGGGCGCCTGCGCGACCACGTACCCGACCGTGTCGAAGCCAGCCCGCCCGGCCCGCCCGGCGATCTGGTGGAACTCCCGCGCGCGCAGAACGCGCCCACGGCGTCCGTCGAACTTGGTCAACGCCGAGAACAGCACGGTCCGGATCGGCACGTTGATGCCCACCCCGAGCGTGTCCGTGCCGCAGATCACCGCGAGCAGCCCGCGCTGGGCGAGCTGCTCGACCAACCGCCGGTAGCGCGGCAGCATGCCCGCGTGGTGCACCGCGATGCCCGCGTGCAGCAGCGCCGACAGCGTCTTGCCGAACCCGCCCGAGAACCGGAACCCGCGCAGGGCGTCCACCAGGTCGCGTCGCCCGGACGCCGCGGCGGCCTTCACCGTCCCCGACGACAGCAACGCCTGGGCCCGGTCGACCGCGGCCGCCTGAGTCGCGTGCACCACGTAGACCGGCGCCTGGTGCGTGTCCACGATCTCGCCGATCGTCTCGTGGATCGGGGTCAGCGCCCAGCGGTAGCTCAGCGGGACCGGACGGACGGCGTCCGAGACGACCGTCGTCGAGCGTCCGGTCGAGCGCTCCAGATCGGACGCGAGCCCCGTCACGTCGCCCAGCGTCGCCGACATGATCACGAACTGCGCCTGCGGCAGCTCGACCAGCGGCACGAGCCACGCCCAGCCGCGGTCGCGATCCGCGACGAAGTGGAACTCGTCGACGACGACCTGGCCGACGTCGGCGTCAGGGCCCTGCCGCAGCGCGATGTTCGCGAGGATCTCGGCGGTGCAGCAGACGATCGGGGCGTCCGGGTTGACCGAGGCGTCGCCGGTGACCATGCCGACCCGCTCGGGCCCGAAGATGCCGCACAGCGCGAAGAACTTCTCGCTGACCAGGGCCTTGATCGGGGCGGTGTAGAACGTGCGGCGGCCGTCGGCGAACGCGGCGAAGTGGGACGCCACCGCGATCAGCGTCTTGCCCGACCCGGTCGGCGTCGTGACGATCACGTTCGAGCCGGTGAGGACGCCGAGAATCGCCTCGTCCTGGTGGGGGTACAGGCTGACGCCCTCGGACGCCTTCGCCCAGGCGACGAAGCCGTCGTAGAGGTCGTCGGGGTCGGCGGTGCCGCCGGGCGGCAGGAAGGGGATCAGGCGCATGACGCGTCCATGATGCCCGTGCCCCGCCGCCGAACTCGAATCGGCGGGCTCAGTGCCGGATCACCCGGATGCGCTCGTCGGGGCCGACGGGCTCCATGATCGAGGCGAGATGCTCGTTGCCGGCGCGGCTGACCCGGCGGGCGCGGGCGGCGCCGGACTGGGGGCGTCCGGCCTGGCGCGCCGAGATCTCCTCGAGCCCGGCGGTGAGGTGGTGCAGGATCACGGTCGCCCCGGCCTCGTCGGCCAGCTCGACGGCCCAGTCGCGCCGGGCCCGTGACCAAGCGTTCCAGTCGAGCACGACGTCGACGCCCGCGTGCAGCGCCTGCAGCGCGATGTCCCGGATCAGCGCCCGCACCGCCGCGACCCGGGCACCGTACTGGGGCGAGGCCGGGTCGGCCTCGGGGTAGAGCCGGGCCATCCACTCGTCGAGGCTGAAGCGAAGGGTCTCCTCCTCCTCCTCGATGGCCCGGGCAAGGGTCGACTTGCCCGAGCCGGCGAGACCGTAGAGCAGGTGGACGACCGGGGCGTCCTGGCGCTCCCAGGCCGGCTGGGCGATGTCGAGCCCCGCCTCACGCAGCCGGTCGGAGACCCGGTGCACCTCGTCGGGGGCCGGGATCTCGTCGGTGAGCCGCATGAACTCGGCACCCACGTGGCTCTCGTCCACGTGCAGCATGCCGGACTCCTCCAGCCGCCGGCCCACCAGCGTGATCTCGTCGTCGCTGAGGCGGCGGCGCAGCAGCGCCACCAGCGGGATGTAGTCACGCGTCGGGATGCCTTGGGGGTAGCCCTCCCGCAGCCACGCGACGACCCTCTCGATCGGAGCGAACATCGGCCTTCCTCAGTCGCCCTGGATCCATCTCGGACGCGGTCAGTGCGCTCGACGTCCGGGCAGGACCCGTGGTGAACAGCTACGCTACCGCGTCCTCGGCACCGCGACTACGCGCGCAGCACCGCCCCGAACCGCTCGGCCGCCACCGCCACCGAGGCGTCGCGGGCGGCGACGGCCTCGGACTCGCGCAGCGTCCGGTCGGGCGCCCGGAACCGCAGCGCGAACGCGCACGACTTCTTGCCCTCGGGGATCTGCGAGCCGCGGTAGATGTCGAACAGCGCCACCGACTCGCACAGCTCGCCGGCCCCGTCGCGCAGGGCGCGCTCGAGTTCGCCGACCGGCACGGACTCGTCGACGACCAGCGCCACGTCCTCCTTGGTCACCGGGTGCGACGAGACGGGCGCGATCGAGCCGGGCCCGCCGAACAGCGAGATCAGCAGGTCGAGGTTCAGCTCGGCGGCGGCCGTCCGGGCGGGCAGGCCGAAGGAGGCGCAGACGCTCGGGTGCAGCTCGCCGGCGTACCCGACGACCGTGCCGCCGACCGACAACTCCGCGACTCGTCCGGGGTGCCAGGGGGCGTGCTCGGTGGCCGTGTGGTCGAGCCTCAGCCCGAGCACGGACGCCGCGACGTCGGCGAACGCCAGCGCGTGCGTCCAGGACGCCGGCTGCGCCGGCCCCTGCCAGCCGGCCCGCTGCCAGCTGCCGCTCAGCACGCACGCCAGGTGGCGCGGCTGGTCGGGCAGCGCGGCGTCCAGGGCCGCGACCTCGGCGTCCGAGGGACGCCGAGCCACCGACGGCACCGGTGCCGGCCCGCCGTCACGGGTCAGGAACACGTGCCCGGCCTCGAACAGCGCGAGGTCGTCGTTGCCGCGCGAGGTGTTGCGCTGCACCGCGGCGAACAGGCCCGGCAGGAGCGTCGTCCGCATCAGCGGAGCGGTGTCGGCGAGCGGGTTGGCCAGCCGCACCGTCCGGCGACGCGTGTTCGCCGCGGGGACGCCGAGGGCGTCCAGCTCGCTCTCGGAACTGAACGGGAACGTCAGCACCTCGACGAAGCCGGCCCGCGCCAGACCGCGGACGATCGCCCGCCGCAGCCGCTGCTCCAGCGTCAGCCCGTGCCCGACCGGGGCCGGCGGCAGGACCGAGGGCAGCTGGTCGAGCCCGACCTTGCAGCCGATCTCCTCGACGTAGTCGTAGGGGTCGGCCAGGTCGGGACGCCACGTCGGCGGCTGCAGGAGCAGCAGCTCGTCCTCGGCCTCGACCAGGACGCCCGAGCGCTCGAGGATCGCGACGACGCGGTCGGCGTCCACGTCCATGCCGAGGATGCGCGCCGGCAGGGACGCCTCGATCGTCTGGCCGGGCAGCTTCGGCACGGTGCCGGCGATGGTCTCCCCCGCCTCCAGGACCCCGCCGGCCAGTTCGACCAGCAGCTGCGCCACGCGGTGGGCCGACGCGTAGGCCGCCCCGGGGTCGACGTAACGCTCGAACCGGCGGGACGCCTCGCTGCCCAGCTTGGTGCGCCGGGACGTGCGCGCGATCGCGACCGGGTCGAAGTGGGCGCACTCGATCACGATGCGGGTGCTGGTCTCGCTGAGCTCGGTGCGCTGGCCGCCCATCACGCCGCCCAGGCCGATCGCGCCGGAGTCGTCGGCGATCACCACGTCGGCCGGATCGAGCGCCCGGTCGACGTCGTCCAGGGTGACGAGCCGCTCGCCCGGCTGCGCGAGCCGCACGACGATGTCGCCGTCGAGCAGGGCGGCGTCGTAGCAGTGGTTGGGCTGCCCGGTCTCGAGCATGACGTAGTTGGAGATGTCGACCGCCAGCGAGATCGAGCGCATGCCGGACGCCTCCAGCCGCGTCGCCATCCAGGCCGGCGTCGGACGCCCCGGGTCGACCCCGCTCACCGTCAGCGCGACGAACAGCGGGCACTTGTCGGTCTCGAGCCGGACGCCGTAGCCCTCGTGCTTCTCGGGCGGCGTGGGCCGGTCGACCGGGTCGGCGAACGCCACGTCGAGGGCCTGCGCGGCCTCCCGCGCCAGCCCGCGGATCGACAGGCAGTAGCCCATGTCGGGCGTCACCGGCATGTCGAGCACGTCGTCGCGGACGCCCATGGCGTCGAGGGCGTCTACACCCAGCCGCCAGGGGCGTCCGGACGGGTCGGCGTCCGGCAGCACGAGGATGCCGGTGTGGTCGGAGCCGAGGCCCAGCTCGTCGACGGCGCAGATCATGCCGTCGCTGACGTGCCCGTAGGTGCGCCGCGACCCGATGGTGAAGCCGCCGGGCAGCGTCGTGCCGGGCAGCGCGACGACGACGTGATCGCCGGCCGCGAAGTTCAGCGCGCCGCAGACGACGCCGCGTGGCCAGTACCCGCCGGCCTCGACGGTCTCGCCCGCGCGCAGGGGCTCGGGGGCGGCGTCCGGGGCCTGACTGGGCCCGCAGTCGACGTGGCACCAGCGGATCGTCTTGCCGTTCTTCTGCGGCTCGTCGACGAAGCCCACGACGCGTCCGATGACCAGCGGTCCGGAGATCTCCCCGCCCACGGTCTCGACCGACTCGACCTCCAGGCCGGCCCTGATCAGCGCCTCGCCGAGCGCGCGTCCGTCGATGCCCTCGGGCAGCGTGGCGTACTCGGCGATCCAGCTCAGCGGCGCCCTCATCGCGCCTCTCCCTTCAGCGAACGGCTGAACCGCACGTCGCCCTCGACCATGTCGCGCATGTCGGCGGCGTTGTTGCGGAACATCAGGGTCCTCTCGATGCCCATGCCGAACGCGAAGCCGGAGTAGACGTCGGTGTCGATCCCCGCCGCCTTGAGCACGCGCGGGTTGACGACGCCGCAGCCGCCCCACTCGATCCAGCCCTCGTTGCGGCAGGTCTTGCAGTCCAGGTCGGGGTTGCCGACAGACTCGCCGTGGCAGACGAAGCACTCCAGATCCATCTCGGCACTGGGCTCGGTGAACGGGAAGTAGTTCGGGCGCAGCCGGGTCGTGATGTCGCCGAACATCGCCCGCGCCAGGTGGTCGAGCGTGCCCTTGAGATGGGCCATCGTGATGCCCTTGTCGACGCAGAGTCCCTCGATCTGGTGGAAGACCGGGACGTGCGTCGCGTCGAACTCGTCGGCACGGTAGACGCGGCCGGGGCACACGACGTAGATCGGCGGCTCGCGGTCGAGCATGGTGCGCATCTGCACCGGCGAGGTGTGCGTACGCAGCACCTGGTGGTGCTCGACCGGCTCGACGAACAGGGTGTCGGTCGTGCCCCGCGCCGGGTGGTCGGGATTGATGTTCAGCGCATCGAAGTTCAGCCACTCGGCCTCGAGCTCGGGGCCCTCGGCGATCTCCCAGCCCATCGCGACGAACACGTCGGCGAGCTCGTCGATCAGGCCGGTGATCGGGTGGATCGCGCCCTCGGGGCCCAGCGCCACCGGCAGCGTGACGTCGACCCGCTCCTCGGCGAGCCTGCGCTCCAGCTCGGCGGACGCCACCTCGGCCTCGCGCGCGGCCAGCGCCTCGTTCACGCGGGCGCGGGCGGCGCCCATGCGGCGTCCGGCGTCCTTCTTCTGTTCGGCCGGCAGCGCGCCGATCCCCCGGTTGGCCAGGGCCAACGGAGAGCGGTCGCCCGCGTGCGCCAGCCGGGTCGCCTTGAGTTCCGCGACGCTGGACGCCTCCGCGATCGCCGCGAGGGCGTCCGCGACCATGCGCTCGATCGCGGCCTCGCCGAGCGGGTTCTCCTCGCCCGTCATGGGCTTCTCCTTCAGTTCGTGCGGTGGGGCGGAGGGTCGAGAGGACTTGGACCTCCACGCCCAGGTCGGCCCTAGATGCCGGACGCCGGGGCGTCCGGGCCAGGAAGCGCCGGCTGGTCGGCCGAGGGCAGTTGCGGGTTGGCACGCTGCGCGGTCGCCGAGGCGTACAGGCAGATCGCCGCGGCCGTGGCCAGGTTGAGGCTCTCGGCCTGCCCGTAGATCGGGACGGCGACCGTGTGGTCGGCGAGCTCCAGGCTCTCCGACGGCAGGCCCCACGCCTCGTTGCCCATGACCCAGGCGGTCGGCCCCGCGAGGTCGGCCTCCAGGTCGGTCAGGTCGATGCCGGCGTCGCCGTCGGTGGCCAGGATCTGCATCCCGGACGCCCGGCAGGCCGCGATCGCCTGCTCCAGCGGGACGCCGGTCACGATCGGCAGGTGGAAGATGCTTCCGACGCTGGCCCGGACGACCTTGGGGTTGTACACCTCGACCGAGTCCGAGCTCAGGATCACGCCGTCGGCACCGAAGGCGTCCGCGCACCGGATCACCGTGCCCGCGTTGCCGGGGTCGCGGATCTGGGCGCAGATGACGACGAGCGAGACGTCCTTGCGCTGGTGCTTCTTCTTCGGCACGGCCGGGTTCTTGCGCCGGGTGCCCATGAGCTCGCTCAGCGTGATGTCGACGTCGTTCGCGACCGCGATGACGCCCTGCGGCGTCACGGTGTCGGACATCGTCGCCAGGTTCTGCTCGGACACCCCATAGACGGGGACGCCGCCGGCGCGCGCTAGTTCGACGAGGTCGACGTTGTCGCGGGCGCTGGACCAGCGCAGGAACAGCGACTCGACGACCCCGGGCACCTTGAGCGCCTCGCGGACCGCCTGCCGCCCCTCCGCGAGGAACTTGCCGGCCGCCTTGCGGTCCTTACTGCGGACCAGCTTTCGGGCGTCCCTCAGGACGGCTTGGGAGGGCTCCTCCAGGCGGAGGGATTCTGGCATGTGTGGCTCCTGTCGGGGCCGGCACCCCTGGTCTCGCATGGGGCCGGTGCGCGGAATCGGGGGACGCGAACGCGGCGTCACCCCTGGCGAGGATCGCCGGGGTACGCCGCGGGCGTTGTTCGCAGTGTGCTCAGGCGGCGGCCGGAGTGGGCTGGTTGGCCTTCGCGACCACGACGAGCGCGCTGAACGCGTTCGGGTCGCTGACGGCCAGCTCGGCCAGCATCTTCCGGTCGACCTCAACGCCGGCGGCCTTGAGGCCCGAGATAAATCGGTTGTACGTCATGCCATCGGCACGCGCCGCGGCGTTGATGCGCTGGATCCACAGCGACCGGAAGTCACCCTTGCGGTCCTTGCGGTGGGCGTAGTTGTAGACGTAGCTGTGAAGGACCTGCTCCTTCGCCTTGCGGTACAGGCGGGACCGCTGCCCGCGGTAGCCGGAGGCCTGCTCGAGAATCTCGCGGCGCTTCTTCTGCGCGTTGACGGAACGCTTCACGCGTGCCATGGGGGAACTCCTTGTTGCTCGTGCCCGGGGGATGCGCCGGGCGGCGCGGATGGGGACTGGAAACGCGGGTCAGCGGGCGCGCTTGCCCAGCAGGCGCTTGGCCGTCTTGGCGTCGGCGCCGGCGACCTCGACGTCAAGGCTGAGGCGACGGGTGCGCGTCGTGGGCTTGTGCTCGTTGAGGTGCCGCTTGCCGGCCCGCTGGCGCATCAGCTTGCCGCTCCCGGTGACGCGGACGCGCTTCTTCATCCCCGAGTGGCTCTTCATCTTCGGCATTGTCGGCCGCTCTCTTTCTTCTTTCTCGGACTCGCGCGGGGGCGTCCTGCTCCTTCGAACGGGACTCGACCGGCGAGGGTCTTGGGTTACAGGTCGATGTCGGGGTCCATGTTGTCGGCGGGACCCCGCTTCTTCTTGGGCGCTGCTGCCTGCGCCGCCGCGGCGCGGTGTTCGGCGAGCTGCCGCTCCTCTTCCTCGGCATCGGCGGCCCGGGACGCCGCACGCGCGACCTTCGCGGCCGCCTGCTCGGCGCGTGCCTCGGACTTCTTCCGGGTCGGGGCCAGCACCATGAGCATGTTGCGGCCGTCCTGCTTCGGTGCGGACTCGATCGTGCCGTCCTCGGACACGTCGTCGGCCAGCTTCTTCAGCAGGTTGTAGCCGAGCTCGGGACGCGACTGCTCGCGCCCGCGGAACATGATCGTGATCTTGACCTTGTCGCCGGCCTTCAGGAAGCGGACGACGTGGCCCTTCTTGGTCTCGTAGTCGTGCCCGTCGATCTTCGGACGGAGCTTCATCTCCTTGATGACCGTGTTGGCCTGGTTACGGCGGCTCTCGCGGGCCTTCTGATCGGCCTCGTACTTGAACTTGCCGTAGTCCATGAGCTTGCACACCGGCGGGCGTGCCTGCGGTGCCACCTCGACCAGGTCGAGGTCGGCGTCCCGGGCGAGCCGCAGCGCGTCCTCGATGCGAACGATGCCGACCTGCTCGCCCTTGGGGCCGACCAGTCTGACTTCGTTGACATGGATGCGCTCATTGATGCGCGGTTCGGTGCTGATGGGTTCCTCCAAGGTTGCGGCGGGGGGACCGCCGATCGGGTGCGGGGGCGTCCGGACGAACGAAAGGGGCCCCCGCGCACGCGGAAGCCCCAGCGGACGGGCACTCGCCCCGCATGCTGCGGGGGCACCCTGGACCCGGCGAGACTGGCTCAGGAGGCCAGGTCGTTCGGGTGGGAGCCGGGGGCTCCACTTGGCGCGGACGCGCCCTTCCGGGCGGTCGAACCCGGTCAGAATACCCGACCCGACTCGCAGGGTGCGAATCGAAGAGGCGTTCCGGGGAGCGCAACGCCACAGGTTTCCCGCGGAGGACGCCTGGGTAAGTTCGCCGGGCGGTCGCCAGCGGTCCCTGCAAACCTGCCCTGGGGCCAATCGACAAGGGAGTTCACATGCTTCGCTCCACCTTCGACAGATTCCTCTCCGCCGCGGGCCTGGTGCTCGCCATCCTGCTGCTCGTCGTGTCCGGCCTCGCCTTCTGGGGCTTCTCCTTCAGCAGCAACACCGTCCGCGACCAGCTGGCCGCGCAGCGGATCACGATGCCCACCGAGCAGGCCATGACGGGCCTGTCGGACGCCGACAAGGCAGCCCTGCTGCCCTTCGCGGGCCAGCCGCTCGACAACGGGGACGCCGCCCGCGCCTACGCCGACCACTACATCCAGGCTCACATGAACGCGGCGGCCTCCGGGAAGACCTACGCCGAGGTCTCCAGCCTCTGCACTGCGGCCAAGAAGACCGACCCGCAGCAGCAGCAGGAGGCCACCCAGACGGTCTGCGAGTTGCGCGAGACGCTGTTCATGGGCGACACCCTGCGCAGCATCCTGCTCACGGCGTACGCCTTCGGCACGATCGGCAAGATCGCGTTCTGGGGCTTCGTGACGACCCTCATCGGAGGCCTTGTCATGCTCGTGCTGTCGATCATGGGCTTCGTCCACGCCGCCCGCGCCGGCGACGAGCTCATCGGGGCGCCGCCGGCCCGAGCGCTCGATTCGAACGGGCCCGTGCCGCCGACCTCCTGAGTGGCATTGCCGCACACGAAACGACTCCCCGCCCGGGCGAACCGGGCGGGGAGTTTCGTTTCTGCGGAAGGACGTCTCAGCGCTTGATCAGCGGGGAGCCGACCCCGGCCGCCTTGTCGCTCTCGTTGAAGAAGTCCTCGTGGAAGATGTCGCGCGGGAACAACCGCTTGCCCATCAACGACTTCAACGAGCTCTCGACCATGGCCGGCGAGCCACAGATGTAGCCCTGGTAGCCGCCGAGGCGGTCGAAGTCGGACTCCATCACCTCGTTCACCCGGTCATGCCGGAAGCCCTCCGCCTCACACCCCGACACGCAGGGGTGGTAGGAGAACTGGTCGCCGAACTCCTCCTCCAGCTCGCGGAAGACCTCCACGTCGTACAGCTCGTCCGGCGTCCGGGCGCCGGCGTACAGCGTGATGTGGCCCTCGTACTGACCGTCGGTCAGCGCGTGCCGGACCATGGACGCCAGGGGCGCGAGCCCCGTGCCCGCCGCCAGCATGACGACCGGCTTGTCCTCCCATGTGCGGAGGACGAACCGGCCGTACGGGCCGGACAGCTGGACCTCGTCGCCGACCTTGGCCGTCGAGAACAGCCAGCCCTCGGTGCCGATGCCACCGGGCACGTTGGAGATCTGGAACTCCAGCTCCTGAGGCGACGTCGGGGACGAGGCGATCGACCAGGTGCGGTCGATCCCCTCGTGGCCCGGGATCCGGAACCGCATGTACTGGCCGGCGTTGAAGCCCATGGGGCGATCGAGCCTCATGACCAGCCGCTTGGTTCCGGCGGCGATGTCGTCGAGCGAGACGATGGTGCCGACGTAGTCCTCGACCGGGTGCACCTCGAGCTCCTCGGGCACGTCGATGTCGGCCTCGATCGTCACGTCGGAGGTCGGCCTGGCGCAGCAGGTCAGCGTCTTGCCCTCGTCCCGCTCGAAGTCCATCAGGGCGAAGGCGGACGCCGCCCCGTGGTCGACGTCGCCGTCGACCACGTCCACCTTGCAGGTCGCGCAGGTCCCGTGGGTGCAGGAGTGCGGCAGCCACACCCCTGCCCGCAGGCACGCCTCCAGGATGGTCTGGTCGGAGTCGCAGTTGACCTCGCGGCCAAGCGGCTCGACCGTGATGGTGTACGTATCGCCCATCGTGCGCCTCACGCTCCGATCAGAGTCACGCAGTTCTTGTGCTTGATGCCGTTGTCCTCCAGGGAGGCGTCCGGGTCGGGCGTGAAGTCGTCGTCGACGAGCTTCCAGGACAAGGGCTTGGACGCGTCGAAGTCCGGGTCGGACGTCACGTACGGCAGCACCATGGCGTCCACGAACTCGGACCACTTCATCGCCTTCGGCGCGCGGAACGTCGCCGCGGAGCAGAAGAACATGCTGTCGCTGCGCAGCACGTGGACGAGGATGTCGTCCCCGTACAGCTCCTGCCGCGACCTCGACGGGAAGTCATACGTACCCAGGGACTTGATCATTTCGCTGCCTCCGTCACTCCCTCGGCGGCCATGGCCGCCTCCACCTGCTCACGCCCGGCCAACGAGTCGTCGACCTGGTCGTGCCACTTCTTCCAGTTCCGGTCATCGACGTTGCCGATCATCTCCCCGGAGTCGCCCTCGGCGTAGCCGTACCAGGCGAGGACGTCCGGGATCGTCGGACCGCCGCAGGCGCCCTGGTAGATCTGGTGCACGGGCATCCAGGCCTGCACGTACTTCTCCGGCTCGCGGTCGAAGATCCACTTGCAGTGGTCGGAGCAGAAGTTGTAGTGCTCGCCGTTGTAATCGGTGTGGCGCTGGCAGATCTTGTCGCCCTGGCCGTGCTCGACGAACACCATGGGGATCTGGCAGACCTGGCAGAGCTGCGGAAGCCCGGGGTAGAAGAACCGGTTGCCCTGCTCGGCCATCTTCTCCAGCTTGTCCCACTTCGGCCGGTAGATCGCGTCGAAGCTGTCCGGGTACGCCGCCGCGAGCCACTCCTGGTGCTCCTTGGTCGGGATCGACGTCGTCAGGTTCGCCGCGTGGCCGAACTGGTAGAAGGTGTTGTAGACGAGGTGGCTGAGGTGGTCCTTCTCCCAGATCGCCTGCTCGACGCCCTTCGGAGGACGGATGCCGTAGTAGGCGAGGTCGGGGAAGAGGCCGTTGAGCATCTGCTGCTCGAAGTAGAGCTCGAAGGACTCCTTCCAGCTCATCACCGGGCGCGGCAGCATGTAGTCGAGCATCATCGCGATGATCGCGGTGACGCGGTAGCCGCGCCAGAACCACTTGTCGACCCACTCCTGGACGATCGGGACGTTGTCCTCGTCCTGTTCGAGCAGGAACTTGATCGCCTCGAGGCCCAGCGTCATGTGGCGGGACTCGTCGGACTGCGCCGAGAAGCCGAACGTCATCGTGGGCAGGTCGCCGTTGAAGGACGCGCCGGACATGAACGGCACGAACAGCAGGTTCGTCAGCAGGTACTCGAAGCTGAAGCCGATCGCGATCAGGAACTCGAAGGGACCCGCCGACAGGGCGTCGTCGAAGTACGACTTCGGCACCGACAGGTACCACACGCGGTCGTGCATCTTCGCGAAGTTGTGCATCCCGGAGTAGTACTTGTTGTAGTTGCTCAGGGTGTGGATCTCGGTCTGCGCGTGACGCAGCTCGTCGACCGACTGGCACTGGGCCGCGAAGCGCGGGCCGGGGCCGTTGAAGTGGCGCGCCAAGTACGAGAAGTGCCGGTTGGCCTGGTACTCCAGCGGGGTTACTCCGCCGAGGAACACCTTCATCGCGTTCAGGTAGGCGGGATCCGACAGCGTCAGGTGGCCCTGGCCCTGCGCGAACCCGTCGAGGACGGCGTACAGGCGCTTGTCCTTCTCGGCCTGGTAGCGGTAGTAGGCGTCCACGGTGAGCCGGAAGGGGTCGTCCCACTTGCTCCAGTCGTGGATCTTGATGCCCTCGTACTTGGTGTGCGGGTAGAGCTGCTCCTCGGTGACGTACGTGGGCGTCCAGTCGATGTCACGGGTCAGCGCGGAGTAGCGCTGCTGCATCGACAGCTTCTTGGCGGCCGGCTTGGTCGGGTTGGTCGTCATCGTGTTAGTCCTTCCTCAGTTCCGCTCGGGGTGACCCCACGAGAGGACGATCTGGTCCTCGTCCCATTCGGAGATGTTCCCGGCGAGCGTGACGATCGCCATCTGGAACTCGTGCGTCTCCCAGGTGCGGCCGAGCCGCTCCTCGACCGACTCGCGCGTGATGACGAGGCGGCCGGGGGCCTGGAGCTTCACCAGCCCCGGGAAGTGGGTGATGGTCAGGTCTGCGTTGTCCGCCTCGATCGCCTCGATCAGGGCCCGGTTCTCCTCGGTCTCCTGCAGGTCGACGCTGACGGGACGCGTCTCGGTGGTGGCCATGGGTCCTTCCTTCCTCACGAGACGGTGAGGCCGAGGGCCTCGAACTCGGCCTTGATCTCCGCCGCGCGGGCTTCCAGCCCGGCCGCGGCCTTGGTGTCGACGATCTCGTCGGCGTGGCACGCGAGCGCACCGACGGCGTCCACGGCCTTGGGCAGCCACGCGCTCACCGCGGCCGAGAACGCAGCCTTGTTGGCCTCCCCCGTCTCGGGATCGGCGAGCCAGGCCTTGTACAGCGCGTCGAGCCACTTGCGGTGCTCGCCGTACCAGGTGCCGACGTGCTGGGCGAGCAGGCTGTACGCGCCGGCGCCGCCGACGATCGCCTCCTCGTCGAGGTGGCGGTAGATCAGCGTGTCGAGCAGCTTGTCGACGAGGTCGACCGCGATGACGCCGACGGCCCAGTCGGACTCGACCAGCGCCTCCTCGATGTAGCGGCGCAGCGGCTGCCAGGACGGGGCGTCCATCCAGAGCTGCTTGGCCGAGTTCAGCACGGACGCCGTCTGCTCGCCGAGCGTGATGCCGACGCGGCTGATCAGCTGAGCGTTGCCGATCCGGTCGAAGCCCTCGAAGCTGCAGCACTGCGCGATCGTCGCGCCGTAGGCGAACCGGGCCGCGCCGGAGAACAGCATCTGGCAGCCGGCCTCATAGTGGCGCAGCGGGATCACGATCTCGCCGATCAGGGTCTTCCACGCCTGGGGGGTGCGGCCGAAGAGGTCGTGGTCGGCCACGTACTCCAGGGTCTTGCCGAACGCCTCGTGCATCTGCGCGCGGTTCGTGACGTAGGGCGTGTAGTAGTACTGCCTCGGGTCGAGGAACGAGTACGGGTCGGTGAGCTTGAACGCCGAGTACTCGGGGTCGTAGAGCTCGTGCTCCGGATCCCAGGTCGGCCGGTAGTGGAAGTTCTCGGTCGGCTGCAGGTCGATGGTGCCTTCCTGGTAGCGCGTCGCCGGCTTGTTGCCATAGCGCGCGACCAGGTGATCGAACGTGGGACGCGTGGGTTCGATGATCTGCGTCTTCAGTTCATACTGCATGGCTTGCTCCTCTCGGTGGTCCTCGATGGTGTGCGGTCTAGATGAGGTGAGCGGACTCGCTGTTGCGCAGCCCGGCGATGAGGCAGAGACGGACGATCAGGTCCGGCAGAGCCTCGGGTCCGGACAGCTCGTACGGCTGCTCGTGCGGCAGGTCCTCGCTGACGATCTGACCCGTCGCGTGGCCGCCCTCGAAGTGGGTCGCCACGCGTGCCACGTGGCTGTTGCAGGTGATCGTGAACGCCAACTCGTCGCCCCCGACCTCGTCGAAGAGGACCAGGTGCGACACCGGGTCGGCGATCACGGCGTTCGCCTCGCAGACGAGCTGCTCGGCCAGGGCCCGGAGGGCCACGTGACGGTCGCTGCCGACGATGAATGCCTCCGGAACACTCGGTCGCATGGACGGCATCGGCAGTTCATCCGGTGCCTCGCTGCCCAGGGCTTCCGCCAGTCTGTGCATGAAGAAGGTCATCGCGTTCCTCGCCCTTCGCCGTTGGATTCGCCGCTTCGAGACGGAAGCCCGAACTGCTCCGCCTCCTCGCGTTGCTCTTCGAACCTAGGCGCCGACCTCGGGGCCCGAACATACGTAGAACTACGCGAATCCAGACCCCGTGCTACGTACCTCTGGCCGGAACGCTCGTTGTTACGTGTGGGGCGGCGCGCGTACTGTCGAGATTGCTGTTCTACGCCCCCGGAACAGCGTTCTGACTAGGGGGAGGAGGGTCCGTGGCACCCGTCAGGCAGATGCGTCTGCACGCCCCGCTCACCCAATTCGTGGGGCGTGGCGAACTGCTCGCCCGCTTGGAGGAACGCGTCCGGCGGCAGCGCCTCGTGACGCTCGTCGGACCCGGTGGAATCGGCAAGACCAGGCTGTCGCTGGAGCTGTCCCGCAGGCTGGCGTCCGACTTCACCGACGGCGTCGCGTTCGTCGCGCTCGACTCCGTCCAGGACGGCGCGGACGTCGCCTGGCGCATGGCGTCGGCCCTCAACGCGTCCGACCAGTCGTCGCGGACGGCCACCGAGCACGTGGTGCGGCACCTGGAGGACAAGTCGCTGCTGCTGGTCGTCGACAACTGCGAGCACCTGCTGGACGCCGCCGCGGACGTCGTCCTCGCGGTGCTGGACAACTGCCCGGGCGTCCACGTGCTCACCACCTCGCTCGGCCCCCTCGGCCTGACCGGGGAGCACGTCGTGACGGTGCCGCCGCTGTCGATCCCCGACCCCGGCGCGGGCCTCGACGAGATCGCCACCAGCGAGGCCGTCGGGCTGCTGCTGCAGCGGGCCGCCCAGACCGGGGCCGTGCTGACCCTGACCCGCGAGAACCGTGAGCAGATGGTCGAGCTGTGCCGCCATCTCGACGGCATGCCGCTGGCGATCGAGCTGGCGGCCGTCCGGCTGCGCTCGCTGTCGGTCGGCGACGTGCTGCGCCGCCTGGACGAGCGGTTCTCGCTGCTGCGCGGTTCGAGGGACGCCGTCGGTCGCCACCAGACGCTGTCGGCGCTGGTTGACTGGAGCTACGACCTCTGCACGCCCGACGAGCAGCTGCTCTGGACGCGCCTGTCGGTCTTCCTCGACGGGTGCGACCTGGACGCCGCCGAGACCGTCTGCGGCTTCGGGACGCTCGACCGCCGGTTCGTCGTCGACCTGCTCGACAACCTGGTCGCCAAGTCGATCGTCCAGGCCGACCCGGGCGGCGGCGGCATGCGCTACCGGATGCTGGTGACGATCCGCGAGTACGGCTCGCGGCTGGCTCAGGACGCCGACGAGTGGGATGAGCTGCGCCGCCGCCACCGCGACCTGTACCTGGAGCGGGCCCGCGAGATGGTCCGCCTGTGGCCCGGGCCGCGGCAGGCGCGCAGCATGTCGGAGATGCGCCTGGAGCGCTCGAACATCGTGGCGGCGCTGGAGTGGTCGCTGGCACTGCCCGCCGAGCGGCCGCGGGCCGCCGAGCTGGCGGCCCTGCTGCGTTACCAGTGGGTCACCGGACGCTACCTGAGCGACGGCCGCTACCGGCTGGAGCGGATCCTGGCCGCGCCCGAGGTGACCGGACGGGTCCGGGGCGAGGCGTTGTGGGTGCTGACCTGGGTGGCGCTGATCCAGGGCGACCACGCCGACGGCGAGCGGCACCTGGGCGAGCTGCGCGAACTCGCCGAGCGGCTGGACGATCCCCTGCTCAGGGCGCAGGCGAACCACTGGGGCGGGCTGCTGCTGCTGTTCCGCGGGCTGCCCGACGAGGCCGCGGGCCTGTACGAGGCCGCGATCTCGACCTTCCGGGCCGTCGGCGACGTCGCCGCCTGGCAGACCGCGCTGTTCCAGTACGGGCTCTGCCTGCTGTACTCCGGCGACGTCGACGGAGCGCTGGCGTCCCAGGCCGAGCTGATCTCGCTGAGCGAGAGCAACGGCGAGGCGTGGTGCAAGGCATACGCGCTGTGGGTGCGGGGGCTGGCGCTCTACCACCGCGGCGACCTGATCGGGGCGCGGGCGTCCGCGTGCGCGTCGCTCGCCCTGCAGGACGACTTCGAGGACGGCATCTGCGTCGCCCACACGCTGCTGCTGCTGTCGTGCGTGGCGGCGGCGTCCGGCGACTTCGTGCGGGCAGCCCGCTTCGAGGGGGCCGCCGACTCGCTGTGGTACTCGATGGGCACGCGGATCGACTCGTTCGGGCCCGGAATGGGCGGGGACGCCGCCGCAGCGGCCGCCGCAGCCCGCCGCGCCCTGGGCGAGGAGGAGTGGCAGCGGCGCCACGACGAGGTGGCGCCGAAGGACGTGGCCGGCGTCCTGGACTGGGCCCTGCCCGAGGCGGCCTCGCTCGCACTGACCGCGGCCAAGCCGTCGCCGGAGCCGTTGCCGGGCGTCCGGCTGACGGGACGCGAGGCCGAGGTCGCGCAGCACCTGGCGCGCGGGCTCTCCAACAAGGACATCGCGGCCGCGCTGACGATCTCCATCCGCACCGCGGAAGGGCACGTCGAGCAGGTGCTGCGCAAGCTGGGCGCGAGCACCCGGGCCCAGGCGGCGGCGATGATCGTCGGCGGTCAGGCGCCGCGGGAGTCGTCCAGCCAGACCCACGCGAAGGTGCCGTCGGGGAGTTCCGCCAGACGGTGACCTCGCGCGAGCTCGGTCACCACGGGCGCCTCGATCACCAGTTGGTGCGGGCCGGCGACGTCGATCACGATCGTGGACGCCCCCGTCTCGGCCACCGTCGCCGCGACGTCGTCGAGCGTGCAGCGGACGGGATCGGCGTCCGCACTCCAGGCCCGCAGCGCGTCGTAGCCCGTGAAGACGACGACACCCTTCTCCCCGGACGCCGACCGCAGCAGCAGCGCGGCGCGCGCGGGGTGGCTGCCGGCCGGGGTTACGTCTTGCGGGGCTGTGTGCTCGTGGTCGTGCTCGTCGGTCTTGGATAGCCCGGGCTCGGCGTCCTCGGGCGCGTCGACGGTCGGGAGGATGAGCCGCGCGGTGCACAGGGACGCCAGCGCGCGGGCGTAGGCCTCGCTGCCCTCGTAGGCGGACGCCAGCCTGGCCCGCAGTGCGGGATCGGCCTCGCCGCGGTCCAGCGGGTCGGACGCCGGCTGCCAGGGGGCTTGGGTCACGGGGCGCCACGCTAGCCGTCAAGGCGGAACGATTCGAGCGATCGATCCGAATTGTCATGCGCGGCGGCGGGGGCTGCGTGCCCGGCCGCCCTAGTGTGTGGGCATGGACGTGAACTTCTGGATCCTGGCGGCCTGCATCGGGGTGTCGCTGATCATCCTCATCGGCGTCGCGATCGCGGCGCGTCGCGCGACCGTGCGGGCGCTGGTCTGGTGGGTCGGGCTCGCCTGCGTGCCCATCGGGCTCCTGCTGGGCGGCGCGGTCCCCTACGTGATCGACGCGTGGAACCGGCTCGCCGAGTGGTTCCAGCTGGCCACCGTCTCACCGATCCCGCCCGGCATCACGGCGGGCCTCGTCGTGCTCGGCGTCGGCATCGTGCTCATGCTGGCCAGCCGGCTGATCCCGTTCCGTCCGCGCAAGAAGCTGCCCCCGAAGTCCAAGACGCCCCCCAAGTCCACCGCGACGCGTGGGCGTCCGATCTACGACTCGACCTCGCAGTCCACGCCCAGCGACACCACCACCACGCCCTGATCGCCGGCGACAAGCAACGGAACGGCCCCCGGGAGACCGGGGGCCGTCGTGCGTCCGGGGTTGGTCGGCGCGTGGCTACAGCCGGCAGGCCGCGAGGTCGGTGACGAGGATGCCGTCGGCGCCGGCGTCCCAGAGATCGTCCATGATCGACTGGGCGTCCTTCGACGGGATCAGCGCGCGGACGGCCACCCAGCCCTCGCGGTGCAGCGGCGAGACGGTGGGGCTGTCGATGCCGGGGGTGATCGCGCAGGCGGCCTCGAGCTTCTCCAGCGGCACGTTGTAGTCGATCATGCGGTAGTTGCGGGCGGTCATCACGCCGTTGAGGCGGCGGCGCAGCAGGTCGAGGCCGGCCGGGTCGGCGACGCCGCGCGGCTTGATCAGGATCGCCTCGGAGACGAGGATCGGCTCGCCGAACATGACGAGGCCCGCGCGCTTGAGCGTGCTGCCGGTCTCGACGACGTCGGCGACGGCGTCCGCGACCCCCAGCCGCACCGAGGACTCGACCGCACCGTCCAGCTTGATCAGGCGGGCCTGGACGCCCTGGGCGTCCAGGTAGGACGCCAGCAGCCCCGGGTAGGAGGTGCCGATGCGCTTGCCGGCGAGGTCGGCGACGCTCCAGTCGGCGGCGCCGGGAGCGGCGAAGCGGAACTTGGTGCCGCCGAAGCCGAGCGGCAGGATCTCTTCGGCGTCGGCGCCGGAGTCGAGCAGCATGTCGCGTCCGGTGAAGCCCAGGTCGAGCGTGCGCTCACCCACGTACACGGCGATGTCGCGCGGACGCAGGTAGTAGAACTCGACGCCGTTGGCCTCGTCGGCCAGCACCAGATCCTTGAGGTCGGTGCGCTGCTTGTAACCCGCCTCGCGCAGCATCGCGGAGGTGTCCTCGGCGAGCGAGCCCTTGTTAGGCAGGGCGATCTTGAGCAGCGGGCGGTCGTCGGTCACGCCGACGATGATAGGGGCGCCCCTCAGAGGTAGGCGTACACGTCGTCGAGGGTGAGACCTTTCGCCAGCAGCATCACCTGCAGGTGGTAGAGCAGCTGGCTGGCCTCTTCCGCGCACTCCTGCGGGGTCTGGTATTCGGCGGCCATCCAGGTCTCGGCGGCCTCCTCCACGAGCTTCTTGCCGATGAAGTGGACGCCGGCGTCCAGCTCGTCGACCGTGCCCGAGCCCGCCGGACGCGTCCGCGCCTTCTCCGACAGCTCCTCGAACAGCCCCTCGAACGTCTTCACAGCCGGGCAGCTTACCGGTGGTCGCCTACAACCGGACGCCGAGCAGGGCGTCCACGGCGCGCGCGAAGTCGCGGGGGGCGTCGGTGTCGTCGCCGTCGATCGCCAGGCTCGCGGATGCCCAGGCGTCGGCCGCGGCGAGGGCGGCC
>DAIRTI010000040.1:0-28545 GCA_036803965.1 Propioniciclava sp.
ACCCGTGGCCTCTTCCATGCCATGGAAGCGCGCTACCAACTGCGCCATAGCCCCGAACGTCTTGCGACGGATGGAAATACTAGCTCAGGTCCTCGCCGATGCGAAATCGCGGGCCCGGCTACGGGCGCCGCCGAGGCCTCATGTCGTCCAGGCTGCGACGAGGCGTCCGGACTCTGCCTCGGCCTGCTCCAGGCCGACCTCGTACGCCCAGCCGACGAGCTTGGCGTCGAGCATCCCGGCCTCCCGAAGCCGTGCCTCCGGCAGCACCACGACCACCCTCGCGCCGGCCTCCCGTAAGGCCACGAGGTCGGCCTCGTCCTCGGGGCTCGGCAGCGACCAGGCGATCACCACGACCACATCGTGGCCCGCCGCCTGGTCGGCGTTGAGTATGCTGCGCAGGGCGCCGTCGACGTAGTACTCCCCCTCCACCGTGATCGGCGGGAACACCCCCGGCAGGGCCGCGCTGGCGGCGACGCCGGCCAGGAAGGGCACACCATCAGCAGCCCGCAACAAACGGAACTCCCCCGTGCTCGCCCGCACCACCGCTGACCCGAAGTTGGACGGCCATTCCAGCCCTGCGAACGGGGCGAACGTGCGGCGTCCGAGTGATTCTTCTTCGGTCATCAGCTGCGCCAGCACCTCCGGAGCGAGACCAGCCCGAGCGACACGCGCTCGCTCAGCAAGGTCCCGCGACGGCGCCAACTCCCCCACCCCGGGACCCATCCGCAACGACGGCTCGCTCACCGGCTTGGGGTCCGCCCCTGCCGCGACCAGGCCCCCGACGATCGCGCCGGCCGAGGTGCCGACGATCAAGTCGGCGTCCGCGATCGACACACCGCACCGCCCAAGACCTGTCACCAACCCGGCCTGCCAGCCGCGTCCGACGGGTCCGCCGCCGCCCAGCACCACCGCTCGCGTCCGCATCCCGCGACCGTACTTCTCCCCCACCAACCCCACGAGCCCCGTTCGCCCGAGCGGCACACCCCCAGTCACAAAACCGCCCATCGAGCCCACGGCGTCCGGTGTGATGGAATGGAACGCCACCGCGACGAAGGAGCCGCATGCCCACACCGCACATCTCCGCCGAGAACGGACAGATCGCGCCGCTGGTCCTGATGCCCGGTGACCCGAAGCGGGCCGAGCGCATCGCCAAGGACTACCTGACCACCCCCGAGTGCGTCTCGGAGGTCCGCGGCATCGGCTGCTGGACCGGCACCTACGAGGGCACCCCGATGAGCGTGATGGCGTCCGGGATGGGCATCCCGAGCCTGTGCATCTACGCCACCGAGCTGTACCGCTTCTACGGCGTCAAGCGCATCGTCCGCGTCGGCACGGCGGGCGCGATGAGCAAGGAGGTCCGCGTCCGCGACGTCATCGTCGCCACCGCCGCCCACACGAACTCCTCGGTCGCCCGGCTGCTGGTTCCCGACGTCACCCTCTCACTGGCCCCGAGCTACCACCTGCTGCACGCCGCCGGCCACGCGATCAAGGGCATCGACGACGTGGCCGTCCACTTCGGACCCGTCTACTGCAGCGACCACTTCTACCTCGTCAAGCCGCAGGTCACCGAGGGCCTGATGCGGCTGGGCACGCTGGCCGTCGAGATGGAGTCCGCTGGCCTCTACGCCACCGCGCTGGCCGAGGGCGGTGAGGCGCTGACGATCCTGACGGCGTCCGACCATCTCTTCGACTCCTCGCAGGACATGTCCTCCGCCGAGCGCGAGTCGTCCTACGACGCGATGGTGAAGATCGCGGCCAAGGCGCTGCTGTTCTGATGGCCGGCAAGGGGACGATCCTGATCACCGGTGTCGGACGACGCCGCGGCATCGGCGCCGGCATCGCCCTGGGCCTGGCCGCCGACGGCTGGGACCTCCTTCTCAACCACTGGACGCCCTACGACGACCGCCTCGGCCTCGTCCGGGGGGCCCACGACGCCGACGACATCGCCGACGACTGCCGCGCTCTCGGCGTCCGCGTGGAGGTCGCGTCCGCCGACCTGGGCGACCCCGGGGTGCCCGGAAGCCTGGTGGAGTCCGCGGCCGCGCTCGGCCCGCTGCGGGGGGCCGTCCTGTCGCACTGCGAGAGCGTCGACAGCCACACCCTCGACACCACCGTCGAATCCTGGGACCGCCACTTCGCCGTCAACGCCCGCGCCGCCTGGCTGCTCATCAAGGCCCTCGCCGCGTACCTGCCCGAGGCCAGCACGGACGCGGTCCTGCGCGTCGTCGCCCTTACCAGCGACCACTACGCGTTCAACCTGCCCTACGGGGCGTCCAAAGGGGCGCTGGACCGGACCGTGCAGGCCGCCGGCATCGAGCTCGGACGCCGCGGGCTGCGGGCCAACGTGCTCAACCCGGGTCCGGTGGACACGGGCTGGATGGATGAGAAGATCCGCGCGGACGCCCTGGCAGCGACCCCGCCCGGACGCCTCGGCACGCCGTCCGACATCGCCGACCTGGTGCGGTTCCTCATGTCGGATGCCGGCGGCTGGATCAACGCCCAACTGCTGTTCAGCGACGGCGGCTTCCACACGGGCTAGCGCGGGAAACGCCGGTGGCGTCACACGATCCGGCCTGTAAACCAGTCAGGACTGGATCCTCGCTCGGATCGTGTGACGGATCCGGCGGATCAGGCCTCCGGGACCACGTTGTTGTACGACAGGATCCGCCAGCGGTCGCGCAGCTCGAGCACCGACCAGGATGCGTTCCACAGGCCCGACAGGACCAGCCCGGAGACCATGTCCCAGCCGGCGAGCTCCAGGATGGCCATCCGCATCGCCAAGCCGTGCCCCACGACGGCGGTCACGCCGCCCGCGTTCGCCTCGGCGGCCTCCTGCAGCGCCGAAGCCACTCGCGCACCCGCCTCGGTGGCGGTCTCCCCCGTCGGCGAGCGCCGGAAGTCGACGCCCGCGCGCAGCCACTCGTAGAACTGGGGCACCTCGGCGGCGGCGTCCTCCATGCGCTTGCCGGCCCAGGACCCGACGTTGATCTCGGCCAGCCGTGAGTCGACCACCACCTCCAGCCCCGTCGCGGACGCCAGCGCGTCGGCCGTCTCCCGCGCCCGGACCAGCGGCGACGACAGCAGAACCCCGGGTGCAAGCAGCGCCACCCGCGAGGCCATCGCCACCGCCTGAGCGCGGCCCACGGCGTCCAACTCGACGTCGGCCTGGCCCTGGAAGCGGCCGTCGTGGTTCCACTCCGTCCGGCCGTGCCGGATCAGGATCAGCCGCGTGCTCACTCCCCGGCGGCGGCGTCGACGGGCGCCAGGTCGAGCTCAAGCTCGATGCGGGGGCAGTCGCGCCACAGGCGTTCCAGCGAGTACAGCTGCCGCTCCTCGGAGTGCTGCACGTGGACGACGAGGTCGAGGAAATCGAGCAGCACCCACCGGGCCTCCCGGTCGCCCTCGCGCCGCACGACCTTCGTGCCCGCCTTGTACAGCGCCTCCTCGACGCCGTCGACGACGCCGCCGACCTGCCGCTCGTTCTTCGCGGTCACGATCAGGAACACGTCCGTGATCGCCAGCCGCTCGGACACGTCGAACGCCACGATGTCGGTTCCGAGCTTGTCGGCGGCCGCCTGAGCGGCGATGCGGGTGAGGGCCAGGGCTTCTTGGGTCGCCGGCATGTCTTCCTTCTCTAGGACGCCGCGGGCTGCGGCGCAGTCACTTGGACGCCGCTGGCTGCGGCTGGGTTCGTGGTGCGGACGAGGTGATCCCCCGGTAGAGGCCGCGCTTGTTGATGTGCTGGACGATGCCGTCGGGCACGAGGTACCAGATCGGCAACCCCCCCGCCACGCGCTCGCGCACGGCCGTGGACGAGATCGCCAGCGCCGGGATCTCGAGCAGTGTCACCCGGTCGGGCGGCAGGTGCGAGATGTCGTGGGCCTCCAGCGGCACGCCCGGTCGCGAACAGCCGACGAACTGCGCCAGGCTGAACAGCGCCTCGCCGCCGTGCCAGGTGAGGATCGAGGCGAGGGCGTCCGCGCCGGTGATGAAGAAAAGCTCGGTGTTGGGGCCGCGCTGCGCCTGCAGATCGCGCAGGGTGTCGACGGTGTAGGTGTCGCCGCCGCGCTCGATGTCGACCCGGCTCACGGTGAACTTGGGGTTGGACGCCGTGGCGATGACCGTCATCAGGTAGCGGTCTTCGGCCGGGGAGACGATGCGGTCCTTCTTCTGCCAGGGCGAGCCGGTGGGCACGAACACGACCTCGTCGAGGCCGAACCGCGCCTGCACCTCGCTGCCGGCCACCAGGTGGCCATGGTGGATCGGGTCGAAGGTGCCACCCATCACGCCGAGCCGCCAGGGGCGTCCGGGATCGTGGGACGCCAACGGCCCCATGTCGTTCGCCGCGAGCCGGACCGGATCGGGGACCGGCGTCATCAGCTGTGCGGCCGGTCGGCGCCGAAGCCGTGCAACAGCGCCATCAGCGTCGCCAGGATGACGAACACGGCGACACCGACCGCGATGTTGACCGGCTGGTAGCCGGTTGTCTCGAGGAGCGTCATGAAGGCGAGCATAGCGAGCAGCCCGGACACTAGGAACGGACCTGTCCGCGCCCTGTCAGCACGTACTTGGTCGACGTCATCTCGGGCAGCGCCATCGGCCCGCGGGCGTGCAGCTTCTGCGTCGAGATGCCGATCTCGGCGCCGAAGCCGAACTCGCCGCCGTCGACGAACCGGCTGGACGCGTTGACCAGCACGGCGGCGGCGTCCACCTCGGCGACGAAGCGATCGGCGTCCGGGAGCGACGAGGTCACGATGGTCTCGGAGTGTCCGGTCGTGTGCGCGCGGATGTGGTCGACGGCCTCGTCCAGCGAGCCGACCACCTTGGCGGCGATGTCGAGCGACAGGTACTCGTCGTCGAACTCGTCCGGCCCGGCAGGCACGACGGCCTCCGAATAGGCGGCGACCTCCGGCGTCCCGTGGACGGTGACGCCGGCGTCCGCGAGCGCCGCGAGCGCCTTGGGCACGAACTCGGCCGCGATCGCGCGGTGCACCAGCAGCGTCTCGCACGCGTTGCAGACGGACGGCCGCTGCACCTTGGCGTTGAGCAGGATGTCGAGGGCCATCTGCTGGTCGGCGGACGCGTCGACGTAGAGGTGGCAGTTGCCGGTGCCGGTCTCGATGACGGGCACCTTGGAGCCCTCGACGACGGCGTTGATCAGGCCGGCTCCGCCGCGCGGGATCAGCACGTCGACCAGCCCGCGGGCGGCCATCATCTCGGCGGTGACCTCGCGTCCGCCCTCGACGAGCTGCACCGCCGTGCGGGGCAGGCAGGCCCGCTCGAGCCCGTCGGCGAGGGCCGCGACGATCGCCCGGTTCGAATTCAGCGCCGAGGACGACCCCCGCAGCAGCGCCGCGTTGCCCGACTTCACCGCGATACCGGCCGCGTCGGCGGTGACGTTCGGACGCCCCTCGTAGATGATCCCCACCACGCCGAACGGCACGCGCACCTGCCGCACCTCGACGCCGTTGGGGTTCGTCCAGCCGCGGACGACGTCGCCGACCGGGTCGGGCAGGCCGGCGAGGTCGCGCAGGCCGGTCACCATGCCGGCGACCCGGGACGCCGTGAGCGTCAGCCGGTCGATCAGGGCCTCGGAGACGCCGGATGCCCGGGCGGCGTCCACGTCGGCCGCGTTCGCCTGCAGCACGGACGCCTCGGCCGCGGCGAGGGCGTCCGCCATCGAGTGCAGGGCTGCGTCCTTGGCGGCGCGTCCGGTGGTCGCCAGCGTGCGAGCGGCATCCTTGGCCGCGCGGGCCTGAGCGATGAACTGGCTCTCCATGGCGTGCAAGCCTACGACGCTCACCCGCGCTTCTTGAGCGTGAGGTGGTCGCGGTGGACGACCTCGCGGTCGAACTCGGCCCCCCGCTCGGCCACGAGCGCGCGCGTGGAGCGGCCCAGCATCGAGGGCAGCTCGACCGAGTCGTAGTTGACGATGCCGCGGGCCACGACGTGACCGGCCGTGTCGACGAGCCGCACCGGGTCGCCGGAGTGGAACTCGCCGCGCACCTCGGTGATGCCGGCAGGCAGGAGGGACGCCTGCCGCTCGGTCACCGCGGCGACCGCGCCGTCGTCGAGCACCAGCTCGCCGCGCGCCTTCGACGCGTAGGCCAGCCACAGCAGCTTGCGGGAGCGGCGGCGTCCGGTCGGCAGGAACAGGGTGCCGACGTCGCGTCCGGCGAGGGCGTCCGCGACCGAGTCCGCGGACGCCAGCAGCACCGGGATGCCGCTGTCGGTCGCGATGCGGGCCGCCTCGAGCTTGGTGGTCATGCCGCCGGTGCCCACCGAGGACCCGCCGCGCGAGGTGTCGACCTCGAGCTCCTCGACGTCCTCGACGATGTCGATGCGCTCGGCGCCAGGGCAGCTGGGGTGGGCGGTGTAGAGGGCGTCGACGTCGGAGAGGAGGATGAGGGCGTCCGCGCCGACGAGGTGCGCCACGAGGGCGGCCAGGCGATCGTTGTCGCCGAAGCGGATCTCGTGGGTGGCGGTCGTGTCGTTCTCGTTGACGATCGGCAGGACGCCGAGTTCGAGCAGGCGGGTGAACGTGCGCAGGGCGTTGCCGTAGGTGGTCTTGCGGGTGACGTCGTCGACGGTCAGCAGCACCTGGCCGACCGTGATGCCCCGGGCCCCGAACAGCTGGGAGTACTTCTCCAGCAGGACGCCCTGACCGACGGACGCCGTCGCCTGCTTGGACGCCAGGTCGCGCGGGC
Source organism: Propioniciclava sp. (assembly GCA_036803965.1). Classification (GTDB taxonomy): domain Bacteria; phylum Actinomycetota; class Actinomycetes; order Propionibacteriales; family Propionibacteriaceae; genus Propioniciclava. The sequence continues at coordinate 6,708 of DAIRTI010000040.1, forward strand.
GTGTCCGCATGTTCAGGGGCGCCATGCCCGCGGCGATCGCGCCCGAAGAGACCAGGACGACCTGGCGTCCGCTCTCCATGGCCGTCGCCAGGGAGTCGACGATCGCGAACAGGTGGCGGCCGTCGAGGCGTCCACCTGGCGCGGTCAGCGACGACGAGCCGATCTTGACGACGATTCGGCGGGCCGAACCGATGTGCGTGCGTTTCACTCCCAGTCCTTGCCTTCGTCAGGATCGAGCCCGTAGGACGCCAGCCGCGTGGCCCGTTCGGCCTCGCTCTCGGCCTTCCGGGCGTGGTAGTCGGCGTCGAGTTCGCGGCGGCGGCGCACCGACGCCCGCTCCTGGTGCAGCCGCTGGTCGTCGCCGCGGCGGGCGAGAATCTCGGCCCCGGACTCGATCTGGGGCGCGAAGTCGAACACCACCGGGTTGTCGCCGCCGCCGATCGCGACGGCGTCCCCGGGCAGGGCACCCAGGCGCAGCAGTTCCTCCTCGATGCCGAGGCGGGTGAACCGGTCAGCCAGGTAGCCGACCGCCTCGGGGTTGGCGAAGTCGGTCTGCCGCACCCAGCGTTCGGGCTTGTCGCCACGGACGCGCCAGACGAAGCCGCCTTCGCCGTCGCCCATCTTGGCGATCGTGAACTCGGGCCCGGACGCCGTCGGCGCCGGCCGGATCACGATGCGGGCGGGCTCGCGCGGCGGGGCCTCGGCGCGGCTGCGGGCGACCATGTCGGCCATCGCGAACGTCAGCGCCTGCAGGCCCTCGCCCGACTTGGTCGACACCGCGAAGACGCGCAGGCCGCGCGCCTCGATCTCGGGGGTGACGATCTCGGCGAGGTCACGAGCGTCGGGGATGTCGATCTTGTTCAGGACGACGATGCGGGGCCGGTCCTCGAGGCCGCCGTGGGCGGCGAGCTCGCTCTCGATGACGTCGAGGTCGGTGAGCGGATCGCGCCCGGGCTCGTAGGTCGCGCAGTCGATCACGTGCGCGATGGCCAGGCAACGCTCGATGTGGCGCAGGAAGTCGTGGCCCAGGCCACGGCCCTCGGACGCCCCCTCGATCAGCCCCGGCACGTCGGCGACCGTGTAGGTGACCGCGCCAGCCACCACGACGCCCAGGTTCGGGACGAGGGTGGTGAACGGGTAGTCGGCGATCTTGGGCCGGGCGCGGCTGATCGCCGCGATCAGGCTGCTCTTGCCGGCCGATGGGAAGCCCACGAGGCCGATGTCGGCGAGCACCTTGAGCTCGAGGTTGATCGTGCGGGCCTCGCCCTCTTCGCCGAGCAGCGCGAAGCCGGGCGCCTTTCGGGTCGAGGACGCCAGGGCCGCGTTGCCGAGCCCGCCGCGTCCGCCGGCCGCGACGACGACCTCGGACCCGGCCCCGATCAGGTCGGCCAGCACCTCGCCGGTGTCGGCGTCGCTGACGATCGTGCCGTCGGGGACTGCCAGGACCACGTCGTCGCCGTTGGCGCCCGCACGGTAGCCGCCCATGCCCGGCTGGCCGTTGGTGGCGCGCCGGCGCGACTGGCGGTGATAGTCGACCAGCGTCGTCAGGCCCTCGTCGACCCGCAGGATCACCGACCCGCCGTTGCCGCCGTTGCCGCCGTCGGGGCCGCCCAGCGGCTTGAACTTCTCGCGGTGGACCGACGCGCAGCCGTGCCCGCCGTTCCCCCCCGCGACGTGCAGGGTCGCGCGGTCGACGAACGAGGGAATGGCCATGGGGGGCAGTTTATCCGCCGGGGCGGACAGTCCCCGCGCCAGCCACCGCCGGGCTAGCGACGAGCGGGGCCGCGCGCGGGCGTCCGAGCGACCGCCGAATCGGACCGGTCGGGCACAGGGCACCCACAGGACGCACCCACTCGCCGCACACGATCGGCGCCCAGGCTGGCCGGGTGGGCGATGGCGCGCGGGAGGACTCGGACATGACGGCGACCCTGATCCGGGAACGGCACGGCTCGGCCACCCCAGCCGACGGCGCGGGCGTGGGGGTGCTGCTGACGGGCGTCCTGCCCGAGGGGCCGTCGATCCGGTTCGCGTCCGCCTGGGCCGCCCGCAGCGGCCAACGCCTGTTGCTGATCGAGAGCGGCCCGGACGCCGAGGCGTCCGATGCTCCCGACGGGTCCGGCGTCCACCCGGCGCATGCGCGGCGTCCCCAGGTGCGGACGCGCCGCATCGCGCGGATGGTGGCCGAGTTGCACCCCGACGTGCCGCAGAGCGTCCACGTGCTGCCCGGTGCGGGGGCCGACGCGCTGGCGTCCGTGCCGCGCCAGGTCTCGTGCCTCGTGGCGGCGAATCCGTTCCCCGCGCGGCCGGACCTGTGGCGTCCGATCGCCGCGCCGGAGTGCCCGCTCGTGCTCGTACCGGCGGACGCGGTGACGCCCGACAGCCGCGCCTCCGTGCTGCTCCTGCTCGACCGCGCGGAGGCGGACGTGTCGACGGTCGCGTTCGCGTTCGCCTACGCGCACCGCGTGGGCCGCAGCCTGCGCGCGCTCATCGTCGGCGACGGCCCCGAGCCGCCCGCCGTGCTGCGGACGCTGGGCCTGGTGGCCGGCTGCTATCCGCGCGTGCAGTTCGACTCGATCGGACGCCCCGAGTGCGACGTCGCGGGGTTCGCGGCGCTGGCGTCCGATGCCGCACTCGTCGTGGCTGGCGTCACGCCCGGCCGGACGCCGCGGGTCGCCTGCGGCTGGGACCTGGCCGAGGTCGTCGCGGCCGTGGGGCGTCCGATCGCCCTGCTCGACACGACCGCTGAGCGGAGCCACTGAAGGGGTACTCCTACGGCAGCCCTGCCCGAGTGGGGAGGGCTGCCCAGGTGGGTCGCCGGTCGGCGGGTCAGCGTGGGGCGCAGCCGTGGAGAGGAGACGGCGATGGCCGATGTGGAGGTCAAGAACTTCGAGCAGCCCGACGAGGTGCGGGAGTTCCCGTTCGGACGCGGCGAGATCGTGGACATCGGCGGCGGGAAGGTGATGCGACTCACCCTCCAGCCGGGATGGCGCTGGTCCGAGCATGTGAAGCCGACGGCGGGTACGGAGTGGTGCCAGGCGCCCCACTTCCAGTACGTGCTCTCCGGCAGGATGGGCTGCCGGATGGCCGACGGCTACGAGTACGAGATCGGGGCCGGGGACGTCAACCTGCTCCCGCCCGGGCACGACGGCTGGGTGCTCGGAGACGAGCCCGTCGTGGTCGTCGACTGGGGCGGCGCGCACGTGTGGGGGGTGGCCGGCGGGTAGGCGTCCCAAGGGACTTCTCGACGGTCAGCGCTCGAAGCCGCGGAGACGTTCGAGGGCGCGGCGGTCCTTCTTCTCGGGACGCCCCGCGCCCCGGTCGCGCACGGCGACGCGCCCGGTCATCTCGGGGATCGGCGGGGGCTTCTCGGGCGTCCGGTCGATGTAGGCACGGGCGGCAACGGACGCCCCCACGCGCTTGACCAGGGACGCGTCGACGACCTCGACGATGCGCTCGTCCGCGTCGCGGCGCACCCGGACGATGTCGCCCGCCTTGATCTCCTGGGCGGCCTTGGCGGCCTCGTCGTTGACCTTGACGTGGCCGCCGCGGACGCCCGCGGTCGCCGCGGAGCGCGTCTTGTAGAGCCGGACGCCCCACAGCCACGAGTCGAGGCGGGCCATCAGGCGTCCTGGAGGTCGGTGCTCACGGGTGCATTAAACGCGGAACGGGCCGGTACGTGACCGACCCGTTCCGAGGCTTGGTTACTGCTGCGGGGCCTCGGGGACGGTGATGTTGATCACCTTGCGGCCGCGGCGGGTGCCGAACTCGACGTGGCCCGCCCGCAGCGCGAACAGGGTGTCGTCGCCACCGCGTCCGACGCCGTCGCCGGGGTGGAAGTGGGTGCCGCGCTGACGCACGATGATCTCGCCGGCATTGACGAGTTCGCCGCCGAAGCGCTTCACGCCCAGCCGCTGGGCGTTGGAATCGCGACCGTTACGGGAGCTGGATGCGCCCTTCTTGTGTGCCATCTCGTGGTCCTCCCTCAGGCCTTGATGTCCGTGACCTTCACCTGCGTGTAACGCTGGCGGTGGCCCTGACGCTTCTTGTAGCCGGACTTGTTCTTGTACTTCAGGATGCGGATCTTCGGACCCTTGGTCTCGGCCAGCACCTCGGCCTTGACCGCCACCTTGCCCAGCTTGTCGGCCTCGGAGGTCACGCTGTCGCCGTCGACGAGGAGCAGAGGGGTGAGATCCACCGTCGAACCGACGGCCGCGTCGAGCTTGTCGACCTCGAGGACGTCGCCCACGGCGACCTTGTGCTGGCGTCCGCCGCTGCGCACGATCGCGTACACGCCTGACCTACTCTCTGTGGTTGCTAACGAATGACGCCGGGGCGGCAACAGGGCCGGCCAACCAGGCACCGAAGGACAAGGTTACGTTGCGCGCGGCGGACCGGTCAAACCGGACGCGCCGTCCGGGCCTGTGGATAAGTCCGGGTTCGCGGGCGGTTCGTCGGGGATGGTGACTAGCGTTGTAGGCACTGGTTCCCACCCTCAGGAGCGACGATGATGCTACCCCGGCGGTCTTTGGTTGCGGTTGTCTGCCTGCTGGCGCTGGCCGGCTGCTCGGTGCCCGGGGGCACGGGCGCACCAGGCGGGTCGGGCGGAGGTGGGTCCGGGACGCCGTCGGCGGCGGTTGGGTCTGTGGCGCCGTCCCACGACTCGCGGGCCTCAGAGTCGGGCGTAGACGCCTCCTCTCCCCCGCCGGTGGTGGGGAGCGTCCACGTCGCCTGCACCACGAGTTCGGTCCTGGAGAAGGTGACCATCGGCGTCCTGGGGGTGCAGAGACGGGACAAGGTGGCCGTCGCGACCTTCGTGGCGACCGCGGTCAAGCGAACGGTGATCCCGCCACCCGCCGACAACCTCGACGACCAGGCACCCCGCCTCTACAAGTGCAACCAGGCGGCATGGGATCCCGTGCTGGTTGATGGGGCGAACCTGGTGGCCTATACGCCGATCCAGTATCGGACGTCGGAGTGGCTTCGCACGCCCCCTAGCGAGGTCGCCCTCGCCGAGTCGCCGACCTACCTGTACGCGGTCTTCCCGGCCCCCAAGGAGGGCGTGACCACGGTCGACGTCGTCGTCGGCGCGGGCACGGTGACCGGGGTGCCGGTCACGTGAGGAGCGTGGCAACGCGGAGCATGGTGACGGCGGCGGTGCTGCTCGCGGGCGTCCTCTGGGCGCCCGGGGTGGACGCCGAGCGTCCCGATGCCGCGCACCTGCCCCAAGTCAGCGAGGCGATGTTGACGGGCGCGACTCATCCGATCAACGCGTCGGTGTTCACGCACACCCTGAGCCTGAACGAGCGAGCGTTGGCCGACACGTCGGCGAGCCCCGACGGCAAGGTGGTGCGGCTCAGCAGCGACATCCTGTTCGACTTCGGCTCGGCGACGCCGAGGCCCGCCGCGGCGATGAAGGTCCGCGACCTGGTGGCCACGTGGCCGCAGGGGGCGTCCGCGTCGGTGACCGGCTACACCGATTCGATCGGCACCGAGGAGTACAACCTCGACCTGTCCAAGCGGCGGGCGGCGACCGTTGGCGCGATCGTGGCGAAGGCGCGTCCCGACCTGAGACTGACGGTCAGCGGACGCGGCGAGGCCGACCCGGTGGCGTCCAACGGGACGCCCGAGCACGACGACCCAGCCGGGCGCGCCCGGAACCGCCGGGTCGAACTGCGGTTCACCTCATAGGCAGCTGGGTGAGGCCCCCGACGAAGCCGGCGACGTCGTCCGCGATCTGGCGCTCGATCGGCGCCTCGCCTGCGTCCAACCGCTTGCGGGACAGGGCCCGGAAGGAGTGCGCCGAACCCTCGACGACGACCAGCGTGCGCGGGCCCGCTTGGCCCGACGCGATCGCGGCGCGTAGCTCCTCGGGGCTTCCGAAGGGGTCGCGGTCTCCGGAGACCAGCAGCACGGGCGCGTCCACGGCGGCGAGCTCGGTCGCCCGCGACTTCTCAGGACGCCCCGGCGGGTGCAGCGGGAAGCTCAGCGCGACAACGCCGATCGCCGGAGGTTCGAAGCACCGGCACGCCACCCGCGCCCCGGCGCTGCGTCCGCCGACGACCAGCGGCACGCCGGGGAACCGGGCTGCAACGGCGTCCAGGGCAGGACGCCAGCCGGCGTCCAGCGTGGCCGGCGGCGTCGCGACCTTGCGCCCGGCCAGCCGCCAGGGCTGCTCGTAGCGCGCGACGGCGATGCCGCGTGTAGGCAACTCCAAGGCGAGCGCGGCCAGGTCGAGGGTGTCGATCCCGCCGCCTGCGCCGTGCCCCACCAGCAGAAGCGCACGCGGGGCGTCCGGACCCAGCTGCCCAGAAGTGGCCAGCGACAGCGTCAGCCTGCCCCGCCCCACAGGGGTCGCGACATCGATGGTCTCCACGGACGCCATCCTGGCAAGCTGCGCACCCTCCTGCCTCCGAACACCGCGATGCGGCACCACCCGGCATCGATGTAGCACGTTCGCCACCACAACGACGAGGTGGCTACTTCGACCGGGACCGCAACAGGGCCGCGGACATGGTGGCTCGTCAGACACTCATCCACCCGGGAATGTCAGGGAAATGGCACTCGGTGTCGGCGTCCGCTGCTACGTTGCTGGAGACGCTCCCGCTGGGCCCGCAACAACGTCGTGCGCCGGTCCGCGTGGGGGTCGTCACCGTCGGACAAGCGGTTCGACCCAACCACCCATGGAGGCACAACACCATGCGAGACAACTTGACTCGCTTCTTCGCGTCGCGCTGGGGCATCATCTCGGCCGGCGCCGTCATCGGCATCCTGGCGCCGGTGCTACAGAAGCTGGGGAATCCCGGAAACATGGGCATCTGCGTCGCGTGCTTCGAGCGCGACATCTCCGGTGCCCTCGGCCTGCAGCGGGCCGCGACCGTGCAGTACATCCGGCCCGAAATCATCGGCTTCGTGCTCGGCTCACTCGTCGCGGCGTACATCTTCGGCGAATTCCGCGCCCGTGCCGGCTCGGCCCCGATCGTCCGGTTCCTGCTCGGCGGCTTCGCGATGATCGGCGCGCTCGCCTTCCTCGGCTGCCCCTGGCGGGCGACGCTGCGGCTGGCCGGCGGCGACCTCAACGCGCTGCTCGGCATCGCCGGACTCATCGCCGGGATCGGCATCGGAACGGTGTTCCTGAAGAACGGCTACACCCTGGGCCGCTCGACGAAGACCTACACCGCCGTGGGCTGGGTGCTGCCCGGCTTGATGATCGGCCTGTTGATTCTGCTGGTCGTGCAGCCCGTGTTCAGCGAGGGCGGACCGATCTTCTTCAGCACGAAGGGCCCCGGCTCGATGCACGCCCCGCTGCTGATCTCGCTCGGCATCGGACTGCTCGTCGGCTTCATCGCCCAGCGCACCCGCTTCTGCACGATGGGGGCCGTCCGCGACGTCATCCTGATGCGCGACTTCCATCTCGTCAGCGGCGTCGCCGCCCTGCTGGTGGCCGCGTTCGCCATGAACCTCGCGCTCGGGCAGTTCAACCTCGGCTTCACCGGCCAGCCCATCGCGCACAGCTCGCACCTGTGGAACTTCCTCGGCATGACGCTGTCGGGCCTGGCGTTCTCGCTCGCCGGCGGCTGCCCGGGACGCCAACTGTTCCTGTCCGGCGAGGGCGACGGGGACGCCGCCGTCTTCGTCCTGGGCATGATCACCGGTGCGGCCTTCGCCCACAACTTCTCCCTGGCCGGCAGCGCCGACTCCGTGGTCGACGGAGCCGTCAAGGTCGGCGGGCTCACGCCGTACGGCATGGGTGCCGTCCTGATCGGCCTCGCCGTCTGCCTCGCCGTCGGCGCCACCATGCGCGAGCGCGCCCCGCGCGTCACGAAGGAGCTCTCCCATGCCAACAGTTGATGCCCGCGGGCTGTCCTGCCCCGAGCCTGTCCTGCGCACGCGTCGTGCCATGGACGCCGGCGACTCCCCGATCTCGGTGCTGGTCGACACGGTCACCCAGCGCGAGAACGTCCGGCGCGCCGCCGAAGCCGCCGGCTGCAAGGTCGAGACGGCGAAGACCGACGACGAGTTCACGCTCACCCTGACACGCTGAGCGGCGTGCTCTATCTCGACAACGCGGCGACCTCGTGGCCCAAACCGCCCGAGGTCGCCGCTGCGATGACCGCCTTCCTCAACGACGTGGGGGCCAATCCCGGACGCGCCGGGCACCGCCGCGCCATGGACGCGGCCCGGATCGTCGCCGACGCCCGAGAGGCGATCGCCCAGCTGGTCGGCGCCTCGGACCCGCTGCGCGTCGTGTTCGGCGCCAACGCGACCGAGGCGCTGAACCTCGCGCTGACCGGGCTCCTGAGGCCGGGCGACCACGTGGTCTGCTCGAGCATGGAACACAACGCCGTGATGCGTCCCCTGCGGGCGCTGGAGGCGGACGGCGTCCAAGTGAGCGTCGTGCCGTGCTCGCCCACTGGTTCGCTGGACCCATCCGACGTGGAGGACGCGCTGCGGCCCAACACCCGGATCGTCGTCGTGACCCACGCCTCCAACGTGACCGGGACGATCCTGCCGATCGCCGACTTGGGCTGGCTGGCACGGCGACGCGGTCTGCTCCTGCTCGTGGACGCCGCACAGACCGCCGGCTGCGTGCCCATCGACGTCGCCGAGGACGCCGTCGACCTGCTGGCCTTCACCGGCCACAAGGGCCTGCTGGGACCGATGGGCACCGGAGGCCTGGTCATCGGCGAACGGGTGGACCTCGGTGCCCTCCGCCCTCTCAAGTACGGGGGCACCGGCAGTCGTTCCGCGACCGAGTACATGCCCGAGTTCCTGCCGGACAGATACGAGGCAGGGACGCCCAACGTCGTCGGGCTCGCCGGCCTGGCGGCGGGCGTCTCGTGGGTTCTGGCCCGCGGCGTCCTCGAGATCCGGCGCCACGAGATGGCGCTGACCGCCCAGCTGCTCGCGGGCCTCGGCGGCATCGAGGCGGTCTCGATTCAGGGTCCGCGGGACGCCGAACGGCAGACCGCGACCGTGTCGTTCACGATCGCCGGGTGCGAGCCGTCAGAGGTCGGGCAGCTCCTGGACGAGGAGTACGGCGTCCTGTGCCGCGTGGGTCTGCACTGCGCCCCCGCCGCCCACCGCACACTGGGGACCTTCCCGGCGGGCACCGTTCGTTTCGCGCTGGGTGCGTTCTCCACCGCCGCCGATGTCGACGAGGCGGTGCGGGCCGTGGCCGGCATCGCCCAGGCGGCGGGCTCACGATGAGCGGTCCCCAGTCGGTGGTGCTGGTCTACTCGGTAGCCCACGCGGTCCGGATCGAGCGCCTGCTCAAGGCCTGCTCGGTGGGATGCCGGATGATCCCCGTTCCCCGCCACCTCAGCTCGGACTGCGGCGTCTGCGTCCTCGTACAGGACTCCGACGAGCCCGCGGTCAGGCAGGCGATTGAGGACGCCCACATCGAGATCCAGGGAATCGAGCCGCTGCCGGCCCGCTGACCTCAGCCCACTCAGCCCTAGCGACGGTCCGGCCGCGGCCCGATCCCGGGCCGTCATCGATGTGGCACCTCCGCTGTCACAGCGACGGACTTGCTACATCGATCCGATCGGGAACCGACGGAGGGCCGACTTGCTCGGACGCCGCTGGTCACGGTTGAGTCTGCGTCATGGATCGGGCGCTGCAGCAACGCATCAGGTGCGAACTCGAGGTCGTCGAGCCCACAAGGTTCGACGCGGCGTCCGAGATCGAGCGCCGCGTGACGTTCCTCGCCGACTACCTCAACCGGACGGGCACGAAGGGCATCGTGCTGGGCATCAGCGGCGGGGTGGACTCCTCGCTGGGTGGACGCCTCGCGCAGCTGGCCTGCGAGCGCGTTCGGGCGTCCGGGGGCGACGCGACGTTCGTCGCGGTGCGGCTGCCGTACCGAGTCCAGGCCGACGAGGACGACGCCCAGCGCGCGCTGAACTTCATCGCGGCAGACGAGGTGCTAACCGTCGACATCGGTCCCGCCGTGGACGCGCAGTGGGACGCTCTGCTCGACGCCGGCCTCGCGCCCCCGTCCGGGCGCGCCGACTTCATCAAGGGCAACGTCAAGGCCCGCCAGCGCATGATCTGCCAGTTCACGATCGCCGCCGCCCGCGGGATGCTCGTGATCGGCACCGACCAGGCGGCCGAGGCCGTCGTGGGGTTCTACACGAAGTTCGGCGACGGGGCCGCCGACCTGACGCCGCTGACAGGCCTGCCGAAGCGGCGTGTCCGCGAACTCGCCCGGTTCCTCGGCGCCGACGAGCGGGTCGTCGAGAAGGTCCCGACCGCCGACCTCGAGGACGACAAGCCGCTCATCGCCGACGAGGCGGCCCTCGGCGTCCGCTACTCGGCCATCGACGACTACCTCGAAGGCGGCGACGTCTCCCCCACCGACGAGGCCACGATCACCGACTGGTACTTCCGCACGCAGCACAAGCGCCACCTGCCCGTCACCCCCGGCACCAACGTGGACGCCTGGTCCCGCTGAGGCTCAGGCGGCGACCAGCTTCATCTGGTCGATGACTAACCGGACCGCGCCCTCCTGCTCGTCCGGCGGTTACTTGTAGCGCCGCAGCAGCCGCTTGATCTTGGCGCAGGTCCGCTCGGACTCCTCGCGGATCTCCCACTCGACCCGGGCGTCGGCGCGCATCGTCAGACCTTCCACAGGCCGGTTGCCCGGCGTCAGCCGGTTCCCGAGCCAGGCCGTCAGCGCGACGGCGGCCTTCAGCCACCCCATGCCCCTCAACGTCAAGCGGCCAAGCGGTCGCGCGGAGCACTCGCAGGCACACCCGCCAATCGGGCCGGGCACTCAGCCCGACGACCCCGGTGAACCCACGACGTCACCGAGGCTGCAACGGCCGCCTCCCAAGCCCATGTTCACTGATAGATTCACCGAGCCCAAGGCCTAGTCCTATTGATCATTCGTATTTTTGGACTATACTTGACTCTATGAGCGGGTGGGTTCTGATCAGCGGACGCGACGACGTGTTCGACGCCCTCGCCGAGAACCGGCAGGTCCTCTTCGACGCCGAGATCCGCGAGTTGGCCCTGATCGCCCAGGCCTGCGACGAGTACACCGTCGACCCCTCCCGGGCCGACGCCGCCGCCGAGAAGCTCATCCAGGGCGGGGCCGACGGCACCGCGCTGGTCGGAGAGTTCTTGGCCCTCGAACTCGGCGGCCTGCTGCAGATCAGCCCCGCCGCCGCGGTCGCGCGCATCCGCGAAACCCTCGACCTTCGCGACCGGCACCCCGAGCTGTGGGCCCACACCATCGACGGACGCCTCCGCCCCTACCAGGCGGTCAAGGTCGCCGCCCGCTGCAGCAACGCCGGGCTCCCGGCCGAGGCCGCCCGCTGGGTCGATCACCAACTCGGCCTGGGCCTGGCCGCCCTGCCCTGGCCGCGCGTCGCCCGCACCCTCGAGGGCCTGATCGTCAAGGCCGACCCCGAACTCGCAGCCCAGCGCGCCCGGCTCCAGCGCGAGCGGCGCGCGGTGTGGATCGGCGACCACCGCGACGGCGGCAGCGAGCTGTACGCCCGCCTCGACAGCGAGGACGCGCTCGCCCTCGACGAGACCCTCACCGACCTCAGCACCGCTCTGGCGGCCGCCGGCAACTCCGAGACCCCCGACCACCGCCGCGCCACCGCCCTCGGCGTCCTCGCCGACCCCAGGGCGGCCCTCGACCTGCTCACGGGCCACGGCGACGGGCGCCCCACCAACCGTCGTGCGGAACTCGTGGTCCACATCGCCGCCGAGACCGTCTACCCCGACGATTGGAGCGTCGCCGACCCGGCCCCGAACGTGGCACGCCTCGACGGAGTCGGTGCCCTGCACCCCGGCACCCTGAAGCGCTTCCTCGGCCACAGCCACGTCACCATCAGGCCGGTCGTCGACCTCTACGCAACCCCGCCCGTCGACGCCTACGAGGTTCCCGCGCGGATGCGGCAACACGTGCTGGCGCGCCAGCCCGTCGAGGCCTTCCCGTTCTCCGCCCTGCCGGCCACCGGGCTCGACCTCGACCACACCGTGCCGTACAACCCCCTCGCCCCGCCCGGGGCGGGCCAGACCCGGCCCGACAACCTCGCTCCCCTCGGCCGGCGCACCCACCGCGCCAAGACCGCGCGCCGTTGGCGTCTGGAGCAGCCCGAACCCGGCGTCCTGCGCTGGACCTCGCCCCACGGCTTCCGCTACGAGGTCACCCCGCACGGCACCACCGCGCTCGGCCGTGCCCGGCGAGAGGGCTCCCTCGCGTCATAGTCTCGAGCCATGCGTGCTGTCGTCGTGTACGAGTCTCTATGGGGCAACACCGGCGCCATCGCGCGGGCGATCGCCGCGGGGATCGGCCCGGACGCCCGCGCTCTCTCGACCGCCGAGGCCGTCGGCGAGGCGATCGAGGGCGTCGACCTGATCGTCGCCGGGGCCCCGGTGTTCGCGTTCCACCTGTCGTCCGAACGCAGCCGGGAGAGCATCCGGACCACGCCGGAGCGCGGCGCTCCCCCGCCTGACCTGAGCCACCCGGCACTGCGCAGCTGGTTGGACGCCCTGGCACCCGGCACCGCCGCGTGCGCCGCTTTCGACACCCAGGTCCGCGGACCCTTCGGCAAGGGCGCCCCCACCATCGCCCAGCTGCTGCAGGCCAAGGGCTACCGGCTCGTCGCCAAGCCGCAGGGGTTCATCGTGCACGGCAAGCAGGGGCCGCTGGCCGACGGCGAACTCGACCGCGCCCGGGCCTGGGGCGCCGAACTCGCCCGCGCGGTCGGCTGACCCGCATCGCCCCAGCCGGCCAGGTCCCCGTCAGGGAGTCTTCTGCTTCGGCGTCCGCCCTGTTGCCCGCGGGGACTCGACAGGACAACAGTGACGCCCATGGAGTTCGCGAACCTGTATGAGCACGGCTTTGTCCGGGTGGCGGCGTGCACGCTGCCGATCACGCTGGTCCGGCCCGAGAAGAACGCGGACGCCGTCGCCGCGATCGCACGCGAGTGCGCGTCCGAGGGCGTGGCCCTCGCGGTGTTTCCCGAGCTGTGCCTGACGGGCTACTCGATCGAGGACCTCCTCCTCAACGACACCGTGCTCGACGCCGCCGACCAAGCCGTCGGACGCCTCGCCGAGGCCACCGCCGACCTCGACACGGTCGTCGTCGCCGGCGCCCCGCTACGGAGCCTCAACCGCGTCTACAACTGCGCGGTCGTGCTGCACCGCGGCGAGGTCCTGGGCGTGGTGCCCAAGAGCTACCTGCCCACCTACCGCGAGTTCTACGAGCGCCGGCAACTGGCCCCCGGCGACGACGTCACCGGCGAGATCCGCGTGGCCGGACGCGACGTCCCGTTCGGTCCCGACCTGCTGTTCGCGGCGTCCGATGTCGAGAACTTCGTCCTGCACGTCGAGATCTGCGAGGACATGTGGGTGCCGATCCCGCCCAGCGCAGAGGCCGCCCTGGCCGGCGCGACCGTCGTCGCGAACCTGTCCGGCTCCCCGATCACGGTCGCCAAGGCGCGCGAGCGGCACCAGCTGTGCGCGTCCGGCTCGTCGCGCTGCCTCGTGGGGTACGTGTTCGCGGCCGCCGGCGAGGGCGAGTCGTCCACCGACCTGGCCTGGGACGGCCAGACGATGATCTACGAGGCCGGGACGCTGCTGGCCGAGTCCGAGCGCTTCCCCGAGGGTCCGCGCCGCTCGGTCGCCGACCTCGACCTCGCGATGCTGGCCGCCGATCGCGTCCGGCAGGGCACGTTCGACGACAACCGCCGCGCGCACGCGACCCGAACCGGCGAGTTCCGCACCGTCTCCTTCGAGCTCGGACGCCCCGCCGGCGACCTGGGCCTGCGGCGTCCCGTCGCGCGCTACCCGTTCGTTCCGGCCGACCCCGAGCGCCTCGCGCTCGATTGCTACGAGGCCTACTCGATCCAGGTGTCCGGGCTCGAACAGCGGCTGCGCTCGATCGGCCAGCCGAAGATCGTCATCGGCGTCTCGGGGGGCCTCGACTCCACCCACGCCCTGATCGTCGCCGCCCGGGCCATGGACCGCATGGACCGCCCCCGCACCGACATCCTCGCCTTCACGATGCCGGGCTACGCGACCTCCGAGCACACCAAGAACAACGCGACCCGCCTCGCCCAGGCACTCGGCGTCACGTTCGAGACCCTCGATATCAAGCCCGCCTGCGAGGCCGAGCTGCGCGCCATCGGCCACCCGTTCGCCGAGGGGCTTCCCGTCTACGACGTCACCTTCGAGAACGTCCAGGCCGGCATGCGCACCGACTTCCTGTTCCGCCTCGCCAACCAGCGCGGCGGCATCGTGCTGGGCACCGGCGACCTGTCCGAGCTGGCGCTGGGCTGGTGCACCTATGGCGTCGGCGACCAGATGAGCCACTACAACGTCAACGGCGGCGTCCCGAAGACCCTGATGCAGCACCTGATCCGGTGGGTGATCGCGTCCGGCCTGTTCGACGCGGCGGTCACCGACACCCTGCAATCGATCCTCGACACCGAGATCACCCCCGAACTGGTGCCGATCACCGAGGGCGAGAAGCCGCAGTCGACCGAGGCCGCGATCGGCCCCTACAACCTGCAGGACTTCACGCTCTTCTACACGCTGCGGCACGGGATGGCGCCGTCCAGGATCGCGTTCCTGGCCCAGCACGCCTGGTCGGACGCCTCCGCCGGCCAGTGGCCGCCCAACTACCCAGAGGCCGACCGGGTCGCCTACGACCTGCCCACGATCAAGCATTGGCTGGAGGTGTTCTGCCAGCGCTTCTTCGGGTTCGCCCAGTTCAAACGCTCGGCGCTGCCCAACGGGCCGAAGGTCGTCCGCGGCGGCTCGCTCTCCCCGCGCGGCGACTGGCGTGCGCCGTCGGACGCCTCGGCGTCCCTCTGGCTCGACGAACTCCGCCGCAACGTCCCCTGACGGCGACCGGACAGCGGACGAACGGACGCCGACGGCGTCCACGAGCTCAGCGCAGGACGGCGTCCTCGGCCGGGACGCCAGGCAGAAGCCAGATCTCGTCCCCGCGCAGCTCGACGCGGTGGGTGCGGACCGACACCGTGGCCGGCGGGCACAGGACCTCACCGGTGCGCAGCGAGAACCGCGAGGAGTGCAGCGGGCACTCGACCTCGCCGTCCTCGACCCAGCCCTCGGCGAGCGAGGCCCGCTGGTGGGTGCAGAGGTCGTCGAGCGCGTAGTACTCACCCTCGGAGCGGAACACCGCAATGTCGGCGCCCGTGCCGTTGGTCTCGCCGTCGATGACGATCGCGCTGTCGTCCTCCAAGTCGCCCACGACACCCACGCGTACCGCGTCCATGCTCATCGTCCCTTCTCGCCGAACGGCCATCCGTCGCGCACCGGACCCCCGATCGCGGGGTCGATGTAGTGCTCCCAGCCGAAGGCTAGCGCGAACACCTCGGTCGGCATGGCCAGCATCATGCCCGCGTCGGCGGCCTGCGACGCGTGGCACGCGAGCGCGGCCCGCTTGGTCTCGATCACGTCCCGGACGTCCACCCGCCACGTCAGCTCGGCCTCGGGCGTCCCCATCGGCGTCCCGTCGTCGCCGTTGGCGTCCGGGTCGAACCCCTCCTCCCCCGCCTCCGCCGCGGCCTCGAACAGCCGCTGCATGGCGTCGCGGTTCATCGACACCTCGAGATAGCCCGGACGCCGGCGCGCGAGTTCGACGGCACGACGGACGACCGAGTGCACCTTCACGTGGTCGGGGTGGCCGTAGTTGCCGTGCCAGTCGTAGCCGACGACCCAGTCGGCGTCCTCGTCGTCGAGGATGGCCGCCAGCTTCAGGCCCGCCGTCGTGTCGTCGGCGCGGACGAACGCGCCCGGGGCGTTGTTCTGTTCCCAGCCCGACATGCCGGAGTCCTCGTAGCCGAGCCACTCGACGCGGTGGGTGCCGACGACCTTCGCGGACGCCTCCGCCTCCCGCCGACGGTACTCCGACACGGTGGCGTCGCCGAGGTCCTCGGCCGCCATGCCGTGCTCACCTCCGGTGGCGTACACGCACACCACCCGGTCGCCCCGATGCACCGCGAGTGCCATCGTGCCGGCCGTCTGGGACGCCTCGTCGTCGGGGTGGGCGTGGACGAACACGATCGTGGCCATTGGCACATCATCGCCCTGCTTGCCCCGGCGTGGAAACCTAGACCCCGTGGATCAGCTCAGCCCCGGCCCTACCGCCACCCTCCCGGCCCGGCGGGGGCGGCTCGACTTCTCGGTGACCTCGGACGCCGACCGCCTCCGGCTCGCCCGGCTGCGGAAGATGAAGCGCGTCTCACTAGGGCTGTTGGTCGCGGCAGCGATCGTCTATCTGATCACGATGCGGCTCGACCAGTCGGGCGTGTGGGGGTTCGTCAAGACCGCGTCCGAGGCCGCGATGGTCGGCGGCCTGGCCGACTGGTTCGCCGTGACGGCCCTGTTCCGGCACCCGCTGGGCATCCCGATCCCGCACACCGCGATCATCCCGACCAAGAAGGACGACCTCGCCAACTCGCTGCAGGACTTCTTCGCCGAGAACTTCCTCACCGAGGACGTCGTCCGCGGACGCATCGCCGACGCCGCCCTGGCCAGCAAGTTCGGCGCGTGGCTCGAGGACCCGGCCCACGCCCACCGCGTGGTCACCGAGGCCACCCGGATCAGCCGCGCCGCGCTCGCCCGGATCGACGACGAGGACGTGCGCTCGGTCACCACCGGCTCACTGGTGCCACGGCTGGTCCGCGAGCCCGTGGCGCCGACGCTGGGCAAGCTGCTCGAGCGCGTCGTCGCCGACGGCACCCATCGCGGCGCCGTCGACCTGATCGTCAACATGATCGGCCGATGGCTGCTGGCCAACCCCGACCGCGTCAGCTCGCTGATCGGCGACAAGGCGCCCCGCTGGGCTCCCCGCCTCGTCAACGACCGGCTGGCCACCTGGGGTTACCAGCAGGCCGTCGACTGGCTGGTCGAGGTGCGCAACGACGCCGGCCACCCCGCCCGCAAGGCCCTGGACGACCTTCTGCTGCGGGTCGCCACCGACCTGCAGCGCGACTCCGCCGTCCAACGGCGCACGGAGCTGCTCAAGGAGCGGCTCCTCGAGCATCCCGCCGTCGCGGACGCCGCCGTCTCGCTGTGGCGCTCGCTGCGCGACAGCATCGACGGGGCCATGGACGACGAGGGCTCCACCCTGTGGTCCCGCGCCGAGGAGGCCCTCGGACGCCTCGGCGGCGCGCTGGCGTCCGACCCGGCGACGCAGGCGCGCGTGGACGGCTGGGTGGCCGACGCGGCGTCCTGGGCCGTGCGCTCGTACGGACGCGAGCTGTCGACCGTCGTCTCGCACACGATCCAGAGCTGGGACGGCGAGCAGGCCTCACGCAAGATCGAGCTGCACGTCGGACGCGACCTGCAGTTCATCCGCATCAACGGCACGATCGTCGGCGCGCTGGCGGGCCTGCTGATCCACACGGTCAGCATCTTCCTGGTCTGAGCCCCGGGACGCCCGAGCCTCAGGGACGCTTGCGCGCGATCACCCAGGTCGCGGACTCGAGGAACTGGCGTCCGCGTTCGCGCCAGCCCTGGTCCATCAGGTAGAGGCCCGAGCTGACGCGCTCGATGAACGCCCACTGCCAGATGGCCTCGGCGTCGGTGCCGGTCGCTTCGGCGAGCACCGCGCACCAGCTGCGTAGGGTGACCACCGGATCCTCGGCTGCGAGGATCAGCCGGTTGAAGCCCCGCAGCACGACGCCCAGATCGTACTCGGGCTCGCAGAGGAAGCCGTCGGGATCGACCCACACGTAGCCCGTCGGCGCGCCGGGACGCGGGTGCGGCACCTCCAGCAGGTTGCCCGGGTGCGGGTCGCCGTGGCAGACCACCATCCAGGACTCCTCCCGCGCGCCCAGCCGCTGCTCGGCGTAGATGCGGGCCCGGGCGATGGCGTCCGCGTGCTGCTCCCGGACGCCGAGGGAGTCGGCCAGCCTGTCGATCAGGTCGCGCAGCTGGGCCGCCTTGTAGGTGGTCTCGTCGGGGACCTCGGCGAGCTCGTGCGGCAGCTTCCAGGCGACCTTGAGCGTGTCGACGAGAGGCTTCACGAGTTCGCTGTCGTGGATCAGCGGCAGCAGCACGTTCGGCGGTAGCGACTGGTAGAGCGCCTCGCCGCGCGCCTCGAGCGTGCCACCCAGCGACTCCAGCAGCAGGGCACCCAGGTCGTCGTCGCGATCGTAGAGGTACACGTAGCCCTCGCCGCGGGCACTCTCGAGCACCTGGGCCTGCTGCCGCAGGTGCGGCCCGGGCAGGGCGACCTTGAGCACCGCCTCGCGCCCGCGCACCTTCACCCGGAACAGCGACGACGTCACCCGCCTCGCGATGCGCTCGCCGATCTCGACGCCCCAGCGCTCCTCGCACTTGGCGAGGACCTCGGGAAGCCTCGCCTGCCAGTCGGCCCACACCGGACCGAGGCTCGTCATGTGCTCGCGCACGGGCGCGTTGATGCTCACCATTGGGCACCTTTCACGATCGGGGGGTCGGAAACAGACTACCCGCGCCTCCTGCTGACCAACCCGACGGCCGTTTGCAGGTACGTGCGTCCGAGCAGCGCCGAGGACCCCTGGGCCGCCTCCAGACCGTGGGCGACCCGCTGCAGGTACGACCACTGCCAGATCAGTTCGGCGTCGCAGCCGGTCTCGCCCGCAAGCTGGGCGCACCACTGCCGGGCGAGCACCACCGGATCCTCGGCGGCGAGCAGCGGCCGGTTCGTGTCACGCAGCAGGACGCCGAGGTCGTACTCCGGCGCCGTGCGGAGCCCCAGCGGCGCCACCAGCACGTAGCCGGTCTCGGCGCCCGGACGCCCGCTCTGGACCCGCTGGAAGTGGGCGGGCGACGGGTTGCCGTGCGCGACGACCTCGGTCGTGTCGCCGAGTTCGACCAGCCGCTCGGCGTAGGCCAGCGCCCGCTCGATCGCCCGGTGACCGTCGGCGATGTCGTCCGGGCAGGGGTGCGCCGCCACGATCTCGCGCAGCCGGGCGGCGGGATGGTCCTGCGGCTCGGTCGCCGGCAGCGTGGCTGGCGGCACGGTCCAGGCCGCGGCCAGGGTCTTCGCCAGGACCGATCGGACGCCGTGGGCGCCGATCCGCCGCTCGAGCTCCACGGCGTCCAGTTCGGGGCCGACGGCCTCCAGCAGCAGGGCGCGACGTCCGGCGTCCGAGTGCAGCAGCCGGACGTACCCGCGGCCGCGCGCGGCGTCCAGGACGGCCGTCTCGCGCTCGAAGGGGTAGCCCGGCGCGCACAGCTTGAGCGTCACCGGGCCCTGGCTGTTCCGTCCTCGTACGACGAGGGCGTCGAGCGGCACGTCGAGCCCATAGCCGAGTTCCAGCCGCCAGTGCGTGGCGGCTTCGGTCAGCAGCGCCGGCAGTTGCTCGAACCACCGGACGCCGTCGGCGCCGAGCCGCTCCGCACGGGCACGGAGCCCGTCCGGAATCGGCGGCAGGGTGGTGGTCACGTCCCGTTCCCCCCGGTCCATGATGGCTAGTCCGATGAGTTCTTGCCGGAGGACTGGGCGCGGGGCCTGCGTGGCCCGTGGTAGTGCTCGCGCTCGCCCCCGTCGGCCGGCGCCTGGCTGTTCACCGGGGCGTCGTGGATGTGGTAGCCACGGCCCTTGCACGTCTCGCAGGGGACGCTGAAAGCCTCGGCCAGCCCGGTGCCGATCTTCTTGCGGGTCATCTGCACCAGCCCCAGCGAGGTCACCTCGGCCACCTGGTGGCGGGTGCGGTCGCGTCCCAGGCATTCGACCAGGCGGCGCAGCAGGAGCTCGCGGTTGGCCGGCAGCACCATGTCGATGAAGTCGATGACGATGATGCCGCCGATGTCGCGCAGGCGCAGCTGCCGGACGATCTCCTCGGCCGCCTCCAGGTTGTTCGAGGTGACCGTGGCCTCCAGGTTGCCCTGGGTGCCGGTGAACTTGCCGGTGTTGACGTCGATGACCGTCATGGCCTCGGTGCGGTCGATGATCAGCGAGCCGCCCGAGGGCAGGTGCACCTTGCGCTCCAGCGCCTTGGCCACCTGCTCGTCGACGCGGTAGTGCTCGAACAGGTCGCCCTGGGTCCAGCGGTTCCACTTCACCAGGCGCTCCTGCAGGTGCGGGGCGACGTGGGTGACGTAGGCCTGGACGGTGTCGTAGGCGTCCTCGCCCTGGCCGGTGCCGTCGACGACGAGCTCGCTGAAGTCTTCGGTGAACAGGTCGCGGACGATCCGCACGGTCAGGTCGGGCTCGCTGTAGAGCAGCTGCGGCGAGTTGCCCTGGGCGACCTTCTTCTCGATGACCTCCCACTGCGCCTTGAGCCGGTTGACGTCGCGGACCAGTTCCTCCTCGGACGCCCCCTCGGCCGCCGTGCGGACGATCACCGACGCATTCTCGCCGACGAGCTCGTCGAGGATGTGCTTCAGGCGCGCCCGCTCGTTCTCGGGCAACTTGCGGGAGATGCCGGACAGCTGGCCGCCCGGGGAGTAGACCACGTAGCGGCCCGGGATCGAGATGTGGCTGGTCAGCCGGGCGCCCTTGGCGCCGACCGGGTCCTTGGTGACCTGGACGAGCACGGCCTGGCCCGACTTCAGCACCTTCTCGACCTTGCGGTCGGAGCCGGTGACGCCGAAGAACTCCCAGTCGACCTCGCCCGCGTACAGGACGGCGTTGCGGCCGCGTCCGATGTCAATGAACGCCGCCTCCATCGACGGCAGCACGTTCTGGACGCGCCCCAGGTAGATGTTGCCGATCATGGACGCCGAGGAGTCACGATCGACGTAGTGCTCGACGAGGATGCCGTCCTCGAGGACGCCGATCTGGGTGTAGTCCTCGCGCTGGCGGATCACCATTCGGCGCTCCACCGACTCGCGGCGGGCCAGGAACTCGGCCTCGGACAGGATCGGCGCGCGGCGGCGTCCGGCGGCGCGGCCCTCGCGGCGGCGCTGCTTCTTGGCCTCCATGCGGGTCGAGCCCTCGATGCCGGTGATCTGGTCGCTGCTCTCGCCCGACCGCGTCCGGCGCGGCTCGCGCACCCGGACGACCACGTCGACGCCGTCCTCGGCGGCCTCGTCGCCTGCGTCCTCGCCCCTGCGGCGACGGCGACGCCGGCGGCGGCTCGTACCCTCGGCAGCAGCCTCGCCGGTCTCGCCCTCGGGGGCGGACGCCTCCGGCTCGCCGGGCTCGCCCTCCTCGGTCTCGTCGGTGGCCTCTTCGTCCTCGTCGGCGCCACGATCGGACGCCCCACGGCGGCGACGGCGTCCACCGCGGCGACGGCGCCTGCGGCGTCCGGCATCGGACGCCTCGGTCTCGCCCTCGTCCTCGGTCGCCTCATCCTCGGCGCCCTCGTCGCCGGACTCCTCGTCTTCGGCGGCCTCCTCGTCGGACAGCTCGTCCTCGGACTGCTCCTCGGCCTCAGCCTCTTCGGCTTCGGTCTCTTCGGCCTCGGCGGCTTCCTCGGCCTCCTCAGCTCGGCCCTCCAGGGGCTCCGCGACGATCGGCTCCTCGGCGGTCTCCGCCTCGGCGGCAGGTTCCTCCACCGGACGCTCCTCGGCGCCCGGGTGCACTCCGGCGGCGATGGCGGCGGCGAGGCTGTCCAGGGCGCTGGCGACGGCGTCCGAGGACGCCTCTCCCGCGGACGACCGGCGCCTCGTGGTACGCCGAGGACGCGACTCCTCCAGGGCGGCCAGGCTCGCTGCGACCCCGCCGTCATCGCCCTCGGCGCTGGCCGCCTTGCGGCGGCGGGTGGTCCTCGGGGCGGGGGCCGGCTGCTCCTCGGCCTCGGGCTGCTCCTCCGGCTCGGCCTCGGTCACGGGCGGCTCGGCCGGCCCGGCGGGCGCCTCCACAGGCGGACCGGCGGGACGCGACGCGCGCTTCCGGGGGGCGCGCGCCGGGGCG
>DAIRTI010000041.1:0-28254 GCA_036803965.1 Propioniciclava sp.
CCGGCGAGTACCCAGCCCCTGTGGACCACTTCCACATCACAAACCGATAACAAGATCGAATCAGCCGTAGGGTCTCTGGGGTGACCTCTAAGCGGGGGCCGCAGGGACCCGGAGCCATCAGCATCCCTCCCCTAGCGGACGAGAGGGAGCCGGGAGCCATCGAGCACATCTTCGCCGGCGGACTCGCTGGGCAAGACGCCATGGGGCGGGCCTCCTCCAAGGGCACGGAGCCGTCAGGCGCCTTCCTCAGCGGACCAGTCGGCCACTGAGCCAGCGGCCCCTCCCCGGCGGAACCAGAAGCGCCCCGAGCCACCGGACCCCCTCCCCAGCGGACCAGATGGGGCGGAACCGTCGGCGTCCATCTCATCGGGGCCACAGACCACGGCGAACCGATGACTGGTCCGTGGCGGCCCTCGGGTAACCCCCGGCAGTGAAATCGACCGCGATTGCGACGAGGCCGTTAACCCACGCGTCGTGCGGTGGCGAGACCGACTCGCCGGAGCCCCTCCACCGCCGAACTATGCTGCGCGCATGCTGCCTCCGCTGGTCGCTCCTGGCGCGCCGCTGACTGCCGCCCAACGGCACCGGTACGCGCGGCACCTCCTCATCCCCGACATCGGGGACGCCGGGCAGCGCCGGCTGCTGGCCGCGCGGGTGCTGGTCATGGGGGCCGGCGGGCTGGGCTCCCCCGCACTGCTCTACCTGGCGGCGGCGGGGGTGGGCCACCTGACGATCGTGGACGACGACGTGGTCGACCTCACCAACCTGCAGCGGCAGGTCATCCATGACAGCGCCGCGGTCGGGACGCCGAAGGTCGCCAGCGCCGCGGCGCGCGTCCGGGCACTCAACCTAGACGTCGAAGTCACAGAGCGTCCCCAGCGCCTGACCAGGGACAACGCCCTCCACCTCCTGCGGGGCCACGACCTGGTGCTCGACGGCACCGACAACTTCCCCACCCGCTACGTGGTCAACGACGCCTGCGCCGAGCTGGGCATCCCGCTGGTGTGGGCGTCCGTCTATCGCACGCAGGCCCAGGTGTCGGTGTTCTGGAAGAACCCTCCGACCGACGCCGTCGGGGTCGACCTGCGCGACCTGTTCCCCGTCCCGCCCGACCCGGCGACCGTGCCGAGCTGCGGCGACGCGGGCGTCCTCGGAGCGCTCACCGGGCAGGTCGGCTCGATGATGGCCACCGAGGCGATCAAGCTGATCTGCGGCGTCGGCGAGCCCCTCCTCGGACGCGTCGCGTTCCTCGACGTCCTCGGCGGCCGGCAGTTCGAGATCCCACTCCATCCGCGCACCGAGGACTTCCCCGAGGACGATCCCGAGGACGCCTACTGCCAACTCCCCGACATCCCTTCGGTGAGCGCGCGCGCCCTCGCCGCCGAACTCGCATCGCCCACACCCCCCGTGGTGATCGACGTCCGCGAGCCGGCCGAGGTGGCGCTCGTCGCGATCCCCGGGACGCTCCACGTCCCGCTGGCCGACTTCCTCGCCGGACCGCCCGCGTTCGATCCGGACGCCGACGTGGTCGTCTGCTGCAAGGGCGGCACCCGGGCCGAACGTGCGGCGGCCGCGCTCACGGCGTCCGGGCACCGCCGCGTGCGGACCCTCACCGGCGGCGTTCTCGCCTGGATCGACGACGTCGACCCGGACCTGCCTCGGTACTGACCTCACACGTCAGTGGAAGCTGTATAGTCATCACGTGCTGACCTCTGCCCCGCGCCTCGACGTCATGAACCGCCTCGGACGGGCGATGGCCGACCCGACCCGCTCCCGCATCCTGCTGAGCCTGCTGGACGGTCCCGGCTACCCGGCCCGGCTCGCCGCCGACCTCGACCTGACCCGGACCAACGTCTCCAACCACCTGGCCTGCCTGCGCGGCTGCGGGCTCGTGGTCGCCGTCCCCGAGGGACGCATGACCCGCTACGAGATCGCCGATCCGCACCTGACCCGGGCCATCGAGGCGCTGCTGCAGGTCGTCCTCGCGGTCGACGACGGCCACCCCTGCCAGGACGAGCACTGCGACGTCACACTCTGCTGCGGCCCGGGCGCCCAGGCGGCGGATCAGTGAGCGAGGGGACGCCGGCGCGCCGGCCCGTCGTCCTCGGGCTGGCCTCCCCGCCGGCACCCGTCGCCGAGCCCTGCCAGGACGCCTGCTGCGCGCCGGCGTCCGGCCAATCCACCGCTCAGCCCGACCTGGACTGCTGCGGCAACGAGGTCACGCTGGTAACCGCCGACGAGGGCCTCGAGCCCTGGTACGCCGACCGCGCGCTGCTGCTGCCCGCCGTCTCGGGCGTGACGCTGCTGACCGGCTACGGGCTGGCCTGGCTCGGACTCGCGCCCGCGGCGTCCGTCGTGCACGTCGTCGCTCTGCTGGCGGGGGCGGCGACGTTCGTCCCCGGGGCCCTGCGCAACCTGGCCAAACGCCGGCTCGGGGTCGGGCTGCTGATGACGATCGCGGCGGCCGGCGCGGTGCTGCTCGGCCACGTCGGCGAGGCGGCCGCGCTGGCGTTCCTGTTCTCGATCTCCGAGGCGCTCGAGGAGCGAGCGATGCGCCGGGCGCGGCACGGCCTGCGCGCGCTGCTCGACCTGATCCCGCCGACAGCGGTCGTCCTGCGCGGGGGCGTCCAGTCCGAGATCCTGGCGGAGAACCTGCGGGTGGGCGACCTGCTCGTCGTGCGTCCGGGCGACCGGGTGGCCACCGACGGCGTCATCGCTGACGGACGCAGCAGCCTCGACACGTCCGCGGTGACCGGCGAGTCGATCCCGGTCGACGTGGCGCCCGGCGACGCGGTGCCGGCGGGGTCGATCAACGGCGCCGGCGCGTTGCGCGTCCGCGCCACCGCCGACGGCACCGACAACTCGCTGACCACGATTGTGCAACTCGTCTCGCAGGCGAGCGCCCGCAAGGGCGCCGGCGCGCGGCTCGCCGACCGCATCGCGCGGCCGTTGGTGCCGGGCGTCCTGCTGCTCGCCCTGGCGATCGTCGCCTACGGCTTCGTGGTCGGCGACCCCGCTTTCTGGGTGCAGCGCGCGCTGGTCGTGCTGGTGGCCGTCTCCCCCTGTGCGCTCGCGATCGCGGTGCCTGTGACGGTGATCTCGGCGATCGGGTCGGCGAGCCGGTTCGGCGTGATCGTGAAGTCGGGTGAGGCCTTCGAGAAGCTGGGCGCCGTGACCCGGGTCGCATTCGACAAGACCGGCACCCTCACCCGCAACCATCCCGAGGTGGTCGACGTGGTGCCGGCGGCGGGTCACGACCGCGAGGAGGTCCTGCGGGTCGCGGCCGCCCTCGAGCGGCACAGCGCCCACCCCCTCGCCACCGCGATCCTCGCGGCGGCGTCCGGACCCCTTCCGAGCGCGGCGCACGCGGTCGAGGAGCCCGGCCACGGCGTCCGGGCGACCGTGGATGGGCGGTGCGCGTCCCTGGGCAGCACCCGCTGGCTCGACCCCGGGCCGCTGACCGCCGACGCCGAGCGGCTCGAGGCGTCCGGCATGACGGTGGTCGTCGTCGCGCTCGAGGACGCCCCGGCGGGCCTCATCGGCATCCGCGACGAGCTGCGGCCGGAGGCGTCCGAGACGATCGCTCTGCTGCACCGTGCAGGCGTGACGACGGCGATGCTGACGGGCGACAACGCTCGCACGGCCGCCGCGCTCGCCGCCCAGGCGGGGATCGACGAGTTACGGGCCGAGCAGCGGCCGCAGGACAAGGCGTCTGCGATCCAGGCCCTCCGCGGTCACGGGATGACCGCCATGGTCGGCGACGGCGTCAACGACGCCCCGGCGCTCGCGGCGGCCGACGTCGGCATCGCGATGGGCGCCACCGGCTCGGCCGCGGCGATCGAAACCGCCGACGTGGCGTTCACCGGCACCGACCTGCGTCTCATCCCGCAGGCACTGGCGCACGCGCGCCGCGGACGCCGCATCATGCTTGGCAACATCGGCCTGGCACTGGCGATCATCGTCGTGCTGCTGCCGCTCGCACTGTTCGGGGTCCTCGGACTGGCGACCGTCGTGCTCATCCACGAGAGCGCCGAGGTCGTCGTGATCCTCAACGGCATGCGAGCGGCGCAGCGGCGTCCGGCCCTACGAGAGGCGCAAGCGTGAGCGAGAACCCGATCTACCTCGACCACAACGGCACGACCCCGATCGCGCGCGAGGTCGCCGACGCGATGTGGCCCTACCTGACCGAACGGTTCGGCAACCCCTCGAGCGCGACGCCGGCCGGACGCCTCGCCAAGGATGCCGTCGAGACCGCCCGCGCCCAGGTCGCCGCGCTGATCGGCGCAGAGCCCGACGAGGTGTTCTTCACCTCCGGCGGCACCGAGTCGAACAACCTGGCGATCCGGGGTGCCGCCGCGCTCGCGGGCACGCGGGTCGGGGTCGCCTCGGTCGTCGAGCACCCCGCGACGGTGCAGCCGCTGGCCCGGCTCGAGGCGGCGGGTTGGAGCGTCCACCGGCTCGGCGTCGACCGCGAGGGCCGAGTGGACGCCGCCGGCGTCAGTTCTGCCGGCGCGGTCGGGATCGGGACGCTGATCCTGGCCCAGAACGAGGTGGGGACGATCCAGCCCGTGGCCGCAGTGGCTGAGGCGGTGCACGCGGCCGGCGGGGTCATGCACGCGGACGCAGCGCAGGCCCTCGGGAAGATCGAGGTGTCCGTGGACGACCTCGGCGTCGACCTGCTCAGCGTCGCCGGGCACAAGCTCTACGCCCCCAAGGGCGTCGGGGCGCTGTACGTGCGCCGCGGCGTCCGGATCGAGCCGCTGCTCGTCGGCGCCGGGCAGGAACGCGGCCTTCGTCCGGGTACCGAGAACGTCGCCAGCATCGTCGGCCTCGGCCGGGCGGCCGAGTTGGCCCTGGACGCCCTCGCCGCCGAGCCCGCCCGCCAGACCGCATTGCGAGAACTGCTCTGGCAGGAGTTGGCCGCCGGGATCCCCGGCCTGGTTCGCGTCAGCCCCGCTGACGGCTGCCTGCCGAACACCCTGATGGTCGCGGTGCCCGGACGCCTTGGCAGCGACGTCCTGGACGCCGCCCCGAGCGTCGCGGCGTCCACGGGCAGCGCGTGCCACGCGGGCGTCCGGACGCCGGCGTCCACGCTGCTGGCCATGGGGATCGATCCCGACCTGGCGATGGGGGCGCTGCGCCTCACCCTGGGCCGCTCGACGACCGAGGCCGACGTCCGCACGGCCGCGCATGCCCTCGCAGCCGCCGCCCGGACCGCACCAACGGCGTCCCTCTGATCCGCGACCCGGAACCGGGCCACCACCACGCACGTCCCGGCGCTAGCGTCGCCTCAACCTGAGGAGGGACGATGGCCACCAACCCCGAGATCGGCCGGTACGTGACGACCGGCGCCGTGCGGACCAACTACCACGACCTAGGCGCCACGAGCGACGAGATCGCGTCGCCGCTGCTGCTCCTGCACGGCTCCGGACCCGGTGTCAGCGCCTTCGCCAACTGGCGGCTCGTCATGCCGCTGCTCGCCGAGCACACGCGCGTCCTGGCCTTCGACTTCGCCGGCTTCGGCTACAGCGAAACCCCCGCTGACGCCGAGTTCAGCCGCGACGCCTGGCTGGCCCAGCTCGTCGACTTCCTGGACGCCGTTGGCGTCGAGAAGGTCTCCGTGGTCGGCAACAGCTTCGGCGGCTCCATGGCGCTGGCGCTGGCCATCCACCACCCCGAGCGGGTCGACAAGCTGATCCTGATGGGCGCGGTGGGCGTCCCGTTCGAACTCACCGAAGGCCTGGACGCCGTCTGGGGCTACGAGCCGTCGCCGGAGGCCATGGGACGCCTCATGCGCGAGACGTTCGCCTACGATGCGTCGCTGATCACCGACGACATGGTCCAGGGCCGCTACACGGCGTCCCTGCGCACCCAGGACGCCTTCGCGCGCATGTTCCCCGCCCCGCGTCAGCGCTGGGTCGACTCGATGGCCCACCCCGAGGACGCCATTCGCGGCATCAAGGCCCCGACCCTCCTCGTCCACGGACGCGACGACCGGGTGATCCCGCTCGACACCTCCCTGACGATGCTGCACCTGATCGACGACGCCCAGCTCCATGTCTTCGGCCGCTGCGGCCACTGGACCCAGATCGAGTACGCCCGCCCCTTCGCCCGGCTCGTCGTCGACTTCCTGGGTCACGATTCGAAGGCGTAGGCGTCCCGAGGCCTTCCGCCGGGTGGTCTCCGGCTCCTAGCGTTGTGTCATGCAGCGCAACATCATCGAGGAGTCCGAGGACGTCCAGACCGTCCTGCACCACGCGCACGCTCTGCTCACCGACGAGGTCCGCCTCGTGCCCGAGAAGTGGCACCAGTACGTACACCCGGACTTCTTCATGTTCGGGTTCGGCGGTAGCGAAGTCACGTTCGAGGACATGCACGAGCACTTCCACCCGCTCAAGGGATCGATCGAGATGGAGGTCGTCTCGGCCGAGCACCTGACCGACGACGTGATCCTGGTCCGCTGGAAGGGGCACGCCAACGACGGGGTCGTGAACCGCGGCGCCGTCTGGCTCAAGACGCCCGAGGGCTGGAAGCTCCGCTACCAGCAGGGCAGCCGTCACTGATCGACCACGTCAGCCGTCGACCGGGCCGGGACGCCGAGGGTCCCCGCCCGGGGGGATAGGGCGGGGACCGCGGAGAAAGGTTAGCTCACCCGAGCGGGCCACGAAACAGCGCCGCCCGATTCTGGGGAGATGATCCGGACTTACTTCGATTCGGACGAAGCAGCGGTCTCGCGCTCGGCCTCCGCCTCGGCCTTGGCCTTGGCGACCTGCTCGCCGAGCTCGTCGCTGCCGACGGCCTCGATGAGCTGGTCGAGGCCAGACGCGTTCGTCGCGCCCGCGTTTCGGTACACCAGGACGCCGTCGCGGAACGCCATGATCGTCGGGATCGCCTGGATCTCGAGGGCCTCGGCGAGGTCGGGCTGGGCCTCCGTGTCCAGCTTGGCGAAGACGATGTCGGAGTACTTCTCCGACGCCTTCTCGAACACCGGGGCGAACATGCGGCAGGGTCCGCACCATTCGGCCCAGAAGTCCACGAGGACGATGCCGTCGCGGGAAATCGTGTCCGCGAAGGACTCCTGCGTGAGCTGAACGGTGGCCATGGCATCCTCTCGAGTGACAGCTTCGTGCTGCGCGCGTGGCCGGTTTCAGCCACCTCCGAACAACGCCACCGGGGCCCCGGCTATTCCTCCACGACCAGGAAGACGTGGTCGGCCACCTCGCGCTCGGCGCTGCATCCCGTGTCGCCGGCGAGGCAGCGCAGCACCAGTTGGCCGCCCTCGACCACGGCTTCGATCTCGGCGCCCGGGACGACGCCGGCTTCGGAGAGCAGGAGAAGCAGGTCGACGTCCGACTGCGCGTACTCGCTCAGCATCCCGACCCGCGCGCGCACGACAGTGCCCGGGGCGGCGTCCGCGAGCCGGCTGGTGAGCGACGGCAGCCGGCTTTCGGCGGTCTCGACGCCGCCGATGCAGGCCAGTCCCGGGATGCGGTTGCCGTACGGGGACGCCGTCGGGCTGCCCAGCACCTCGACGAGGCGTCGCTCGACCGACTCGGAGATCACGTGCTCCCACCGGCACGCCTCGGCGTGCACCTCCGGGAACGGCATGCCGATCACGTCCAGCAGCAGCCGCTCGGCGAGGCGATGCTTGCGCATCACCCGGATCGCCAGGTTGCGTCCCTCGTCGCTGAGCTCGATCCGCCGGTCGCCCATCACGGACAGCAGCCCGTCACGCTCCATGCGCGCCACCGTCTGCGACACGGTGGGCCCGCTCTGGCCGAGCCGCTCGGCGATCCGCGCCCGCAGCGGCGGGACGCCCTCCTCGCCCAGCTCATAGATCGTGCGCAGGTACATCTCCGTGGTGTCGATCAGGTCGCTCACGTGTCGCCTCTCTGGAGTATCGGCCGACAGCTTACGTCCGGACGCCGACGCTCACCTCAGCAGCGCCCCCAGCACCGCCAGGACCAGCATCGCGACCAGCGCTCCGGTCACGATGAGCCGGCGGGTCCGGGTCGTCATCCGGTCACCGTAACCCTGGGACGCCGTCGCTGCCAGTCGCGTCCGCTGCCGCCGGCGGTATCGTGCGGCCCATGGGTGAACTGCGGCTGACCGCGATCGGGGTGGGTGAGCTGAAGGCGCTGTTCTCCGGCTCGCCCGAGATCGAGGAACACCTGCGGACGGTCGCGGCCCAGGCGTTCCCGCCGCCGCAGGCGCCGGTGAAGAAGGGCCGTCTGCTTGGCAAGGTCGGCCCGCTCGTCCAGCCCCCACCGGACGCGCCGGTGATCCGGCCGGGCGTCCCGACCAACCAGGATCTGCACGACCTCACCCGCGGACGCTTCGTCAAGGCCGACCGGCTCACCGCGGCGTGGGCGTTGGTGCGCCTGTGGCTGGACGCCTGCGGGTGGCCCACGCTTGTCCTGGCGATCGACGAGCCCGCCATGAACGAACTCGACTTCGAGCTCGCGACCGGCGGCGTCGAGACCCGCTACGCCCTGCGGCGCCTGCTCAACGACAAGCTGGCCCTCCCGCTGCGCAACGCCCCGGGCCAGGTCACGGGCTTCGTCCCCTACGAGCACGCGGTGGCGCTCCGCGAGACGTGGCGTCCGGCCGTGCCGACGCTCAGCCCCCGCAACGTCGCGACCGCCCAGCACATCGTCGGATGGCTGGGCGGTCTCGAGGGCTGGGCCGCCTACGCGCGTCAGGTCGGGCATCCCCTGCCCGACCTGATCGCGTCGTTCACTCAGGGCTGAACCAGCACCACTGGACGCCGGTCGCCGCGTCCGTCTGCTACCGGGCCTCCCGCTCGTAGGACGTACCGAGGGCGTCCGGGGCCGACAGGGTTCTGCTCGACCAGCCGGCCGAGACGGCGACCAGCACCACGATCGTCATGACGTACGGGATCGAGTCGAGCGCTTCGGCCGGGATCGGGACGCCGCGGGCCTGCAGGATCAGGCTCAGGCTGGCCAGGCCGCCGAACAGGTAGGCGCCGACCAGCACCCACAACGGGCGCCAGAACCCGAAGATGACCAGCGCGAGCGCGATCCAGCCGCGTCCGGCCGTCATGCCGTCGACCCAGGTCGGGACGATCGACAGCGAGAAGGCCACGCCGGCGAGGCCGGCGAAGCCGCCGCCCACCATGGTGTGGACGTAGCGCGTGCGGATCACGTTGAGGCCCATGGCGTCCGCGGTGGCCGGCGACTCGCCGACCGAGCGCAGGTTGAGGCCGGCGCGCGTGCGGAAGAGGTACCAGGAGCATAGCGCCACCAGCGCCCACGACAGGTAGGTCAGGAACGTCTGGTGGAACAGCAGCGGTCCGACGATCGGCAGGTCCTTCAGGCCGAGGACGTCGATCTTGGTGAACTGGTGCGGCACCGGGTCCTTCAGGGCCCACACGTTCGCCAGGTAGGACGACAGGCCTGCCGCCCCCGTGAGGATCGTGAGGGCCAGGCCGCTGACCGTCTGGTTCACCCGCAGCGTGATCGTCGCGAACGCGTGCAGCAGGGCCGTGAGGGCGCCGGCCACGATGGCGCCGAGCACGGCCACCAGCAGGACCAGCCACTCGGGTCCCCCCATGCGGGCCGAGATGACCGACGCCACGACGGCGCCCATCAGCATCATGCCCTCGACACCGAGGTTGAGGACGCCCGAGCGCTCCGCCAGGACCTCACCGAGGGCGGCGATCAGCAGCGGCGTGCCGTAGAAGATCGCCGAGGTGATGATCACCATGAGCAGGCTGTCGTTCATGCCGTCACCTCCGCCCCGCTCGTCGCGACGCGACGGTTGCCGAGCCTCACCCGGTACCGGGTGAGGAACTCGCCGGAGACGGCGCAGAACAGCAGCAGGCCCTGCAGCAGGCCCACCAGGCCGGCGGGGAACGTCACGCCCTGAAGCGAGCGTCCGGCGTTCGCCAGCGCGCCCAGCAGGATCGACACCGGGATCACGGCGATCGGGTTCCAGCGCGCCAGCGCCGCCACCACGATGCCCGTGTAGCCGTAGCCGCTCTGGCCCAGGCCCTTGGGATCGAGCACGTGCCGGATGTCGCCGATGTCGCTGGCGCCGCCGAGACCGGCCAGCGCGCCGGACAACGTCATGACGGCCAGCGACGTGCCCCGGACGCCGATGCCGGCGTACCCCGCGGCCTCGGGCGAATCGGAGACGACGGCGATCTCGAAGCCGAAGCGGGTGTAGCGGTACATCGCCCAGAGCGCCACGGCCGCCAGGCAGCCGAGGATGAACCCGAGGGGGATGTTCAGGCCGCCGCCGCCGAACGCCGGCCAGACGGCGTCCTCGCCGACCGGACGCCCCTGCGGGAAGACCTTGCCGCTGCCGGTCAGCAGCCGCCAGAACGACTCCGACCCGAAGATCAGGTAGGAGGCGATGCTGTTGGCGATGTAGTTGAGCATCAGGGTCGTGATGACCTCGTTGGTGCCGAACCTGACCTTGAAGAACCCGGGGATGGCCGCCCAGAGGCCGCCCGCCGCCATGCCGGCGACGATCATCAGCGGGATGGTCACGAAGCCGTTGACGCCCTCCAGCGCCAGGCCGACGCCGGACGCCGCGACGGCACCGAGCACGAACTGGCCCTGGCCACCGATGTTGAACAGGCCCATCTTGAAGGCGGCCGCGGCCGCCAGGCCGGTCAGCAGCAGCGGCGTCGCGGCCGCGATGGTGTTCGACCAGGCCTCGACGTCGCCCATCGAGCGCTCGCCGATGCGGGCGTAGGACGCCAGCGCGTCGTTGCCACTGATCGTGATGACGATGGCACCGAGGATCGCGGCCACGATGATGCTGCCCACCGGAACGGCGACCGAGAGCCACTTCGGACGGACGAGGCGGGGCTCGAGGCGGAGCATGCCTTTCATGCGGTCGCCTCCAGGGTGTGGCCGCCCATGAGCAGTCCGATCTTCTCGATGTCGAAGTTGCCGCGCTGGAACTCACCGACGACGCGTCCCTCGAACATGACCACCATGCGGTGGGCGAGCGCCATGGCCTCGTCCAGGTCCTCGGTGATCAGGAGGACGCCCATGCCGCCGCGGGCCGCCTCCATCAGGAGGTGGCGGACGGTCTCGATAGCGCCGACGTCGAGGCCCCGGGTCGGGGTGGACGCGATCAGCACATGCGGGTCGGAGCCGATCTCGCGCGCCAGCAGCACCTTCTGCACGTTGCCGCCCGACAGCACCCGGGTGGGGGTGTCGATGCTCGGCGTCTTGATGCCGTAGCTCTTGACCTTCTCCTCCGCGTTGGCGCGGATCACCTTGTGCTTCAGGAACGCGCCCGAGCTCATCGGTGGGAACCGGTAGCCCTTCAGCGCCAGGTTGGCGTGGATGGGCAGGGACGGCGACAGACCGGTCTTCAGGCGGTCCTCGGGGATGAACGCCAGCCCCAGGCGGGTCGACTCGCGTGGGCCCTTGCCCTGGCTGACGATGCCGTCGATGGTCACGGTTCCGGCGGTCCGCTTCCGAATGCCGTAGATGGACGCCGCGAGCTCGCGCTGCCCGTTGCCCGAGACGCCGCAGATCGCGACGATC
Organism: Propioniciclava sp.; assembly: GCA_036803965.1. Taxonomy (GTDB): domain Bacteria; phylum Actinomycetota; class Actinomycetes; order Propionibacteriales; family Propionibacteriaceae; genus Propioniciclava. The sequence continues at coordinate 11,529 of DAIRTI010000041.1, forward strand.
TCGCCGGCCCGCACCTGGAGGGTGACCTCCTTCGGAGAGCTCTGCGGCCGGACGCCTTCGGCCGACAGCCCCAAGACGTCGAGCACGAGCCGGTCGGGGTCGACCTCGGGACGATCGGCGATGTCGTCCTCGCTGAAGACGACGCTGCGGCCGACCATCTGCCTGGCCAGCTCGGCCGATGTGGTCTCGGCGGTGACCACCGTGCCCACCGTGCGCCCGTCGCGCAGGGTGGTCACCCGGTCGGAGACCTTCATGACCTCCTGCAGCTTGTGGCTGATGAAGATCACCGAGCGTCCGTCCTCGGCCATTCGGCGCATGGTGGCGAACAGGGCGTCCGCCTCCTGCGGGGTCAGGACGGCGGTCGGCTCGTCCAGGATCAGGACGCGCGCCCGCCGGTCGAGCGCCTTCAGGATCTCGACCCGCTGCTGCTCGCCGACCGTGAGCTCCCAGACGTTGGCGCCCGGGTCGACCTCGAGGCCGTACTCCTGGCCGAGCGCGGTGATGCGCTCGGCTGCGTGCTTGGCGTCGAAGCTGCCGCCCGAGCCGAGCAGGAAGTTCTCGGCGACCGTGAACTTGGTGACCAGGCGGAAGTGCTGGTGGACCATCGCCACGCCCGCGGCGATGGCGTCCTTGGGCGACGTGAACGACACCGGATGCCCGAACAGGCTGACCGTGCCCTCGTCCTGGCGGTACAGACCCGTCAGGACGTTGGAAAGCGTCGACTTACCGGCCCCGTTCTCCCCGAGCAGCGCATGGACCTCACCCTGCGCCACATCCAGGTCGACGCCGTCATTGGCGACCACACCGCCCGCGAATCGCTTCGTGATGCCCCGCATCGAGACCGCCATGGGAGCGGCTGCGGCGCGGGCGGGTGTGGAACCGGTGACGGCGTCGGCCGCGTTGGGATCCGAGGCCGGCACCGGGGCGTTCGCCCCGGCACCAGCCGCGTTCATCTAGCTCACGCCCGCGACGAGCCAGTCGATCGTCTGCCGGTCGTCGGCAGAGATCGTGGCGCCCGCCTTGACCTTCTCGGTGCCCTTGTTGTCCTTGATGGGGCCGGCGAAGACGTCGAGCGTGCCGTCGATGATCTTGGCCTTCTTGGCCTCGATCTCGGCCTTCGTGGAGTCGGCGACGATCTTCCCGAAGGGGGCCAGCTTGTTGAAGCCGTCCTTCAGGTTGCCGTAGTAGTCCTCCTTCTTCCAGGTGCCGTCGAGCAGGCTCTGGATCTGCGCGAGGTAGTACTGGCCCCAGTTGTAGATCGGCGCGGTCAGCCAGATGTCGGGGTAGTTGGCGCTCTGGTCGGAGTCGTAGCCCACCCACGGCAGGTTCTTGGCCTTGGCGGCCTCGCCGGGGGCCGGGGAGTCGCCGCCGTTGGCGAGGACGTCCGCGCCCTGCGAGATCAGGGAGTCGGCCGCCTGACGCTCCTTGGTCATGTCGAACCAGGACTTGATCTCGACCGTCTTGACCTTGATGTCGGGGTTGACCGTCTGGGCGCCCAGCGCGAACGCGTTGATGTGGCGGATGACCTCGGGGATCAGGAAGGGGGCGACGAAGCCGATGGTGCCCGACTTCGAGGCGTGCGCGGCCGCGATGCCCGCCAGGTACTTGGCCTCCTCCGTGGCGCCGTAGTACGTGGCGAAGTTCGGCGTGGTGTTGTGCCAGGCGCCGGTGGCGTGCATGAACTTGACGTCGGGGTGCTTCTTGGCGGCGGCGATCATCGCCTCGCCGTAGCCGAACGAGGTGGCGAAGATGATGTTGTTGCCGTCCTTGACGAGGTCCTCGATCAGGGTGGCCGCCTCGTTGCCGGAGTCCGAGATGTTCTCCTTGTAGGTGGTGACCACCTTGGATCCGAGCGCCGTCTCGACGGCCTTGCGTCCGGCGTCGTGGGACTGGGTCCAGCCGCCGTCGTTGATCGGGCCGACGTAGATCCAGGCAGCCTTGACCTTGTCGAGCTTGGCCGCCGCGGCGGCCGTGGACGTCGTCGTCCCCCCGCCCGGTGCGGCGGTGGTGGCGGTCTTGTTGGTGACGCAGCCGGTGGTGGCCAGCGCGGCCACTCCCAGAGAACCGATGAGGAAAGACCTGCGGTCCATTCTTCTTCTCCCTTGTAGAAGTCGTTGGGTGGCAGCTCCTGGGGTCTTTTGCGGTGAACCCATGGATCCGCGACCCGCCCGGCCGCGCATCCTGAAACTGACAGCATGACGCTAGTGCAGGAGCGGTGGTCGCACGGGCATATCGGCCGACGCGTTCGCCGGGCGGGCCCAACTCGTTTTCACTTGCGTTCGACGCGCCCCGGCGCGCGAGCTCAGGGGCCCGGACGCCGCCGGCGTCAGTCGAACAGGACCATCTCGTCGAGGGTCACGGTGTCCCACACCGGACGCGGCAGCTCGACGCCGTGCGTGGCGTCCGAGACGTCGCTGTGCGCGCCGCAGCCGTGGTCGATGCTGACCACTGAGCCGTCGCGGGGGGAGAACTCGTTGGCGCACACGCCGAAGCAGCGCCCGAGGCGTCCGGACAGCCGGATGAGGTAGCCGCAGTCGGCGCACAGCCCCGGGGCCTGCTTGGTCATCTGGTTGTTCGGGCCGCCGTCGCCCTCGATCCAGCGCTCGACGGCCTCGTCGCGACCGTACTCGCTGAGGACGCGCTCGCGGCCCAGCCCCAGCTCCGCGACGACCGCGCGCACCTGCGCCCACTCGGCGGGGTCGTCGTCGCGCGCGGACTCGCCGCCGGTGAAGCCCGGCTCGAGTCGCGGGTCGCTGTCCGGCGTCGGCATGAGCACGCCCGGGCTCACGTCGCCGGCCTGGATCCGGTCGGCCCACGGCACCCACGCCGGCGCCAGCAGGGCGCCCTGGCCGGGCAGCATGCACACCTCGTCGACGGTCACCGCACGAGCCCTGGATGCCCGCGCGACCGTCACCGCCCACTGCCAGCCCACGTAGCCGGGGTGGTCGACGGCGAAGTAGTGGGTGGCGACGCGGGTGCCCTCGGGCACGACCGCCAGGTGCTCCCCCACGCCCATCACGCCGCTGCGGCGCTCCGCCGCCTCGCGGGCGAGGTCGACGGCGCCGGCACAGGCGGCGTCCAACTCGGGCGCTTTGGTGGCGGCCGCCACGTCAGAGCTCCAACTCGTCGGCGACCGCGCGCAGCACCTGGGCGGCCTTCGCCGCGTGCGTCGCGTCCGGGTGCCGGTTGTGGCGGTAGCCGTTGCCGATGCCGTCGAGGAGCTTGATCAGGTCCTCGACCAGGACCGCCATCTGCTCGGGAGACTTCCTGGCCGCCTTCGACAGCGACGGCGGCGCCTCCAGCACCTTGACGCTGAGCGCCTGCTCGCCCCGCTTGCCGTCGATGACTCCGAACTCAACGCGCTGACCGCGCTTGAGGCTCGCCACGCCGGCCGGGAGCGCGGAGGCGCGCACGTACACCTCGGCGTCCGACCCGTCCTTGGTCAGGAAACCAAAGCCCTTCTCGGCGTCGTAGAAACGTACGCGGCCAGTCGGCATCGCGATCACACACTCCATTCCCTGCTCAGGTGTTCGCACCAGCGTATCCGTCGGCACCGGGCGCCTGCACCGCGGCCGGGGCGAAAGGGCCCGCGGATACGATGGGGCCATGGCGGATTGGACGGACGGTCCCGAGTACGCGCCGCACGCGCGGCCGGACGCCTTCGTCGCCGCGGGCGCCCCCGCGCTGTCCGCTCCCGAGCAGCCCGGACGCCCCGAGCCGGCCCCCGCCGAACGTCCGGACTTCGCCGGGACCGGCGACGGCGTCCCGCTCGACCAGTTGGCCGCACACGCGCCGGACGCCCGCGATCCGCACGCCGCGTTCTCGGTCGCGACCACGGCCCTCACCACGCCGCCCGGGGCTCCGGCCCACACGGAGGCGACCCAGCCGCTCACCCTGTCGACGCAGTCGCTGGCGACGCCGGGCCTGCTGGGCGCCGGAGCGCCCGGTCAGGCAGCGCCGCCCTACGAGGCGGTGCCGGGCTCGACCACAGGACAGGTACCGCAGGCCCGGTGGGCCCCGCCCACCGACCTGCCGCCGCACGTGGCCGTGCCGCAGGCGTCCGCATGGGGGTCGGCGCACTCGCCGTACGCGACGCCGCGTCCGCCGGAGGGCTGGGCGCCGCAACAGCCCCTGGCGCTGCCCGACCTCCCCCCGGTGAGCCTGCCGCCCGCCGCACCGGTGGCCCCCGGCCCGCAGGTCAACCCGCAGGCCTTCCCGACCCCGGACGCCGCCCGCTGGTACGCCCCGGGCTACCCGCCGCAGCAGGCCCCGCAGGGGCCGGTGACGACGAAGGCGCTGGTGGAGGGCCTCGACCCGCTCGTGCTGGTGTGCCTCGTGGCGGGCGGCCTGGTGCCGTTCGCGGGGCAGGCCTGGGTCGCGCCGGCGCTGCTGGTCCTCGCGCAGGTCTTCGCAGCGCAGCGCGCGCGTTACCGGCGGACGATGGTCCGCAACGCCTTCGGGCTGACCATGGCCGTCGCCGCGGGCCTGGCCGTGCTCGGCATGGCGGACGCCTACGCGCCCAGCCTGACCGACTGGTGGGCGTCCTTCTGCGGCTGGAGCCAGCTGGGCTGCTGGGTGCTGATCCCGATCCTGCTGATGATCGTCGGCGGCGCCCTGCGCCGCGGCGAGCCTCCGGAGGGTGCGTGAGCGCGGCTTCACCGGACGAGATCCGGGTCGTGGACCCGGCCGCACGTCCCCGGCGGAGGCGCTTCGGCGTCCGGGTGATCGTGACCGACGGCTCGGCCGTGTTGCTGCTGATCGACTCGGACCCGGGCATTCCAGGCAGCCGCTGGTACGTGACCCCAGGCGGCGGGGTCGATCCCGGGGAGAGTGCCCGCGACGCGGCGGTCCGGGAGCTGGCCGAGGAGACCGGGTTGTGCGTGCTGGCGTCCGAGCTGAACGGACCGATCGCGCACCGGGTCGCCGTGCACGGCTACTCGGACAAGATCTCGACCCAGGACGAGGAGTTCTTCGTGCTGCGGACCGCGCGGTTCACCCCGGACGGCTCCGGGCACACGGCCGCCGAGCGGCAGAAGCTGCTCGGGCACGCGTGGGTATCCCTGGAAGGCCTCGCCGGCGTGGGCGTCCCCGTATGGCCGGTGGAACTGGCGGCCATGCTGGAGCGCTGGGAGGCGTCCGGGCGTGTCTGGGAGCTGGGCGAGATCGAGGAGTCGACCGTGCCGGTGGGCCGGCTTAGGGACGCCTAGCCTGAAACGCGGACGCCGGAGGCGTCCGGTAGCCTGACAAGCCGCTCAGCGCGATCAGGAGGAACAATGACGCAGCCCGCTGCCGCCGCACCGGCGCCGGTGAGCACGCGGACCCTCCTGCGGTACGTCTGGCTGTCGATCGCGACCGCGCTGGTCACGGTCGTCGTCAAGGGCGTCGCGGCGTGGATCACGCAGTCGGCGGGCATCCTGTCGGACGCCCTCGAGTCGACCGTGAATCTGGCGGCCGCGCTCGTGGCGCTCTGGGCGTTGCGGCTGGCCGCCAAGCCCGCGGACGCCGAGCACGAGTTCGGTCATGGCAAGGCCGAATACCTGTCGTCGGCCGTGGAGGGCGCCCTGATCTTCGTCGCCGCCGGAGGCATCATCTTCAGCGCGGTGCTCAAGCTGATGCATCCGCAGCCGCTGCAGTCGCTGGGCCTGGGCCTGGTGCTGGCGACCGGTGCGTCGGTGCTCAACCTGATCACGGGCACGGTCCTGCTGCGGGCGGGCAAGGCGCACCGCTCGATCGTGCTGGAAGCCGACGGACGCCATCTACTGACCGACGTCATCACCTCGGCGGGCGTGCTGGTGGCGATGGGCGTGATCTGGGTCGGGGGCGTCTGGCTGCACGCCGATTGGGAGTTCCTCGATCCGGTCATCGCGATCGCAGTCGGCCTCAACGTGCTGTGGACGGGCTACACGCTCCTGCGCCGCTCGGCGTTCGGACTGTTGGACGCCGCCCTCCCCGCCGGGGACGTCGCGATCGTCCACGCGGCCATGGACCGCGTGGTCGGCGGCCAGCAGTGCCGGATCACCCAGCTGCGCACCCGCGAGGCCGGACGCCAGCGGTTCATCCAGGTGATCGTCGAGGTGCCCGGCGACTGGACCGTCGACCGCGGCCACCGGCTCACCGAGGAGCTGGAGGAGGAGATCGAGCGGGACCTCCCGGGCACCGAGGCGATCATCCACGTCGAACCCCTCGGACGCGGCACCGTCCGGGGTCCCCTGCCGCCCCAGCTGGCCTGATCCGCGTATCGGTGCAATAGCATTCACCGCTTGGGGCCCCTGGCGAGATCAGTGCAATAACATTCGTGGGTTTTCGGCGAATCTCATTGCACTGATGGTGGGACCTGAGGTGAATCTCATTGCACTGATGAGCTGATGCCGAGCCCGAACTTATCCACAGATTCGGATCCCGGTGACCGAATCGGGTGTCGGCTGCCCATTGTGTGGGCGTGAAACGCGACTTCCCGGATATCCCCGGTCAGCACGGGCTCGCCACGCGTGCCCAACTGCTCGCACGCGGCTGGAGCTACGCCACCATCGACCGTTACGTCCACAACGTGGGCCGCGAGCCTTTCCACAGCATCATCGCACCGCACGCCGGCCCGCTCGATCGGCTCACCGTTCTGACCGCGGCGGCCCTATGGGCCGGGCCTGCAGCTCTGCTTACCGGAGCGGCGGCTCTCGAGTGCCGGGGGTTCCTGCCCCTGGGGGAGGCGTCCGGCTTCCACTTCCTGATCGCAGCACCGGGCTGGTGCGCCGAATCACACGTGGCGCGCCGCATCCGCACTCGCCGCCCGATGCCCGCCGGCGATGAGGTGGGCGCCATCAGGCTCGCCCCCTTCACCCGGTCACTGGTCGACATGGCTCGACACCGAGAGTGCTCCCGCACGCGAGCGCGCGCGCTGACCATCAAGGCTCTGCAACGCAAGCTCGTCACGGCCGACGAACTGCGCGCCGAGATCCGGGCTGGACGCCGCAACGACACGAAGGCGGTGCGCCTGGGCATCGACGACTATGTCGGTGGAGCATGGTCGCTGCCTGAGGCCTGGCTGAGCCGGGTGGTCGGTCGAGGCAGGTTCCCGACGATGATGACCAACCCGGATCTGTTGACGCCGGAGGGCGAATTCATCGGGGCACCGGATGGCTACTTCGAGAGCGCCGGCGTAGCCGTCCAGGTGCACTCCAAAGAGTTCCACTCCGGCGAGGACGCCGACGGCACCGATAGGTGGGCGTCCACGGTCGAGCATGATTCCGACTACGCCGCCCACGGGATCCTGGTCGTCGGAGTCGTTCCCACGACGCTGCGGGACGCTCCTGAGCGCTTCCTGCGGCGGCTCTCCTCCGCCATCTCCTCACAAGCCGGACGCCCGCTCCCCCGCGTCGTCGCCGTTCCCCGCGCTGCCTGACCCGCGAAGCGACGCCCGCTCGCGGAACGGCTTCGAGTCGGGCTCAGTGATGCAGGTGCGCGGTCTCCTCGTCGAGCAGGCGGCGCCATGAGCGCACGAGGGCCTCGTCGACATACGCCTTCCAGGACCCTCCGGGCCGAGCCTGGGCGTCCAGGTGGAACTGCCGGACGCCCGCGCGCAGCAGCCATGGCACGTGCTCGGCGAGCAGGTTGCCGTCGGCCATGATCAGCCTGGCCACGTTCGGGTCGTCCTTGGCACGGGCGAGCAGATCGTCCAGGCCGTGCTCGACGTCGCGCGCGGAGCCGGCGGTCGCGACGGCGTCCAGGCGCTCGAACCCCAGCAGGACGCGCCACGCCTTGCCGGCGTCCAGGACGGAATCGATCGCGCGGTGGAAGGTCCAGGGCAGGGCGAATCCGTCGAGCAGCGCCGAGATGACCCCGGTGTCGACCTCGCCGAGGCCGTTGAGGAAGCCGAGCGAGACGCCGTCGGCGCCCGCGTCGACGTAGGACGCGATCAGCCCGCGCATCCGGGTGACCTCGCCTCCGTCCGTGCCGAAGCCCTCGCGTAGCCGCACCACCGGACGCAGGTGCAGGGTCGTCCGCCGGCGCAGTTCGGCGACCAGCCGCGGCTCGGGGGAAAGCCCGCCGTCGGTGAGGTCGCCCACGACCTCGAGGCGGTCAGCCCCTCCGGCCTCAGCCGGGCGCGCATCGGCCGCGCCCGTGACGCGAATCTCCAGCACGGCGCTCATGCGCCCATGATCCCGCCCGCCGCGGCGTCCGGACGCCGACACGCGCGGACCTGCGTCCGGGACGCCCGCGAAAGTGGGTCGGGTGTGGCGGGTCGGTCGCGGAGCTGGTGCTCGAGACGCTCAGGCGTCCGCGAGGACCTCACGGTGCCAGCCGACGGTCCGGACGTCGCTGGACACCAGGGGCGCCAGGCAGACGACCGCGAGGGCGACGCCGCAGACGAACATGGCCGTCCGAGGACCCAAGACCACCGCCGCTGGTCCACCGAGCAGCAAGCCCACCGGCTGGAACAGAAGCGACCCCAGCGCGTCATAGGACGACACCCTCGACAGCGCCTCGGGCGCCACCCGCAGCTGCATGATCGTGGCCCACAGGACGCCGAAGATCCCGAACGCCACCCCCGCGGCACCCATCGTGGCGATGCTGACGATCAGCGGAGCCCCCAGCCCGAGGCTCAGGAACGGCAACGGGATCGAGATCGCCGTCGCCACCACCGCCGCCAGGATCGGACGCGGCGGACGCCAGCGCATCGCCAGCAGGCCGCCCACCAGCATGCCGCCGGCCTGGGCCGCGAGGATCCACGACCAGGGCGCCGCCCCGCCCAGCTCGGCGTTCGCCAGCACGGGCCCGACGACGCCGGTGGCCGCCTCGAAGAACAGCACGAGCAGCGACCACTGGGCGACCACCACCCACAGCCACTCGTGCGAGACGAACTCGCGCCAGCCGTCGCGCAGGTCGCCGATCAGCCCGCGCGGCGACAGCGCGCCGGACGCCCCCGCACGCCTCGGCAGCGCCACGGTCAGCACCGCCGACACCGCGAAGAGCCCGCCCCCGACGATCAGCGACCACGCGCCGCCGACCAGCGCCACCATGGCCCCGGACGCCACCAGCCCGATGATCTGGGCGCCGTTGCGGGCCATCCCCAGCAGCGCGTTGCCCGCCTGCAGCCGCGCGGCCGGCACGACCTCGGGGATCAGCCCGGTCAGCGCCGGATAGAACAGCGCGATGCCGACGCCGCTCACCGCCGCCGCGGCACCCAGGGCGAGCAACGGCGTCCAACCGACCAGAACCATGGCCCCGAGCAGCCCGAACGCGGTCGCGGACAGGAGGATGCCCGTCCGCAGCACGAGGGCGCGCGGGAAGCGGTCCGCCACCACGCCGCCGACGAGCATGAACGCCACCATCGGCACCGACTCGCACGCGAGCACGATCGACAGCAGTCCGGGCGTCCCCTCGGGCAGGTGCAGGATCGAGAACGCCAGCGCCACCGGCCCGAACGAGGCGCCCATCGTCGCCAGCACGCGGGTGGCGAAGAACGTCGAGACGACGGGATCCCGGAGCAGGGCGAGATCGTCCCGCCAGCCGCCCATCGGCCCCTCCCCTTCCATCGTCACCCAAGTCAGTCCGGACGCCGTCGGCGTCCGTCTGCGCGGTTCCCGAGACGCCGTCGGCGTCCCTCTGCGTGTTCCCAGGGACGCCGTTGGCGCCGGTCCGCGCACAGCCGACCGACTCTACGCCCGCACCCCCGAGGCACAAAAAGCCGGACGCCCCGCACCGCGAGGGTGCGAGGCGTCCGGGTGACTCAGGGGCGACTCAGAAGTCCATGCCGCCCATGCCGCCGTCGCCACCCGCCGGCATGGCCGGAGCCTTCTCCGGCTTGTCGGCGATGACCGCCTCGGTGGTCAGGAACAGGGCCGCGATGGACGCCGCGTTCTGCAGCGCCGAGCGCGTCACCTTGGCCGGATCGATGATGCCGGCCTTGACCAGGTCGACGTACTCGCCCGTGGCCGCGTTGAGGCCCTCGTCCTTGCCGAGGCCCTTGACCTTCTCCGCCACGACGCCGCCCTCGAGGCCGGCGTTCATGGCGATCTGCTTCAGCGGGGCGTCGCAGGCCACGAACACGATCTGCGCGCCGGTCGCCTCGTCGCCCTCGAGCCCGTCGACCTTGGCGTCCTTGGCCGCCTGGACGAGCGCCACGCCGCCGCCGGGGACGATGCCCTCCTCGACGGCCGCCTTCGCGTTGCGGACGGCGTCCTCGATGCGGTGCTTGCGCTCCTTGAGCTCGACCTCGGTGGCCGCGCCGACCTTGATGACGGCCACGCCGCCGGCCAGCTTGGCGAGGCGCTCCTGCAGCTTCTCGCGGTCGTAGTCGGAGTCGGACTTCTCGATCTCGGCGCGGATCTGCTTGACCCGGCCCGCGATGGCGTCGGACTCGCCGCCGCCCTCGACGATCGTGGTCTCGTCCTTGGTGACGATGACGCGCTTGGCGCGACCCAGCAGCTCGAGCGTGACGGCGTCCAGCTTCAGGCCGACCTCTTCGGAGATGACCTGGCCGCCGGTCAGGATCGCGATGTCGCCGAGCATGGCCTTGCGGCGGTCGCCGAAGCCGGGCGCCTTGACGGCGATCGACTTGAAGGTGCCGCGGATCTTGTTGACGATCAGGCCGGCCAGGGCCTCGCCGTCGACGTCCTCGGCGATGACCAGCAGCGGCTTGCCCGACTGCATGACCTTCTCGAGAACCGGCAGCAGGTCCTTCAAAGACGAGATCTTGCTGTTCGCGATCAGGATGTACGGGTCGTCGAGGACGGCCTCCATCCGCTCGGTGTCGGTGACGAAGTAGCCCGAGATGTAGCCCTTGTCGAAGCGCATGCCCTCGGTGAGCTCGAGCTCGAGGCCGAACGTGTTCGACTCCTCGACGGTGACGACGCCCTCCTTGCCGACCTTGTCGATCGCCTCGGCGATGAGCTTGCCGATCTGCTCGTCGGCGGCCGAGATCGAAGCGGTGGCGGCGATCTCGTCGGTGGTCTCGATCTCCTTGGCGTTCTCGAGGAGCTTGGCGGCCACGGCCGCGACGGCCTTCTCGATGCCCTTCTTGATGGCGATCGGGTCGCTGCCGGCGGCGACGTTGCGCAGGCCCTCGCGCACGATCGCCTGGGCGAGCACGGTCGCGGTGGTGGTGCCGTCGCCCGCGACGTCGTCGGTCTTCTTGGCGACCTCCTTGACCAGTTCCGCGCCGATCTTCTCGAAGGGATCCTCGAGCTCGATCTCCTTGGCGATCGAGACGCCGTCGTTCGTGATCGTCGGGGCGCCCCACTTCTTCTCGAGCACCACGTTGCGGCCCTTGGGGCCGAGCGTCACGCGGACGGCGTCGGCCAGGGTGTTCATGCCCTTCTCGAGACCGCGGCGCGCGTCGGCGTCGAATTCAATCAGCTTTGCCATGTGTGCTTGGCTGCCCTTCCGGTGTCGGGGGGCTGCGCCCCCGCGGTTGGTTCATGGTCAAGTCAGGAGACGATGCCCGCGACGGACGACCTGGGAGGTCTCATCGAGTCTGACGATGGCACTCTCACGCCGAGAGTGCTAATGCCCTTTTTAGCACTCGCCCTAGTCGAGTGCAAACGGGTCCGCGTCCCCGCTACCCAGGCGCGGGCGTCCGCGGCCAAGATGGCCCCGTGAGCCCCGCGACCCGCTACCGGCCCCGCACCGAGGACGCCTTCCGCCGCCGCGCGCTGGTCAACACCCTCAACCTCACCACCCCGCTGGGCCTGGCCGTCGCCCGGCTCGGCCGCGCCCGGCTCGCCCGCGGCCCGGAAGGCCTGTGGCTGGGCGAGGGCTACCGGCTGCGGTTCCCCGTGGCGGGGGCCTTCACGGTCGGCAACGTCGTCACGACCGCGCGCACCTTCGCCGCGCTCGAGGCGTCCGCACCGGGGGTGCTGGGGCACGAGAGCCGCCACGCCTGGCAGTACTACCGGCTGGGCCTGCTGTTCCTCCCGGCGTATGCCGCCGCGGCGTCCTGGTCGTGGCTGCGCTACGGGCATCCGGCGGTCGGCAACGTGTTCGAGCAGAAGGCCGGGCTGGTCAGCGGGAGTTACGTGGCGTCCGGATTCGTCGGGACGCCGCCGCGGCCGCTCTCGCGGGCGCTGGCGAGCCTGTTCAGACGGTCGCCGAGATCGTGAGGTGGCGGGCCGAGCGGCTCTCCTGCCGCTGGGACCGCAGGCGCCGCAGCCGCTTGACGAGCAGCGGTGCGTGAGCGAGGGCGGCGGGGTCGTCGAGCAGCCGGTTGAGTTCCTGGTAGTAGCGCGGCGCCGACATGTCGAAGCGCTCGCGGATCTCGGCCTCTTTGGCCCCGGACGCCTGCCACCACGCCGCCTCGAAGTCGAGCAGGGCGGCGTCGCGCTCGGACAGATCCGACGATGACTGCGCAGCGACTCCAGGCATGGGCCCATGATAATGACACGAATGTCATTTGGGCCACCTCCGCGTCGGTGGGAGACTGGGGGACGGTCCACTCCCGACACGAAGGCACCGCGCACACATGCACGAGATCCACGGCACCGCGATGCACTATCCCTGGGGCACCTCGGACGCCATCCCGGCGATCCTGGGCATTCCCGCCGATGGACGGCCCTTCGCGGAGTACTGGCTCGGCGCCCACCCGCTCGCCCCCTCGCAGCTCGACTCCGGGGCCCGGCTCGACGCGCTGCTGGCGTCCGATCCCTCGTTGCTGGGCCCGGCGGCCGAGTCCTTCGGCCCGCGGCTGCCGTTCATGATGAAGCTCCTGTCGGCCCGGCACGCGCTGTCGCTGCAGGCCCACCCGTCGCGGGAGAAGGCGGCCGAGGGCTTCGCCCGCGAGGAGGCGGCGGGCATCCCGCTGAACGACCCGCTGCGCTCCTACCCCGACGCGTCCGGCAAGCCCGAGATCCTCGTCGCCCTGTCGGAGTTCCACCTGCTGGTGGGCTTCCGCAACGCGCAGGCCACCGCTGACCTGTTCGACCGTCTGGGCGTCTTCGAGGACGCCGAGTCGGTGCTCGGCCCGCTCGTCTTCCGGCGCGGCACGGTCGCCACCGAGGAGGTCTTCCTCGACGTGCTGAGCCTCGACGGCGACCGGCTCGAGGTGGTCAACCGGCTGCTGGTGCGCGCGGTCGGGCACGCGAACGATCCCGGCGAACTCGGCGACTTCGCGCGGCTGATCATCGAGCTCGACGCCTCCTTCCCCGGCGACCCCGGCATCATGGCCGCCTGCCTGATGAACCACGTCGTCCTTGCCCCGGGCGAGGCGGTCTTCATCCCGCCGGGCACGATGCACGCCGACATCAGCGGCACCGGCGTCGAGGTCCTCGCGAACTCCGACAACGTGATCCGCGGCGGCCTCACCAACAAGCACATCGCGGTCGAGGAGCTGGTCACCGTCGTCGACTTCGGCGAGCTGACCCCCCAGGTGCTGCACGGCGAGGAGGTCGCCCCCGGCGTCTGGTCCTACCGTCCAGGCTGCCCCGAGTTCGCCGTCTGGCGCATCGAGAGCTCGGACGGCCGCACCACCACCCTCCCCGGCCACGGCTCGGTGCGCATCGCGCTGGTCACCCGCGGCGAGGCCCTCATGCACGACGGCAGCGCCGGCCTCGCGCTCGAGCACGGCCAGGCCGTCTTCCTGCCCGCCGGCAGCCCGCCGGTCCAGATCAGCGGGGACGCCCAGGTGTTCGTCAGCGCCCCCGGCCTCCCCTGACGGACGGCATGCCGTCCGGACGCCGTTGGCGCGCGTCCGACGTCGCGCTGTTGGCCGAACAGGCCGCCCGGACGCCGCGTCCGGTCGTGCTGATCGACGGTCCGAGCGGTTCTGGGAAGACCACGTTCGCTCACGCGCTGCTCGCAGCCTGGCCCGAGTCCGTCCGGACACCCGAGCTGATCAGCATGGACACGCTCTACCCCGGCTGGGACGGGCTCGCCGCGGGCTCGGACGCCGTCGAGGCCCTGCTGGCCGGCGAGGCTCAGGGCTACCGCCGCTGGGACTGGGAGCGAGGGCGTCCGGGCGACTGGGTGGCGATCGACCCGGCGGCGCCCCTGGTCGTCGAGGGCTGCGGGGCCCTCACCCCGCGGACTCGCGCGCTGGCGTCCCTGGGCATCTGGCTGGACGCCGACGAGGACGAGCGCCGCGTCCGGGCCCTGGAACGCGAGCCGGGCTACGCCCCGCACTGGGAGCGCTGGGCGGCACAGGAGCGCGTCCACTGGGCGGAACACCGGCCCTGGGAGCTCGCCGACGTGCGGATCAGCACGCCTTAACCGGACGCGCCGGCGAGACGAGCCGTCCCGAGCGTGGGCGTCGCGGGAGTCGACCGCTACCCTGGTGTGCCGGTGGCCAGCCGCCGCGCCCCTGTAGCTCAGCCGGTAGAGCATCCGCCTTGTAAGCGGACGGTCGCAGGTTCGAATCCTGTCGGGGGCTCGTGGAGCATCCGAAGAGCCAGTGGGCGCGGATCGTCGAGGCCGATCCCGGGCATTCCGCGCGGTACGTGCAGCGGTTCAAGATCATGGCGGCCCAGGGGGCCGACCTGGTCGGTGAGGCGCGGCTGATCGACGCGATGGTGCCGCGCGGTGCGGCGATCCTGGACGCGGGCTGCGGTCCCGGACGCCACGCCGGCTACCTCTACCGCGCGGGCCACACTGTGGTCGGCGTCGACCTCGACCCGGTGCTGATCGAGGCCGCCGAGGCCGACGATCCCGGACCCACCTACGTCGTCGGCGACCTGGCCGGCTTCACGCTGCCCGAGGACGTGCCGGCGCGCTACGACGCGATCCTCTGCGTGGGCAACGTGCTGGGCTTCGTGCACCCCGAGACGCGGCGTCCGATCCTGGCGAACCTGGGCGCCCTGCTGGCCGACGACGGACGCCTCGCCATCGGCTTCGGCGCCGGACGCGGCTACGCCTTCGACGACTTCTTCGCGGACGCCGAGTCCGTGGGCCTGACGCTCGACTCAGCCTTCTCGACCTGGGACCTGCGTCCCTTCACCGAGTCCTCCGACTTCCTGGTGGCCCTGCTCTCCCGCTGAGTTCTCCCGCCGACGCGGGCGCTCAGTGGCCGAAGACGTCCGAGTCGACGGCTTCGACACCCGGGGCGCTGAGGGCGGTCAGGGAGGCGACCTCGTCGGCGTCCAGGTCGATGCCGAAGATGTCCAGGTTCTGCCGCAGCCGCTCGGGGTTGGACGACTTCGGGATCGTCACGATGCCCTGGACGACGTCCCAGGCCAGCAGGACCTGCCCCGGCGTCACGCCGTACTTGGACGCCAGCGAGGTCACCAGCGGCTGCTCCAGCAGCCCGTTGCCGCGACCGAGCGGGCTCCAGGCCTCGGTCACGATGCCGTGGGCGGCGTGGTAGGCCCGCTCCTCGGCGCGGTCGAGGTAGGGGTGCAGCTCGATCTGGTTCACCTCGGGCGCGACGCCGGTCTCGGCGATCAGCCGGTCGAGGTGCGCGGGCTTGAAGTTCGAGGTGCCGATCGCCCTGACGACGCCCTCCTCGCGCAGCCGGATCAGCCCGCGCCACGCGTCCACGTAGCGGTCCTGGTCGGGGTTCGGCCAGTGGATCAGCGCCAGGTCGAGGTAGTCCAGGCCCAGCCGGTCGAGGCTGTGGCCGATCGCCTCGGCGGCCAGCTCGACGCCGTGCCAGCGCCGGTTGAACTTGGTGGTGACGAACAGCTCGGACCGGTCGATGCCGCTGTCGGCGATCCCCTGGCCGACGCCGGTCTCGTTGGCGTAGTTCTCGGCGGTGTCGACGTGCCGGTAGCCGATCTCGATCGCCTCGGCGATCACTCGGCGCGACTCGGCGTCGTCCATCGGCCAGGTGCCGAGTCCGACCAGGGGGATAGTGGTGCCGCCCGAGAGGGCCACGGTGTGCTGCGTCATGGACGCCATCCTGCTGACTCTCGCCGGGGCGCGGCCAGCCGGTCCACCCATTGACCGGGACGCCGCGGGTGCGGCCGGGCGCTCAGTTGGCAGCCGGACGCCGCACGCGCCAGACGGCCAGCGCGATCATCCCCACCAGGATCGCGAGGGAGACGTACCAGAGATAGCGGCCGTAGGCGTCCATGAGCTGAACGGCCGGCTCTCCGACCAGGAACCCGGCGTACATGTACGCCGCGGTGGTCACTAGCGACGCCGCGATCGAAACGAGCAGGAACTTGCGCAGGGACGTCCCGGCGGCGCCGAGCGCGGCGAACACGACCCCTCCCGGGATCGGCAGCGGCAGGAAGGTCAGGACCAGCGCCAGCACCTCGTACCGGTGGGTGGTCTGCCAGGCCTTCTCGTACAGGGCCTTGGTCCGCGGCCACTTGTCCCTCGCCAACACGTCGAGGATCTCACGCCCCCACAGTCGGCCGGCCCACCAGTAGATCCAGTGGAACTTGATGACGGCCAGCGACCCGATCGCCAGCACCAGCGGCCACCAGCGGTCGCCCACGGCCGCGAGGGCGCCGGTCATGATCAGCCCGGTCCGGTAACCGAGCGAGCCCAGCAGGTGGGGGGTGAGCTCGATCATCACCGGCCGCAGCGGCAGCATCACCAGGCCGTAGACCCCGGCGGCGCCGAGCACGGTTAGGCAGACGATGTCGGCCCTCGACGGCTTGTGCCTCCACGGCATCGCCGGATCGTCCCACCACTCCTTCGCCGGCGCTTCGGCGTCGGGCGCGGAGGCATCGGGGCCGACAGGCACGGCCTCACCCGGCTCACGCTGGCCGGGGGCGGGAGTGTCGTCCGTCACGCCGGGAGAGCCTACCTGGGCGGTCCAGCGGTGCTTCCGGGGCGTCCGAGACCCTCGATCGCC
>DAIRTI010000042.1:0-27929 GCA_036803965.1 Propioniciclava sp.
GTGATCCACCGCCGCTTGCCCCTGCGGCCGGCGTAGGGGATTTCCGATACCACCGGAGTGAACGGCCCAGCCACGCGCGCACCGCACATGTGTGGCAGCGGAGGGAGCGGGGCCGTGTCGGGTGCGGACGGGCATTGCGGAGCCGGAGGACGCCTGCGGCGTCCGGCGGAGCAGGGCGGGACGCGGCCCCGATCCCGCAGCGGAACGCAACCGAATCTGGCCGCACGAAACTGGAGAGGTCGGATTGCGGGTGACCCGGGGGGCCTACAGTTCCATCTTCGTCGTGCCGATGCCGCGGACGATCTCGCCGATGTCGGCCTCGAGCTTGTCGATGCAGGCGTCGGACGTGATCTCGTCGATGACGTCCTCGGGGGCGTTGTAGGTGCTGAGCGCGATCGAGAAGAAGGTCTTGATCCGCGTGCGGAAGGGGATCGGCGAGCCTAGGTACTTGTTGGCGACGAAGCTGTAGATGCAACCCTCCATCGCTAGGGTGCGCGGGTAGAAGTAGTCGTAGTCGCAGCCGGGGTTGAACTCGCCGAACCACTCCAGGTTGTAGCGTGCGGCGTGCTCGGCGATGTGGTGGGTGATCGTGCTCGATCGGTACATCTCGTAGATGACGTCGAGAAAGTTGCTGTAGTACTCGGCCAGGTAGAACGTGATGAAGGTGACCGCGCTGTAGGAATACGCGTTGCTGATCTCGGCGTCTTTGTAGTAATCGGCGACGAGGCCCCGGTAAAGGTCGAAACTCGAGATCGCGGTGTACTCGAAGATCTCTTCCTTGTTCTTGTAGAAGTGGTAGATGCTGCCGGTCTGAACCCCGGACGCCGCCACTATCTGCTTGATCGTCGTTTGGTTGTAAC
This sequence comes from Propioniciclava sp., assembly GCA_036803965.1. GTDB lineage: Bacteria > Actinomycetota > Actinomycetes > Propionibacteriales > Propionibacteriaceae > Propioniciclava. The sequence goes on from DAIRTI010000042.1 coordinate 861, forward strand.
CCTGCGAAAGGAACAACTCTCTCGCGACTTCGGCGACCCTCGTCTTCACGTCGGACATTTGCGCACTTCACCTTTCCCCGCGCGAGTGTAGCACAGCATTTCTGACGGCATTTTCGACCGACCTGTCCCTACGATCCGGCCCGGCCGGCTGTCAACGGCCGTCAGCTCAGGGCATTCTAGAACGCGTTCCAAAGAGGCGAACGGGTTCAAGTCGAGGCCGCGTCTGGCACGACTGGACGCCGTGAGTGCGATCGCCCTGCCGTGCGGACCGGGGCCCACGGCGTCCAAGATTCAGCGGAGAACAAGTCGAGCGCGACGTGCCGTGATCCAAGGAAATACGTAGTCAAGGGCCGAATCATGCGCAGAATGCCATCGATGGACGGCCTGGGAGGGGTTCACCCGGCTGACCGCTTCTATCACGCGGACGCCCTCGCCGGCCACTGCCGTTGACAGGCGTCGAGACGCGGAGCTACTCTGGAACTATTTGAACGCGTTCAACTACCAATAGGAACCAAGGGACGGTGTCATGAGTTTCAAGCTCGAGGCGGGGAAGATGTACTCCGCTCCAATCGTTTTCGGTCCCGCGCTCTGCCCCGTGCAGAACATCGATGGGAACCGCTATGAAGTGCAGGAACACGTCCGCCAGTACACGACCGTGTACTCGGTGGATCAGACCCTGCTCGACCAGCTTCTGCCGGCGCCCATGCGTTCGGTCGCCCCGCACATCGTCGTGCGGTTCGAGCGGCTGACCGACGTCGCCTGGCTCGCCGGCCGCGGCTTCGACCGCGCCGAGGTGCTCACCCCCGTCGAGGTCGATGGATTGGTCGGGCTGTTCAGCATGGTGACCTGGGAGAACAACGGCGATTCGATCCTCGCCGACCGGGACACCCGCGGCCGCGCCAAGGTCTACGGCAAGTTCCAGATCGAGGAGACCGGCGACAAGACGTGCTTCGCCGTCGCCAGCTGGGCCTTCACCTTCCTGACCGGCGAGTTCGACGCGAAGCCCGTCGTGGGCGCCGAGCTGCCGGCCTACCTGACCGACAACGCGGGCACCTTCACCTACCGGCAGATGCCCCGCACCGGCAACGGCTTCACCTCCAACGACGCCGACTACGTCGTCTTCGTGCCCAAGGGCTCCGACGCCCCCAAGCTCACCGCGTGCACCGGCTCGGTCGCCTGGAAGTGCGCCACCTTCGAGGACGCCCCGACCCAGTACTACTTCCTGGCCAAGCTCGCCGGCATGGGTCCGGTGGCTCCCGTCGCGTCCTGCTTCGCGGAATTCGACCGCACCGATGACGGCTTCGACCAGCAGATCGTTCGCTAAGGAGACACCCAGATGAGCTTCCAGATTGACCAGGCCGAGATCCACATGATGCCGGCCAACTTCGGCCCCTGTGGCGGCCCTCGCCGCCGCCCGGACGGCAAGCGGTTCGTCGCCGACGGTGCGATCGTCACCGACCGCTACGTCGTGCTGGCCGAGGCCGAGGACCCGGCCCAGCTCGAGGCGATCCTGCCCGAGGGCATGAAGCTGGCCCAGCCCCTGCTGATCGTCGCGATCGACTACCTGACCGACATCCCGTGGCTGGCGGGCAACAAGTACGCCCTGATGTTCTTCGACATCCCGGTGATCCTCGACTCCGACGAGGGCCCGCTGAAGGGCCACTTCATGAGCTGCATCTTCGAGAACGAGGTCGACCCGATCATCACCGGCCGCGAGCAGTTGGGCTACTGCAAGATCCTGTGCGAGATCGACGACCCGGTCGTCGACGGCACCAAGGTGACGCTGAAGGCGTCCGAGTACGGCAACGAGTTCCTCAGCATGACGTTCGACGCCGGCCAGTACCCGCAGGATCCGGGCGCCTTCCAGGCGTTCTTCGCCGACATGGCGACCGACATCGGCGTCTTCCACTACAAGTACATGCAGCAGATCGGCTCCCCGGCGGAGAAGGCCGACAGCAACTACATCTGCATGACGCCCAACGTGTTCGAGTTCCCGGTCGACGAGTACGCCAAGCCGGTCACCCCGGACCAGGTGATGAAGCCCGGATTCGGCGAGTTCAGCATGAACGAGCTGACCTGGGAGCAGTCCCCGGCGCACTACAACGTGATCAAGACGCTCAGCGGAATCAAGATCAAGCGGTGCATCGGCGGCCTCTACAACAAGTTCTACAACCTCAACGATCTGTACTCGCAGCGGATCGTCAAGGAATACTGAGGGGTCCGGCCATGAACAGGGTAGCCATCTACGGTTGCGGGGCCATGGGCACCGTGCTGGGCGCGTTCCTGGCGCGCGAGGGCGTCGACGTCGATCTCGTCGACGTGTACCGCGAGCACGTCGAGAAGCTGAACGAGTGCGGGGCCAGGCTGGTCGGCTTCGAGGACTTCACCCAGCCGGTCAAGGCCCGCACGCCCGATCAGGCCCAGGGCGTCTACGACCTGGTCATCCTGTTCACCAAGCAGACCGCCAACGCGGCGGCGTTCGCCGAGATCGACCGCGTGGTCGATGAGAACTCGACGATCCTGACGCTGCAGAACGGGTTCCCGGAGCCCGAGGTCGCACGTCACTTCGGCGAGGACCGCACGCTCGGCGGCGCCGTTCAGTGGGGCGCCACCTTCGTGGGCCCCGGCATCTCTGAGGTGACCGAGCCCCTGAGCGCGAAGCCGGTGCTGTTCGAGATCGGCACGCTCAGCGGCGAGGCCACCGACCGGGTCACCCGGGCGGCCGAGGTGCTGCGGCGCATGGGTCCCACGGCGATCACGCCCAACCTGATCAGCTCGCGCTGGAGCAAACTCCTGCTCAACGCGTGCATGAGCGGGATGTCCGCGGCCCTGTGCAGCGACTTCGGCGGCGTCATCGACAGCCCGAAGGCCCTGCGGCAGCTCGGCCTGATGTCGGTCGAGATCGGGGCCGTCTGCCACGCGGCCGGCAGCTCGTTCGAGAAGATCGGCGACTTCGACGTGGACGCCGTCCTGCGCAACCCGGGACCGCAGACCATTCCGACGATGAGCTATGCGTTCTCGGCCGGCTACGCGAACATGCGCACCGCGAAGGCGAGCATGTTGCAGGACCTCGAGAAGGGCAAGCCCACCGAGGTCGACATGATCGACGGCTACGTCGCGACCGAAGGACGCCGACTCGGCGTCCCGACCCCGGTCGTCGACCGGGTGGTCGAGGTCGTGCACGGTATCGAGCAGGGCCGCTACCCGATGTCGTTCGACGAGAACCTCGCCCTCTTCGCCGACTAGAAGGCGCGCCCGGGGCGGGCAACCGTTCACCCCGAGCCGCACCCGACCACCCCCCGCCCACGGACGCGACCGGCGCCAAGCCGGGCCGGCGGCGTCCTGGGCAGCGGAATGCCTGCACCGCAGCGGGACCGCACCAACGGCGTCCGGACTCGAACCGGCCCACCGCTCTTCCTCCAGAACACACACCAACCAAGGGACCACATCATGCAACTCACTGACATCTCCGAAGTCGGCATCGTCGGCAGCGGCGTGATCGGCGGAAGCTGGGCCGTCACGTTCTCCAAGGCCGGATTCCCGACGCACATCTTCGACGTGAAGCAGGAGGCTCTCGACCGTGCCAAGCAGCTGATCGAGACGACGTTCTGCAACTTCGAGACCAAGGGCATCATGACCGCCGCCGAGGTCACGGACGCCCTCGCGAAGATCACCTACACGCTGGACATGGAGACGGCCGTCAAGGGCGTCCAGTTCATCCAGGAGTCCGGCCCCGAGAACTACGACGTCAAGCACCAGATCATCGCCGGCATCGAGAAGTACGCCGCCGCCGACACCATCATCGCGAGCAGCACCTCGGGCCTGCTGATCACCGAGATCGCCCAGGGCGCCGAGCACCCCGAGCGCATCCTCGGCGCGCACCCCTACAACCCGCCGCACCTGATCCCGCTGGTCGAGCTCGCCAAGGGCGACGCGACCTCCGAGGACGCCATCCAGCTCGCCAAGGCCTTCTATCAGCACGTGGGCAAGGAGGCGATCATCCTCAAGAAGGAGGCCCTCGGCTTCATCGCCAACCGCCTGCAGGCCGCCATCCTGCGCGAGGTCTGCGACCTGGTCATGCGCGGCGTGTGCACCGTCGAGGACGCCGACAAGGCCCTGCTGTGGGGTCCGGGCCTGCGCTGGGGCCTGATGGGCCCGATGATGATCGCCGACCTGGCCGGCGGGCCCGGCGGCTACGAGGTGGCCTACCACCACATGACCCCCTCGGTGAACCTGTGGCTAGCCGACATGGCCGACTTCAAGACCACCCCCGACGGCTGGCTCGAGGCCGCGCTCGACGGCCTGGTGGAGCTGAAGGCGAACCGGCGTCCCGAGGTGGGCCAGACCTACCCCGAGATCGTCGCGTGGCGCGACGACGCCCTGATCGAACTGCTCCGCATCCACAAGAAGCTCTGACCCGCCGTCCACAAGGAGAAGCGCACATGATCAACTACAGGCAGATCTGCCCCGTCGCGTTCGGCTCGGGCACCGTCAAGCAGACCGGCGAGATCGTCGGCTCCCTCGGCTGCACCAAGGTGCTGCTCGTCTCGGACGCCGTCATCTCCGGCACGCAGGGCTACGCCGACTGCAAGGCCAGCCTCGAGGCCGCCGGCATCGGCGTCGTCGAGTTCGCCGGCTGCCTGCCCGAGGCGCCGGCGGCCACCGTCGCGGAGGCTGCCGAGCTCGGCCAGCGCGAGGGCGTCGACGGCATCGTCGCGATCGGCGGCGGCAGCGTCATGGACGCCGCGAAGGCGTCCAACGTGCTGCTCGCGAACCCGGGCCCGCTGTCCGACTACTACCTGATGGCCAAGCCGATCGCCCCCGGCGTCCCGGTCGTCATGGTGCCGACCACCTCCGGCACGGGCAGCGAGAACTCCGTGTTCTCGGTCGTCACCGCCAAGCGCGTGGCCCAGGAGCTGCGCGACGGCTACGTCGTGAACCTCGGCATCGGCATCCCGACGCTGGTGGCCGACCACCTGCCCGAGGGCGTCGAGGTCGTGTTCCAGTCCGAGAACGGCATCCTGGGCTCCGGCCCGGCCGCCGGCCCGGACGCCGGCAACGACATCACCAACGCCGGCGGGGCGCCGATCACCGTGCGGTCGGGGGCGTCCTTCTTCGACGCCTCGACCTCCTTCTCGATCATCCGTGGCGGCCACGTGGACGTCACCGTCCTCGGTGCCCTGCAGGTGGACGCCCACGGCAACCTGGCCAGCTGGATGGTGCCGGGGAAGATGGTCAGCGGCATGGGCGGCGCGATGGACCTGGTCGTCGGCGCCCGCAAGGTCGTCGTCGCCATGGAACACACCGCCAAGGGCAACCCGAAGATCCTCGACAAGTGCGTGTTCCCGCTGACCGCGGCGCACGTCGTGGACATGATCGTGACCGAGATGGGGGTCATGGAGGTGACTCCCTCCGGCCTCGTGCTGCGTGAGATCGCGCCCGGGCTGACGCCCGAGGACGTGCAGGCGGCCACCGCCGCGGAGCTGACGATCGCCGACGACCTGCGGGTCATGCCGGTCGAAGAGGCGGTGGCGTCATGACCGAGGTGGTGCTGGCCGGCGCCTGCCGCACGGCCATCGGCAAGTTCGGCGGTTCGCTGGCCGGGGTGCCGGCGGTCGAGCTGGGCGCGATCGTGATCCGGGAGGCGCTGGCGCGGGCCGGCGTCCGGGCTTCGGATGTTGATGAGGTGCTGATGGGCTGCGTCCTCACCGCGGGGCTGGGTCAGAACCCGGCCCGGCAGGCGGCGATGGCCGCCGGCGTCCCGGCCGAGGTGCCGGCGATGACCCTGAACAACGTGTGCGGGTCGGGCCTCAAGGCGCAGGCCGCGGGCGTCTTCGCCGACGAGATCGTGCCGGTCGCGATCAGGGTCAAGAAGGAGACCGTGGAGTTCCGCGTGGACGAGAACCCGCGGGCCGGCACCACCGTCGAGGGCCTGGCGCGGCTGCGTCCGGCGTTCCAGCCGGAGGGCGGCACTGTCACCGCAGGCAACGCCTCGGGCATCAACGACGGGGCGGCCGCCATCGTCGTGATGAGCGCGGCCAAGGCCGCCGAATTGGGTGTCCGGCCGCTGGCGCGGCTGGTCGCGGGGGCGTCCGCTGGGGTCGACCCCGCAGTGATGGGCCTGGGGCCGGTCAACTCGACGCGCAAGGCGCTGGCGAAGGCCGGCCTCGGCGTGGACGGCATCGACCTCATCGAGGCCAACGAGGCGTTCGCGGCCCAGTGCGCCGCGGTGGGCGCCGAGCTCGGCTTCCCGGCCGAGAGGACCAACGTGTCCGGCGGCGCCATCGCCCTCGGACACCCGATCGGGGCGTCCGGCTGCCGGATCCTCGTGACCCTGCTGCACGGGATGGCCCGGCTGGGCGCACAACGGGGGTTGGCGACCCTCTGCGTGGGCGGTGGCATGGGCGTCACCACCATCGTGGAAGGTGTCTGAGCACTCCAGACACCGACGCGACCGGGCTTCCGGATGACGAGGACGGCGTCATCCGGAAGCCCTCGTGCGTTAAGGCTCGTCCAGGCCGGAGACCGCGTTCCAGAACCGCTCCTCCTGGGCGTCGGCGAGTTCGGTGAGGTGGCGCTGCTGGGCGAGCTCGACCGCGTTGAGGATGTTGTGGTAGCCGGTGCAGCGGCACAGGTGGCCGGCCAACTCGACGCGCAACTCGTCGCGGGAGTAGACGTTCCCCGACTCCAGCAACTCGGTGGCCGTCATCAGCAGGCCCGGGGTACAGAACCCGCACTGGACCGCTGTGGCGTCCACGAACGACTCCTGGACGATGCTGAGGCGACCCTCGGCGTCCGCGAGACCCTCGGTGGTGCGCAGGTCCTTGCCGTCGGCCCAGACGGCGAGGTAGATGCAGGAGTCGAAGGCCTGCCCGTTGATCAGCACCGTGCAGGCGCCGCACTCGCCGACCTCGCAGCCCTTCTTGACCGAGGTCAGGCCGAGGTCGTCGCGGAGGAGGTCGGTCAGCGACGACCGCACATCAATCGAGCGGGTCACTTCGCGACCGTTGATCGTGAACGTGATCGCGCGGAACTGGCTCATCAGTGCACCCCCGGCACCGCGCCGCCGGCGCGCTTGATCGACTTGAGCAGGCAGCGGCGGGCGATCTCTTCGAGCATGTGCTCGCGGAAGGCCTTGCTGGCGCGCCAGCTGTCGCGGGCGCGGGTGTCTTCGATGGCCGCGGACGCCGCCGCGTCGACATTCTCACGGGTCGTGGGACGCCCGCGGAGGGCGTCCTCGCCGTGTGGCGCCCGGATGGGGGTGGGGGCGGCGACCCCGAACGCGATTCGGACGTCGTCGACGGTCTCTGCGTCGGCCGACAGCCGGACCGTGGTCGAGCAGTTGACGGTGGCGATGTCCATGGCGTTGCGCATCGAGTACTTGTAGTAGGCGCCCTTGTAACCGGCGTAGTGGGCGCGCGGGATGACGATCGCGGTCAGCAGCTCGGCCGGCCGCAGGTCGACGTGGGCGACCGAGAGGTAGAAGTCGGCGATGGGCAGCGTCCGGACGCCGTCGGGCCCGGTCAGCTCGAGGAGGGCGTCCCAGGCGTAGCAGGTGGACGCCGAGTCGGCCGAGGGGACGCCGTTGCAGATGTTGCCCCCGATCGTCCCGATGTTGCGGACCTGCGGGCCGCCGATCGTCGCGACGGCGTCCGCCAGGGAATGGGCGCAGCGGCGGACGTCGGGTGAGTTCGCGACGCTCGTGAAGGACGCCAGCGCGCCGATCCTGAGCGCCCCATCGGCGTCCACTTCGATGCGGCGCAGGTCGTCGATGGCGTAGATGCTGACCCAGTCGAGGCCGCCGAGGTGGCCGTCGCGCAGCTTGACGAGATTGTCGGACCCACCCGCCATGATGCGTGCGTCGGGGTGGTCGACGAGCATCTGCACCGCCTCGGCCACGGAGCGGGGCTCGTAGAGCGTGCGGAGGTCGAACATGCGGCGATTGTGCCTCGTCGGTGCGTGGGCGTCGACGGACATCGAGGAAGCATTCGGTGGTCGCGGGGCGCCCGGGCCTGGGAGGTGTGGGCATGCCGGGCTAGTGTGGGTTCCCATGTGCGGCGGACCGGGCCGCCGCGGGGAGGGATCCGATGAAGCACCTCGTGCGGCTGACCGACTGGTCGCGCGACGACGTCAACGCCGTGTTCAAGCTGGCGGACGCGTACGGCAAGGGCAAGGGCCCCCGCACCGACGGGGTCGCGGCGCTGTTCATGCCGTCCACGAGCCTTCGGACGCGGCTCACCTTCGAGCGTGGCGCCGACCTGATGGGCCTGCAGGCGATCCTGTTCCCGCCGGAGACGCTCGACAAGCCCGAGAGCGCCGCCGACGTGGCCGGCTACCTGGCCAACTGGGCCGACGTCCTCGTGATCAGGCATCCCGACATCGGCAAGCTCGAGACGCTCGTGGCGACCCGGCGCGTCCCGGTCGTCAACGCGATGACGAGCATCAACCACCCGTGCGAGGTGTTGTCGGACGCCTACGCGCTCAAGCGGACGCGTCCCGATCTGCGCCGGCTCAAGTTCCTGTTCGTGGGGGCGGACGGCAACATCGTCCGGGCCTGGCAGGAGCTGGCGACCGTGCTCGACCTGAAGCTCACCCAGTGCTGCCCCGCCGACCTCGCCGTGCCCGGCCTGGAGTGGACCGACGACCTTGAGGCCGCCATCAAGCAGGCCGACGTGGTGCTGACCGACAGCGTGGGTCCCCACCGGCGGGCTTTGGCGCCGTATCGCATCACCCGCAAGCTGCTCGAGCGGGCCAAGCCGGGCGTCCTGTTCAACCCCTGCCCGCCGTTCACCCGGGGCAACGAGCTGTCCGCGGACGCCGTCGCCTCGTCCTGGCCGTTCGTCGGCTACGGCTTCAAGGCGTCCCTGTTGCCGGTGCAGCAGGCTGTCATGGCGTACTGCATGGGGCTCAGCTGACCCTCTTCTCCATCTGTGCCCTGTGCTCCGCGCCCCATGCTGATCAGTGCAATGAATTTCGCTCGTGGCTGCGATCAGTGCAATGAGTTTCGTCGTTTTTCGGCGAACGATATTGCACTGATGTGGGGAGGTGGCGGCTGGCAAACGCGGGGAGGTGGCGGCTGGCAAGTGTGGGGAGGCGGCAGTTGACAAGCCGCACCAACTGAGTACCTTTGGTATCGAATACCGACGGTATCGAGGTGGAGATGACACGTACCCGGCCCCGGCGCGAGGAGGTCCGCGCCGACATCCTGGCGGCGGCGACCGAGGCGTTCGAGCGCAACGGCTACGCCGGCACCACGCTCACCGACGTCGCCGCGGCGGCGGGCTACACCAAGGGCGCGGTGTACTCCAGCTTCGGCGGCAAGCCCGAGCTCTTCGCCGAGGCCTGCAGCCAGCGCCTCGAGCGCATCGGCAGCGACCTGATGGGACGCCTCCGGCCCGTCCTGGACGCCGGCGGCGACCGCGACCAGCTGGTCGAACGCATCGCGGACGCCCTCACCGCCGCCGCCGTGGACTCGCCGGTCAACTGGCAGACCCTCCAGAACGAGTTCCGCGCCGTCGCCCTTCGCGACCCCGCCGTGGACGCCGCCTACCAGCGGCTCACCCAGCACCGGGTCGCCTACCTGGCCGAGCTGTTCCGGTCCCAGCCCTACCTCGCCCGCGTCCCGGACGACACGCTCCAGACCGCCTCGCTCGTCCTGCTCGGCCTGGTCAACTCACTCGCCCTCGAGCACGCGGCGGCGCCGTCCCAGGTCGACCGGGCGACCATCGCCTCGATCTTCACCGCGTTCCTGCGCACCGTCCTGCCCTGAGCGCGGGCTCGCGCCCGGGGCGTCCAATCACCAACACCACCAGGCTCGAAGGGAGCCGCACATGTACTACAGCACTGGCAATTACGAGGCGTTCGCGCGTCCGCGCAAGCCCGAGGGGGTGGACGCCAAGTCGGCCTGGATCGTCGGCTCCGGTCTCGCGGGGCTGGCGGCGGCGGGCTTCATGGTCCGCGACGGGCAGCTCGCGGGCGAACGCATCACGATCCTGGAGGCGGGCCCCATCCCCGGCGGCGCGTGCGACGGTATCGAGGATCCGGCGTCAGGGTTCAAGATCCGCGGCGGACGCGAGATGGAGGACCACTTCGAATGCCTCTGGGACCTCTTCCGGTCGGTCCCGTCGCTGCGGACGCCCGGGGCGTCCGTGCTGGACGAGTTCTACTGGCTCAACAAGGACGACCCCAACTACTCGCTCATGCGCGCCACCCGCAATCGCGGCGAGGACGGCGGCACCGAGGGCCGCTTCGACCTGGGCAAGACCGCCCAGAAGGAGCTCACCAAGCTCTTCCTGGCCCGCGACGAGGACCTGTACGACAAGCGCATCGACGAGGTGCTCGGGGCCGAGTTCAGGGCGTCCACGTTCTGGCTCTACTGGCGCACGATGTTCGCCTTCGAGGAGTGGCACTCGGCGCTGGAGATGAAGCTCTACCTGCAGCGCTTCGTGCACCACATCGGCGGGCTGCCCGACTTCTCGGCCCTGAAGTTCACGAAGTACAACCAGTACGAGTCGCTGATCCTGCCTCTGGTGGAGTGGCTGCGCGGCCAGGGCGTCCGGTTCGTCTACGACACGCGCGTCCTCGACGTGCGCTTCGACATCACCGCCGGCACGAAGGCCGCCCGGCGCATCGACTGGGAGCAGGCCGGCGTGCCCGGCGGGGTCGACCTGACCGACGACGACCTCGTGATCGTCACCAACGGGTCGTGCGTCGAGAACAGCCGCTGGGGCGATCACGAGACGGCGCCCGAGTTCGACGCCGAGGTGCATCCCGGCGGCACCTGGTCGCTGTGGCGCTCGATCGCCCGCCAGGACCCGAGCTTCGGACGCCCCGACGTCTTCTGCACCCGCCCCGACGAGACCACGTGGGAGTCGGCCACGCTGACCACGTCCGACCCCGAGATCCTGGACGCCGTTGAGCGCATCTGCCGCCGCGACCCCCTGTCGGGGCGCGTCGCCACCGGCGGCATCGTCACCGTGCGCGACAGCGCGTGGCTGATGTCGTGGACCGTCAACCGTCAGCCCCACTTCGCCACCCAGCCAGAGGGCACCCTGGTGGTCTGGATCTACGGCCTGTTCATGGACGCCCCCGGCGACCACGTCGGCAAGCCGCTGTGCGAGTGCACGGGCGCCGAGATCGCGGCCGAGTGGCTCTACCACCTCGGCGTCCCGGACGACCGCATCGCCGAGCTGGCTACGGCCGATCACTGCGTCTGCCTGCCGTGTGCGATGCCGTTCATCACGGCGTTCTTCGAGCCGCGGCGCGCCGGCGACCGCCCCGATGTGGTGCCTGCCGGCGTGATTAACGCCGCCTTCGTGGGTCAGTTCGCCGAGACCGCGCGCGACTGCATCTTCACCACCGAGTACTCCGTGCGCACCGGCATGGAGGCCGCCTATCGGCTGCTCGGCATCGACCGCGGGGTGCCCGAGGTGTACGGCTCCGTCTACGACGTGCGGGCGCTCATCGCCGCCGCGGCACGCCTGCGCGACGGCCGGCGCGTCCGTCTGCCAAGGCTGGTGAGCCGCCGGCTCGACAGGACCGTCCTCGGAGACCTGCTGCGCCGCCACGAGCTGGTCTGAGTCCGCGGACGCTGTCGGCGCGAGTCCTGGACGCGAATCCGGGACGCCGCCGGCGCGAGTCTCGCTCGGACCCTTCGCGGTGCGCCTTGAGTAGGTTGAACGCCATGGCGATGCAGCGGGTGACGACGACGGGCGGACGGGTGCGGGGCTACCCCGGACGCAACCAGAAGGTCAGCGTGTTCAAGGGCGTCCCGTTCGCGCGGGCCGAACGCTGGGGCCGTCCGCGCCCGGTGTCGTGGGAGGGCGAACTGGACGCCTCGCACTTCACGACGATCTGCCCGCAGCGTGTCTTCCGGCCCGAGGGCGGGACGGAACTCGCGGCGTCCGAGTTCTATGCCGTTGACTACCCGATGGGCGAGGACTGTCTCGTGGCCAACGTCTGGACCCCGGCCGTCACCCCCGACGAGGGGCTGCCGGTCGCGGTCTACATCCATGGCGGCGCGTTCGAGACGGGCTACGGCTGGCTCAACGCCTACGACGGCGAGGGGTTCTGCCGGCGCGGGGTGATCCTGGTGACGCTGAACTACCGACTCAACGTGTTCGGCTTCCTGGCGCTGCCCGAGTTCGTGGACGCCGATGGTGCGGTCGGCACCTACGGCGTCCTCGATCAGCTGGCGGGGCTGGAGTGGGTCCGCGACAACATCGCCGCCTTCGGGGGCGACCCGGGCCGCGTGACGGTGTTCGGCCAGTCCGCGGGCGGAATGAGCGTGGCGAACCTGCTGAATTCGCCCTTGTCGGACGGGCTGATTCACGGGGCGATCATGCAGTCCGGCGGTGGCCTGACCCATCGCACGGTGGGGACGCCGCTCGACCTGGACGACGCCCTCGCCACCGGACGCGACTTCCTGGCCGCCTCGGGCTGCCGGACCGTGGCTGAGCTGCGGGCGCTGCCGGCGTCCGACCTGCTGGCCCGCTACGTGAGCTTCGCCGAGGGGCGTCCGATGCCGTTCCAGCCGGTGGTGGACGGGGTCGTGATCCCCGAGCGGCCCGTCGACTTCTTCGGGGCCGGCCGGCACGCCGACATCCCCACGATCGTCGGCGCCACCAACGACGAGATGCGCGACCTGACGGCCGGCATCCCGAGCCCGGACGCCGTGCGCGCCTTCGCGGCACGGTTCGGCGAGCGGGTGTCCGAGTTCCTCGCCGCTCTGGACGCCCAGGGCGGGCCGCGGGCGTCCGACTTCTCGGATCCGACCGGCGACCAGTTCCTCGCCGGCTCGCTGGCGTGGTGCGACAACCAGGCGCGGCTCGGACGCGGCCCGACGTGGCTGTACCAGTTCACGTACGTGCCGCCGACGGCCGGCATGGCGCATCACTCGGCCGAGCACCACTACGTGTTCGAGACGCTCAGCGGGTCGGCGCGGCCGTAAACCGCGGACGACTACGACCTCGCCCTCGACCTGGCCGGCTACTGGACGAACTTCGTGAAGACCGGTGACCCGAACGGGCCGAAGTACCCGGGCGGCGGGGAGCCGCTGCCGGTGTGGACGCCGTGGGATCCGTCCGACCCGCAGGCGCTGATCGTCGAGCCCGAGCCGCGGATGGGGGAGCTGGTGCTGAGCGTCCCGCGGACCTTCCTGCGGGAGTCGATCGGCGCGGCCGTGTCGGCGACTGCGGGGTGACTGGTCGGGCCGTCTCGGATTCCAGACCACCGGCGAACGGCGACCCTCGGCGTCCCGGCCGGCGATCAGCCTGGGACTGGACGTTCGGGCGTCGCTGAGGAGGGGTCATGGGCGGATCGGGACCGCGTCCGGTGCGGGCGCCGCGGGGGAGCGCGCTGTCGTGCAAGGGCTGGCCGCAGGAGGCCGCGCTGCGGATGCTGATGAACAACCTCGACCCCGAGGTGGCGGAGCATCCGGACGAACTGGTGGTGTACGGCGGGTCGGGACGGGCGGCCCGCAGCTGGGCGGCGTTCGACGCGATCGTGGCGAGCCTGCGCGACCTGGAGGCCGACGAGACGCTGCTCGTGCAGTCGGGCAAGCCGGTCGGCATCTTCCGGACCCACGAGTGGGCGCCGCGCGTGCTGATCGCCAACAGCAACCTCGTGGGCGACTGGGCGACCTGGGAGCACTTCCGATCGCTGGAGCGACAAGGGCTGATGATGTACGGCCAGATGACGGCCGGGTCCTGGATCTACATCGGCACCCAGGGCATCCTGCAGGGCACGTTCGAGACGTTCGGCGCCGTGGCGCGCAAGCGGTTCGGAGGGTCGCTGGCCGGCACGATCACCCTGACCGCCGGGCTGGGTGGCATGGGCGGCGCGCAGCCCCTGGCCGTCACGATGAACGACGGCGTGGCGATCGTGGTCGAGTGCGACCCCTCGCGCATCGAGCGGCGGCTGGAGCACCGCTACCTAAACGTGGCGGCGTCCGATCTCGAGGACGCGATCGCGCGGGCGAACGGGGCCAAGGCGTCCAGGACGCCGCTGTCGATCGGGCTCTTGGGGAACGCGGCCGAACTGGTGCCGGCCCTGCTGGAGCGGCACCGGGCCGGCGACATCGCGATCGACGTGGTGACCGACCAGACGTCCGCGCACGACCCGCTGCAGTACCTGCCGATCGGGGTGAGTTTCGAGGAGTGGCACGAGCGGGCCGCCGCCGACCCCGAGGGGTTCACGGCGCAGGCGCGGGCGTCCATGGCGAAGCATGTTGCGGCGATGGTGGGCTTCGTCGACGCGGGGGTCGAGGTGTTCGACTACGGCAACTCGATCCGTGACGAGGCGCGCAAGGGGGGCTTCGCGCGGGCGTTCGAGTTCCCCGGGTTCGTGCCGGCCTACATTCGTCCGTTGTTCGAGGAGGGCAAGGGGCCGTTCCGGTGGGCGGCGCTGTCGGGGGATCCCGCCGACATCGCCCGTACGGACGCCGCGATTCTCGAGCTCTTCCCCGATGACGAGCACCTGCGCCGCTGGATCACCATGGCTCAGGAGAAGGTGCGCTACCAGGGGCTGCCGGCCCGCATCTGCTGGCTCGGCTACGGCGAACGCCACCGGGCCGGGCTGCGGTTCAACGAGTTGGTGGCGGCGGGCGAGATCGCTCCCATCGCGATCGGACGCGACCACCTCGACTCGGGCTCGGTCGCCTCGCCCTATCGCGAGACCGAGGGCATGCTCGACGGCACGGACGCCGTCGCCGACTGGCCGCTGCTGAACGCCCTGCTCAACACGGCGTCCGGGGCGACGTGGGTGTCGATCCACCACGGCGGGGGCGTCGGCATCGGACGGTCCATCCACGCCGGCCAGGTCTGCGTCGCCGACGGGACGCCGTTGGCGGCGGCCAAGCTCGAACGGGTGCTCACCAACGATCCGGGGACCGGGGTCATGCGCCACGTGGACGCCGGTTACGCCCATGCCCGCGACGTGGCCCGCGAGCGCGGCGTCCGGATCCCGATGCTGGAGGAGTGATGAGCGCGCGCACCCTGCTGATCGACCGGATCGGCGAACTGGTCACCAACGATCCGACGCTGGGGCGGGGTGCTGAGCTCGGCTCGGGCGAGGACCGGCTCGGCCTGCTGCGGGACGCCGCGGTCGTCCTCGAGGACGGGCTCGTCGCCTGGGTCGGACCCGCCGCGCAGGCGCCGGCCGCCGACGAGCGCCTGGACGCCGCGGGTGCGGCCGTGCTGCCGGGGTTCGTCGAGTCGCACAGCCACCTGGTGTTCGCGGGCGACCGGGCGGGCGAGTTCGCGGCTCGGATGGCGGGGTTGCCTTACGCGGCTGGCGGCATCAAGACGACGATCGCGGCGACGCGGGCGGCGTCCGACGAGGAACTCGCGGCCGGGGTCGATCGGCTCGTCGGCGAGTACCGCCGGCAGGGCACGACGACGATCGAGTGCAAGTCGGGTTACGGGCAGACGGTGCTCGACGAGGCGCGGTCGGTGCGCATCGCCCGTTGTCACGCCGATGATTCGACGCTGCTCGCGGCCCACGTGCCGCCGCCGGAGTACGCCGGACGCGCCGACGACTACGTGCGGCTGGTGATCGACGAGATCATCCCGGCGTGCGTGGCGGAGGCGTCCTGTATCGACGCCTTCTGCGAGGTCGGCGCCTTCGACGGCGAGCAGACCCGGGCCGTGCTCGAGGCCGGACGCCGTGCCGGCCTCGGCGTCCGGGTGCACGCGAACCAGCTGACCGCCGGGCCCGGGATTCGGCTGGGCGTCGAACTGGGGGCAGCGTCCGTCGACCACTGCTGCCACCTCACGGACGCCGACCTGGACGCCCTCGCGGCGTCCGCGACGGTGGCGACCCTGCTGCCGGCCGCCGACTTCAGCACCCGTAACGCCTACCCGGACGCCCGCCGCCTCCTCGACGCCGGCGTCACCGTGGCGCTGGGCGCCGACTGCAACCCGGGCACCTCGTACACGACCTCGCTGCCGTTCGTGATCGCCCTGGCCGTGCGCGAGCTCCGGATGACCCCGGCCGAGGCCGTCTGGTCGGCGACCGCCGGCGGGGCCCGGGCGCTGCGGCGTCCCGATGTTGGGGTGCTCAGCGCGGGCGCGCGGGGCGACCTCGTCGTCCTGGACGCCCCCAGCTACATCCACCTGGCCTACCGGCCGGGCGTCCCGCTGGTGCGGACAGTCGTCAAGGGCGGTCAGGTCCTGTCCGCCGCGTAGTTCGGGTCCGTCAGAGGCGGAGCGCGCGCTCGACGCCACCAGGTGAGAAGCATTGACGCGTGGTCATACGGACGTCCAGACTGAACACGTTCAGTGAATGCGTTCAGGAGTGTCATGGGTACTCGGGCAGAGTCGCGCCAACAGACGGCGGCAAGGGTGGTCGCTGCGGCGTCCGGGCTGTTCTCCCAGCAGGGCTACGGGCCGACGACGGTTCCGCAGATCGCGGTCGAGGCGGGCGTGTCGGTGGGCACGGTGGCCAGCGTCGGCTCGAAGGACGCGCTCTTCCTCCGCAGTTGGGAGGAGTCCTCGACGGCGGCGTCGCTGGCATTGATCGCCGAAGCCGCGACGGCGTCCGACTCGGTGACCGAGCGGGTTTGGACCTACATCGGCCACATGGTCGAGGCCACCATCGCGGCGCCGGACGCCGTCCGCGACTACTTCGTGGCGTACCTGCGGGCGTCCGATCATGCGGCCAACCTCGGACGCCTCAACGAGGTCGGCGCGGCCCTGCGCGGACTCTTCCCCGACGAGCCACCAGAGGAGGATTCCCTTGCCAAGGGGCCGTTCGGGTCGCCGGCCGAGCTCGCGTCCTGGACGATCTGGCTCGCCTTTTCGGCGGTCTGCTTCGGGCTGGCGGCGTCGTCCTATCCTCCCGAGGACGCACGAGCCCTCATGCGGGCCGTCGTCGAGAGCCAGTGCGCCCCGTTCGAGAAGCAGGGGGCCGACCGATGAGGGCCACGCTCGTCAGCTACGGCAGCACCGGCGACGTCCGGCCGCTCGTGGCGCTCGCGCTCGGGCTTAGCGCGGCAGGCCACGAGGCGGTGCTCGTGGGCGATGGCAGCGGGACGGACCTCGCGGCGTCCCACGGCCTTGAGTTCCACGCGCTGCCCGGCGACCTGCGCGACCAACTGGCTCCCGGGACGCCGCTCGCCCTCACGGCCGAGGTGGGGCACTTCACGGTGAAGTCCTTCCGCGACCACCACTACCCGCACCGCGAGTGGCTGGACACGATGACCGAGGCGGCTTCTGGGTCGCAGGTCGTCGTGGGCATGCCGATGGCGGCGTCCCACGCGCTGGCCGTGGCGCGCGACGTCGGCGCCCGGCCGGTCGTCGCGGTGCTGCAGCCGCTGGCGCCCACGCGCGAGTTCGTGCCCGCGGGGATCGGCACGCCGCGGCTGCCCGGGTTCTTGAACCGCCCGGTCGGACGCCTCGTCGAGTTCGCCGGCTGGCGGCTGGTCGCGTCCGGCATCAACCGCAGGCGCCGCGAACTCGGGCTGTCGCGCATCTCCGACCCGACGCGCGGCGCGCAGACCCTGTGCGCCTGGTCGCCCACGCTGGTGCCCCGACCCGCGGACTGGGTCAGCAGCCAGTTCGCCGTCACCGGGCATTGGGGGCTGCCCGCCGATCCGTCGTGGCGTCCGGACGCCGACCTGCAGTCGTTCCTGGACGCCGGCGAGCCGCCCGTGTACGTGGGCTTCGGCTCCATGCCACCCGTCTCCTGGATACCGGCCCTGGTCGATGCGCTGCTGACAGGCCTGGCCGGACGCCGCGTCCTGCTGTCCGCGGGGTGGGCGAGGCTCGATGTCGGGTCTCTGCCCAGCGGTGTTTTCCCGCTCGGGTTCGCCCCGCACGATTGGCTGTTCCCGAGATGCGCGGCGGTCGTCCACCACTGCGGCGCGGGCACAACCCACGCGGCCGCCGCGGCCGGGGTGCCCACGATCGCCGTGCCCATGACCCTGGACCAGCCCTTCTGGGCCGAGCGCCTCGCGCGGCTGGGCATCGGCACGCGTCCGATCGACCCGCGGAATCCGGACGCGGGCGCCGTCCGGGACGCCCTGCGCGAGGCCGGGTCGGTGGGCATGGGCGACCGAGCGGCAGCGGTAGCCGAACGGATGGCGTCCGAGGACGGCGTCGCCTCCGCGGTGGCCCGGCTCGAGCAGATCTGACGCCGACTGCAGTACGTCAGCGCAACCGGGACTCCACGAACTCGGCATTGGCGTCGGCGAGCGCGCGGGCCTCGGTGAGCAGGACGCCGCACTCGTCGCGCACCCCCGCCACGTAGTCGGCATCGGCGATGTCGGCCAGGTTGATCTCGGCGTTCCACAGCGCCCCCCGCACCGCGGCGAAGCCCAGCTGCACCCCCACCGCCCCGTCGGTCACGGACGCCGGATTGCCGTCCCGGGCCGCGCGGTCGGCTAGCGCCATCGCCCGCAGGGACGCCCGCGCGGTCGCGAGCGGCACCGCGATCGCGTGCTTGAGGCCGTCCTGCATGGCCGCCTCGCGCACCGCCTTCTGTTCCGGCGTCAGCGCGGGCAGCCGGCGTGCCTCGAGGAACGCATTGAAGGCGTCGGTGTCGGCGTCCACGGCGGCGAGCAGTTCGTCCTTCACGCGCTGGGCCTCGATCGACACCTCGACCATCGCGGCGTCCACGTCGGGGGACGCGCCGCGTCCCTGCGTCAGCGCCGCCACCATGGACGCCAGCGCCGCGGCCAGCGACCCGGCCAGCGCCGCGATCGACCCACCGCCCGGGGCGGGCGTGTCGCGCGACACCTCGTCGGCCAGCGCCGCGACGGTCAGCGACGCCAGGCGTCCAGGCCCGGAAGGCATCCCCAGCACCTTGGTCGACAGGTCGAACGGCCCCACGTCCGCGAGCCCCAGCGACTGCACCGCGGTCGCGAGCACGTCACCGACCGGCACCCCCGGCGTCCGGCCCTGCCGTTCGAGGTAGAAGACCCCGGCCTCGTACAGCGCCTGGAACGGGATCAGTCCCACCAGCTCCGAGCCCGTCACGACCAGGCCACGCGCGGAGGCCAACTCCCGCGCCGCCTCCAGCACCACGTGCGGCGGGGTGACGTGGTAGTCGGTCAGGTTGATCGAGATCTGGGCGCGGTCGTAGGCGTCCAGGAACCAGCCGATCGCCTTGACGTGGGGGAACAGTCCGGGCCGGTACACCTTCGCCCCGACGACGGCGTCCGGGTTCACGTCGTTGAGTTCCAGCACGTGCCGCAGGTCGTAGCCGTGCTCGGACGCGCAGTGCTCGACCGTCGCCTCGAAGGTCGCGCCCACGAACGAGCACGTCCCACACGGAAAGGCGCCCTCGGCGTACTTCAGGATCGTCCCGCGCGAGTAGATCGGCGACGGGTTCGGCGTCCGGGCGACGCGTCCCTTTTCGCGCAGGTCGAACGCGATGTCCGTAGCCAGCGCCTTGTCGCGGGTGTTCAACGTCACGTTGTAGGCGATCAGGAACTCGCGCGCCCCGATGATCAGCGCCCCGGCCCGGGGGTGGGGCGTCGTGGGCCCGAAGTCCGGACGCCACCGCGGGTCGGTCAGCTTGGCGGCCAGCCCCTCGTACTCGCCGCGCCGCACGTTGGCCAGGTTGCGCCGCTCGGGCAGCGACGCGGCCGCCTCGTACAGGTAGACCGGCATGCCGAGTTCGTCGGCGGCGCGGCGTCCGACCTTGCGGGCGATCTCGGCGCAGTCGGCCAGCGTCACGCCGGTGACCGGCACGAACGGGCACACGTCCGTGGCGCCCATGCGCGGGTGGCTCCCGTGGTGCGAGGTCATGTCGATCACGGACGCCGCCGTCGCGATCGCCTGGAACGCGGCCTCGGCGACGGCGTCCGGATCTCCGACGAACGTGACGACCGTGCGGTTGGCGTCCGGACCCGGGTCGACGTCGAGCAACCGCACGCCCGGCACGCCCGCGATGGCGTCCGTGATCTGCGCGATCTTCGCCGGATCGCGGCCTTCGGAGAAGTTGGGGACGCATTCGACGATCCGCTCGCTCATGCACCGCAACGTAGCCAGAGGTCCTGGACGCCGTCGCGCACCCTGGGCGGCGTCTCGGATTCCAGACCGCGGGACGCCCCGAGCCGCGCCGGTGACGCGGTAGCGTGCGGGCGTGGCGACTGGGTCCAGCACGTCACCGGCGGTGGGCCGGGCGCTCGACATTCTCACCTACCTGGCGCACCGCACCGGGACGGTCGAGGCGTCCGCGATCGCCCGCGACCTCGGACTGCCGCGCAGTTCCACCTACCACCTGCTCACCGTGCTGACCGAGCGCGGCTTCGTGGTCTACGTGCCCGAGGCGCGCGGCTACACCCTGGGCGCGGCGGCGTACCACCTGGCTAGCTCTTATGCCGTCCACGAGCAGCTCGAGCGACTGGCGCGTCCGGTGCTGCAGGGGCTGGCCGCGCGGCTCGGCATCGTGGTGCACCTCGGCATCCTGCGCGGCAACAACACCCTCTACCTGCTCAAGGAGCACCCCTTGCGCGACGCCGAACTCGAGCCGTCGCTGGTGACGGCGGTGGGCGTCCTGCTGCCGGCGCACCTGACCGCGAATGGCCGGGCGATCCTGGCCCAGCTGGGGGAGGCGGGCGTCCGGGCGCTCTATGCGCGACCGGGGGACTTCGTCTCCCGCACCGGACGCGGTCCCCGGTCTCTGGCCGAGCTGCTCGCCGAGTTGGCCGTCGAGCGTGAGCGCGGCTGGTCGGAGGAGATCGAGCTTGTCACCGCCGGGCTCCGGTCGGCGGGCGCGGCGGTGTTCGATCTGCACGGCCAGCCGGTGGCCGCGTTGAGCTGCACGTGGCGGTCCCGCGTCCCGCTGCGCGATTCGGACGCCGTCGTCGCCGCCCTGCGCCCCGCGGCGTCCGAGATCACCCGCCGGCTCCAGGGACGCGTCCCGGAGCGCAAGGAGTAGTCAGGCGAGGGGACCCGCGGCCGACTCGGCCGCTGCGATCAGCTCGCCGGACGCCACGAGCCGCACGGCCGCCTCGATCTCGGGGGCGAGATGGCGGTCCGGCCCGGGACCCGGCACCTCGACCCGAAGCCGCTGGACCACGGCGGCCGTCGCCGGGGCCGAGCCGAGACCGCGCAGGTCGAGGGCCCGAGCGGCGGTCAACGCCTCGATCGCCAGGACGCGCGTCAGCCCGTCGAGGCTGCGGCGCAGTTTGCGGCCGGCGTGCCAGCCGAGGGAGACGTGGTCCTCCTGCATGGCCGAGCTGGGGATCGAGTCCACGGACGCCGGCGCGGCAAGGCGTTTCAGCTCGGTCACGATGCCGGCCTGGGTGTACTGGGCGATCATGTGGCCCGAGTCGACGCCGGGGTCGTCGGCCAGGAACGGCGGCAGCCCGTTGCTGCGCTTGGCGTCGAGCATGCGGTCGGTGCGGCGCTCCGAGATGGACGCCAGGTCGGCCGCCGCGATCGCGAGGAAGTCGAGCACGTAGCCCACCGGCGCCCCGTGGAAGTTGCCGTTCGACTCGACCCGTCCGTCGGGGGTGACGACGGGGTTGTCGATGGCTGCCGCCAGCTCATCCCCGGCGACCCGGCGTGCATGCTCGAGCGTGTCGCGCCCGGCCCCCGCGACCTGGGGGGCGCAGCGCAGCGAGTAGGCGTCCTGGACGATCGGGCACTCCGGATCGTCCCGGTGCGAGGCGATGACCGGCGACCCGTCAAGCACGGCTCGCATGTTGGCGGCCGCCGCCTGCTGCCCCGGCTGCGGACGCATCCCCACCAGGTCCGCCGCCAGCACGTGGTCGGTGCCCAGCAACGCCTCCACCGACATGGACGCGGCCACGTCGGCGAGAGTGAGGAGGCGCCCGAAGTCGTGGCACGCCAGGACCAGCATGCCCAGCATCCCGTCGGTGCCGTTGATGAGGGCGAGCCCCTCCTTCTCGGCGAGCACGACGGGCTCGATGCCGGCCGCACCGAGGGCGTCCGATGCCGCCAACAGGGTGTCGGACGCATCCCGGACCTCGCCCTCGCCGATCAGCGCGAGCGCGCAGTGGGCCAGGGGTGCGAGGTCGCCGGAGCAGCCCAGCGACCCGTACTCGCGCACGACCGGAGTGATGCCCGCGTTGAGCAGGGCGGCGTACGTCTCGACGACGATCGGCCGGACGCCCGTGCGCCCCGTGCACAGCGTCGACAGCCGCAGCGCCATCATGGCCCGGACGACCTCACGCTCCACCTCGGGCCCCGAGCCGGCCGCATGCGAGCGGATCAGGGACTGTTGCAGGCGAGTCCGGCGGTCGACCGGGATGTGCCGCGTCGCCAGCGCCCCGAAGCCGGTCGACACCCCGTACACCGGCCGGTCGGACGCCGCCAGCGCCTCGACGTGCCGCCGGGTCGCGCCGACGGCGGCCAGGCACTCGGGGGTGATCTCGACGCGGACGCCGTCCCGCGCGATCGCGACCACGTCGGGGGCCGTCAGCGGCCCGATCCCCATCCGCACCACGTCCATGGGCACACTGTGGCGCCCGGACGCCGCGGCGCGAAATCGCCGCCCGGGGCGTCTCGGATGCCAGACGAGGGGGCAATCGCCCAACCCGTGAGTCGGCAACGCGCCGCACCGCGGCTCCGTCTCTCGCCGGACCCGGCGATCAGTGCAATGAATTTCGCCGTTTTTCGGCGGAAGTTATTGCACTGATGCGTGCCCGGTGGCAAACAACATTGCACAGATCGCCCCCTTCGGGGGCATCTTGGGTTGCCGACTGGACGCCCCGGCCGCAGGATGGCGTCCATGCCGCATCCGATCATGTTCGACGAGGACGATCCGGTTCTGGCACGCGTGCGAGCTGTTGCGCTCGCCCTGCCCGGGGCCGCCGAGAAGATCGCCCACGGCCGGCCGGTGTTCTTCACGACAAGGGTGTTCGCCTATTACGGCGGCTCGGTGCGCACGGGTGGGGACTGGGAGCGGCACGACGCGGCGCTGATCCTGCAGGCCGATCTGACCGGACGCGAGCTCCTTCGGCAGCGTCCGGACGCCTTCGTCCCGGCCTACCTCGGCCCCGCCGGCTGGACGGGCCTCGACCTCACCCACGCCACCGACTGGGACGAGATCGCCGAGCTCGTCGAGGACTCCTACCGCGTCACCGCCCCCAAGCGTCTCGTCGCCGTCCTGGACGCCTCGTAGCCGCTAGTCGTGCGAGGACCCGAGGGACGCCTCGGCGTCCTGCTCCTCGGGCGGGACGGTGTCGCCGGGCAGCCGGACGACGAATTCGGCGCCCCCCTCGGCGGCGTGGCCGACGTCGACCCAGCCGCCGTGGGCGCCGATGGTCTGCGAGACGATCGACAGGCCCAGCCCCGAGCCGGGCGTGTTGCGGGCGTGGTCGGAGCGGTAGAAGCGCTCGAAGACGTGGGGGAGGTCGTCGTCCGAGATGCCCGGACCCTCGTCGGCGATCCGCAGCCGGTCGCCCACGAGCGACACGTGGATCGTCCCGTCCGGCGGCGAGAACTTCACCGCATTGTCGAGCAGGTTGGTCACGGCACGCTCGAGGGCGTCCGGCTCGCCGAGCAGGTAGAGGCCGTTGTCGATGCGCACGTCCCAGCCGATGCCCGGGCCACCCCGGCGCTTCACCCGCGCCAGAGCGCTGTTGACGACGTCGCGCAGGTCGATCGGCTCGGGGTGCGGCTGGACGGCGTCCTCGCGCGACAGTTGCACCAGGTCGCCGACCAGCGTGGTGAACTCGCCGAGCTGCGCGGCCACGTCGCGCAGGATGTCGCCGCGCGCACCCGCCGGCAGCATGCCCGACTTCTCGTCGGCCACCAGCAGCTCGACGTTGGTGCGCATCGAGGTCAGGGGCGTCCGCAACTCGTGACCGGCGTCCGCGATCAACCGGCGCTGCCGCTCCCGCGAGGACTCGAGCCGCTTCAGCATGCGGTTGAAGCTGCGTCCGAGGTCGGCCACCTCGTTGTTGCCGTCGACCGCGATCGGCACCAGCCGGTTCGTCGCGGTGACGTTCGTCACCGCCGCCCCCAGCCGCCGCAACGACTCCGTCGACGACCGCGCGATCACCCAGCCGATGCCCGCGGACGCCGCGATCGCCAGCGCACCGAAGACCAGTAGCGCCCACAGCAGGCTGTTCATGATCGCGACCGTCGACTCGAGCGGCCGCGCCAGCACGAGCGCGTACTGCGCGTGCGAGGACTCGTCGATGAGCGGCACCGCGATGATCCGGTAGGGGACGCCGCCGGTGTACGCCGTCCGCGCGGACGCCCCCTCGCCCGTCATCGCGATCGCCAACTCGGACGACGACGCGAAACTGGGGTGGTTGGGCAGCTGGAACAGCCGGTTGTCGGCTCGCAGCACCTCGAGGTTGACGTTCGCGGCCTGCAGGGCCGACTCGTTGATGCCGCCCATGTTCTCGATGTCGTCGGCCAGCATCGTCGAGGTGACGCTGGCGACCGTCGTGAGCTCGTTGTCGAGCTGGGCGTAGACCGCGGTGAGAGTGATCAGGTAGGCGGCGGCGCCGGTGATGGCCACGGCGAGGAAGACGGCCATGGCAATGGTGAACGCCAGGCGGTACTGCAGTGCGCCCTGGCGAGCTGAGATCGCGGCGCGGAGCCGCTCGATCACGGCGCCGTTTCGCGCAGGACGTAACCGATCCCGCGCACCGTGTGGATGAGCCGGGACTCACCCGGCCCCTCCGTCTTGCGCCGCAGGTACCCGATGTAGACCTCGAGCGAGTTCGCCGTGGTCGGGAAGTCGAAGCCCCACACCTCATTGAGCAGCCAGCTGCGCTCCAGGACCCGCCGCGGGTTCTCCAGGAACGTCTGCAGCAGGGCGAACTCGGTGCGGGTCAGGGAGATGCGGCGTCCGTTGCGGGTCACCTCGCGGGTCTGCAGGTCAAGCGTCAGGCCCTCGAACGACAGCAGCTGCGGGCCGGTGTGGGCGACGCCACCGTCGGCGTCCGCGGCCGCCTCGGCCTTGCTACGCCGGGTCAGCGCGCGCAGCCGGGCCAGCAGCTCGTCGAGCGCGAACGGCTTGACCATGTAGTCGTCAGCGCCGGCGTCCAGCCCGTCGACGCGGTCGTTGACGGCGTCGCGCGCCGTCAGGATCAGGATCGGCACATCGTTGCCGCTGGTACGCAGCATGCGGGTGGTCTCCAGGCCGTCGAGCCGGGGCATCATGACGTCCATGACGACGGCGTCGGGCCGCGCGGCCGACAGCTGCGCGAGCGCCTCGACCCCGTCGGCCGCGCTGACGACCTCGTAGCCCGAGTACTGCAGCGACCTGGTCAGCGAATCACGGACGGCCTGATCGTCGTCAACCACGAGGATGTGCATGCCACAAGCCTACTTCCGCCGCTCACAGGCCCAGGCGATGATCCCCGGCATGGCGGACTCGATCGCCCCCAGCGTCGCCTCGAACCCCTCGGGTCCGCCGTACCAGGGGTCGTCGATGCCCGAGCCGGGCACGGCGTGCGGGTCGAAGTCGGTCACCAGACAGAGGTGGGACGCCGTTGGCGCGAGTCGGCGCATGCGAGCGAGATGAAGTTCCTCGAAGCCGAGGACGAGGTCGGCGTCCTCGATCTCCTGCGGTGTGATGCGGTGGGCCCGGTGGCCGCCGGTGGTGTAGCCGTTCGCGGCGAGGACGCGCTGCGCGCGCCGGTCGATGGGGTTGCCGTGCTCCTCCGAACTGACCCCGGCCGAGGTGATGTCGACGTGACCCAGGCCCGCCCCGTCGAACCAGCGCCGGGCCACCCGCTCGCCCATCGGCGAGCGGCAGATGTTGCCCCAGCAGACGAAGACGATCCTCATCGGTGCTCCGTGCCGCGGCGTCCGAACAGGGCGTTGACCAGGAACGACACCACCGAGACCACCAAGGCGCCGAGGACGGCGTCGACGAAGCCGTCCACGTGCCAGGGGATGCCCGCCAGGCCGCACAGGGCGGACGTGACCAGCAGCAGGGCGGCGTTCACGACGAGCAGCGCGGCGCCCAACAGGACCAGCCGGACCGGCGTGTGCGCGAACCCGAACAGCGGCTTGACCGCGCTGTTCACGACGCCGAAGAAGATCGCGACCCCGACCAGGGCGGCCACGTCGGTGGACGGTTCGCTCGACGTCATCCGGATGCCGGGCAGCAGCCAGGTGGCCAGGGCCAGGGCGAGGACGTTGGCCAGGAAGCGCACGAGCATGCGGGGGATTCTCGCACGCCGGCGGCTGGGATGAACCGGTTGCGACCTCCGGGCGCCGGGCTGACAGAATCGGACGCACGCGCGCGACGCGCGCGATCCGAGACGAGACAGAAAGGCCCGAGCGTGACGACCGACCTGCACGGCCGCGACTTCCTCAAGGAGGTGGACTTCACCCCGGGCGAGTGGGCGTACCTGCTCGACCTCGCCGCGGAGCTGAAGGCCGCCCGCAAGGAAGGCCGGGAGCAGCGACGACTCGAGGGGCTGAACTTCGCGCTGCTGTTCGAGAAGACCTCGACGCGGACGCGGTGTTCGTTCGAGGTGGCGTCCTTCCAGCAGGGGGCGCACACCACCTACCTCGACCCGGCCGGGTCGCAGATGGGGCACAAGGAGTCGACCGCCGACACCGCCCGCGTGCTGGCCCGCTACTACGACGGCATCGAGTTCCGCGGCGCCGCGCAGGCGACGATCGAGGCGCTGGCCGCCGCCAGCGGCGTCCCGGTGTGGAACGGGCTGACGAACGAGTGGCACCCCACGCAGGCTCTGTGCGACGGGCTGACGATGCTGGAGGCGTCCGGGAAGAAGGGGTCCGAGATCGCGTACGCGTACCTCGGCGACGCGCGCTTCAACATGGGCAACTCGCTGCTCGTGCTGGGGGCGCTGATGGGCTCGGACGTCCGGATCGTCGCGCCCGCCAGCCTGCAGCCCCAGGCCGCGGTGGTCGAGCAGGCGAGGGCGATCGCGTCCGAGACGGGGGCGCGGATCACGGTGACCGACGACGTGGAGTCCGGGGTGCGGGGGGTCGACTTCGTGCACACCGACGTGTGGGTGTCGATGGGCGAACCGAAGAGCGTCTGGCTGGAGCGCGTCGAGCTGCTCGCGCCCTATCAGGTGAACGCCGCCGTCCTGGACGCCACCGGCAACCCGCGCGCCAAGTTCATGCACTGCCTGCCGGCGTTCCACGACCTCGACAC
>DAIRTI010000043.1:0-27696 GCA_036803965.1 Propioniciclava sp.
CGTGGCGAGCGTCTGGTACTCGTCCTTGATCTCGACGCCTTCCTTGGCCTCCAGGGCCTGGTGCAGGCCCTCGGAGTAACGGCGTCCGATCAGCGTCCGGCCGGTGAACTCGTCGACGATGAGCACCTCGCCGTCGTGGATCACGTAGTCCTTGTCGCGCTTGAACAGCTCCTTGGCGCGGATCGCGTTGTTCAGGTAGCCGATCAGCGGAGTGTTGACCGACTCGTAGAGGTTGTGGATGCCCAGCCGGTCCTCCACCAGGGCGATGCCGGACTCGAGGATCGAGACCGTCTTCTTCTTCTCGTCGACCTCGTAGTGGCCCTCGACCTTGTAGCCGCCCTGGCCGTCGGGCTCGGCGCGCTTCATGTGGATGACCATGCGCGCGAACACCGGGTACCACTTCTTGTTCTCTTCGGCGGGGCCGGAGATGATCAGCGGCGTCCGGGCCTCGTCGATGAGGATCGAGTCGACCTCGTCGACGATGGCGTAATGGTGTCCGCGCTGCACGCAGTCCTCCAGCGACAACGCCATGTTGTCGCGCAGGTAGTCGAAGCCGAACTCGTTGTTCGTGCCGTAGGTGATGTCGGCCGCGTACGCCGCCCGCCGTTCGGTCGGGGTCATCTGCGACAGGATCACGCCGGTCTCCAGCCCCAGGAAGTGGTGGATGCGGCCCATCTGCTCGGACTGGTACTGCGCCAGGTAGTCGTTGACCGTGACGACGTGGACGCCCTTGCCGGTCAGCGCGTTGAGGTAGCTCGGGAGCGTCGCGACCAGGGTCTTGCCCTCACCGGTCTTCATCTCGGCGATGTTGCCGCGGTGCAGGGCCGTGCCGCCCATGATCTGCACGTCGAAGTGCCGCTTGCCGAGCACCCGCTGGGACGCCTCCCGCACCGTCGCGAACGCCTCCGGCAGCAGCGAGTCCAGGGACTCGCCGTTCTCGAGACGCTGCTTGAAGTCGGCCGTCTGCCCCTTGAGCTCGGCGTCGCTCATCGCCGCGAAGTCGGGCTCGATCGAGTTGACCTGCACGGCCACCTGCCTGAGCTGGCGAAGGATGCGCCCCTCGCCCATGTGCAGCATCTTGTCCAGAAGACCCACGGTTGCCGTTCCCCACTCATCGATTGGCCCGGGCGACGCCAGGGCTCGTCCCATCGTAGAGGGTCGGCCTGAGCTGTCTTCACGACGCACGGACGCCGTTGGCCCGGCCCGCTCTCTGGTTGCGTCCCGGGCCGTGTGCGAGGGCAGCTACAGGCCGCGGTGGTTCGGGTGGTGTGATCCAGCCACCGGCTCGATGCCGGTCTCCAGCAGCATCGCGGCATCGGCGCGGTGGCGCTGGGCGTAGGCCGCGTCCTGCTCGCCGGCGTTCACGTGGGTCGGATCGAGGACCCGCTTGAGGAACGTACGGGTGCGCTCCTCCTTCGGGTTGCCGATGACCTCACTGGGCGGACCCTCCTCGACGATGACGCCGCCGTCCATGAACAGGACGCGGTCGGCCACCTCGCGGGCGAACGCCATCTCGTGGGTGACGACCATCATCGTCATGCCCCCGAGGGCCAGGTCGCGCATGACCGAGAGCACGTCGCCGACGAGCTCGGGGTCGAGGGCTGAGGTGGGCTCGTCGAAGAGCATCAGCTCGGGGTCCATCGACAGTGCGCGGGCGATCGCGACGCGCTGCTGCTGGCCGCCGGACAGCTGGGCCGGGTAGGAGCCGCCACGGTCGCCGAGCCCCACCTTGGTCAGGTTGGCCAGGGCGATCCGATCGGCCTCCGCCTTGGGCTTCTTGAGCACGTTGGTCAGCGCCGTCGTGCAGTTCTCGAGCGCCGTCAGGTGCGGGAACAGGTTGAACTGCTGGAAGACCATGCCCATCTTGGTGCGCAGGCGGTCGATGTCGGCGTCCGGGTCGGTGATCTCCTCGTTCAGGATGAAGATGCGCCCGGCGGTCGGCTGCTCCAGCAGGTTCACACAGCGCAGCAGCGTCGACTTGCCGGACCCGGACGGCCCGATCACGCAGACCACCTCGCCGCGGTGGATCGTGTTCGTGATGCCCTTGAGCACCTCCAGCTTCCCGAAGGCCTTGTGCAGGTCGTAGATCTGGATCTCGTCCTCACGCCGGCCGGTGGGGATCTGCGTCGGCACGGCGGTCGTCATCGCGTCGCCTTCCTCGCCTTGGCCTCCATGCGGCGCACGAGGAACGTGAGCGGGAGGGTGATGATCAGGTAGCAGAAGCCAGCCACCACAAGCGGGGTCAGGTTGGCGGTGCTGTTCATCAGATCCTTGCCGAACTTCGTGAGCTCGAACCCCTGGGTGGTCAGGCCGATCGCGAACACCAGCGAGGAGTCCTTGGTGAGCAGGATCAGCTCGTTGGTGAGCGGCGGGATGACGATGCGGAACGCCTGCGGCAGCACGATCCGCCGCATCGCCATGCCCGAGGGCATGCCGAGCGAGCGCGCCGCCTCGATCTGGCCCTTCGGGACCGCTTGGATACCGGCCCGGATGGTCTCGGACATGTACGCCCCGCTGACCATGCCCAACGCGATCCAGACCGTGCCGTACGGGTCGAGCGGGATGCGCAGGCCCGGGAACGCGATCGGCAAGCCGCTGAAGGCAATCAGGACGATCAGGGCGGGGACGCCGCGGAAGAACTCGACGTAGATCGAGGAGAGCCACCGATAGGGCGCCACCTGCGACAGGCGCATCAGGGCCAGGAGGGTGCCGATCGACAGGCCGACGATGAACGCGCCGGCCGTGTAGGCGATCGTGTTGGCGAGCGCGAGCAGGAGCCCGCCGGAGAACGTACGGGCGATCAGGTCGGGCCGGAGGAAGACCTGCTGCAACTGGTGGCCGTCCGCCCTCGTCACGACGAAGATGACGACCGCCGCGAGGATGACGTACTGGACGATCCTGATGCGCTGGGCCTGCTTGCGTGGGGACAGTCTGCGTCGCGTGGCAGGCGGCGCCTCGGTGGCTTGGGCTGTGGTCATATCGGCCCTCCGGTGGTGCGGTGAAAAGGATGCCGCGTCCGGCAGGAGAATCGCTTCCCTGCCGGACGCGACGTTGCTCGGCGATCAGTCCTTGGGGGCGTCCACTCCGAACCACTTCTTGTAGATGGTGTTGTAGGTGCCGTCGGCCTTGGCCGTCTTCAGCGCGTCGTTGACCGCGGTCAGCAGGGCGGTGTTGTCCTTACCCATGTTGAAGCCGTAGAACTCGCCGGTCTGGAACTCCTGCACCACCTTGGTGGTCGGGTTGTCCTTGGCGAAGTCGAAGACCACGCCGTTGTCGTTGATGGCGCCGGCCACGGTGCCGCCCAGCACCGCATTCGCGCCCGAGGGCATGTCGTCGAACACCTTGACGGTGTAGCCGTACTGCGCGGCGTTCTTCTCGGCGTAGTCCTTGCCCGTGGTGTCGGTCTGGACCGCGAGCACCTTGCCCTTCAGGTCCTCCAGCTTGGTGATGCCGGAGTCAGCCTTGACGAGCAGCGCCTGGGTGGCCTTGAAGTACGGGTCGGAGAACGCGGCGGCCTGCTTGCGGGCGTCCGTGATCGTGATCGCGGCGGCGCCGGCGTCGCACTTCTTGGAGGCGAACACGGCGCCCGAGGTGATCTGGCCGAACTCGATGTCGACGATGTCCTGGGTCACATTGAGCTTCTTGGCGACCACGTCCATGAGGTCGACGTCGAAGCCGATGATCTTGCCGGCGTTGTCCTTGAACTGGAACGGCTTGTAGGCCAGGTGGGTGCAGACCGTCAGCTTGCCGGGGTTGATCAGCGAGACGGAGCCGCCCGTGCCGGTGCCGGCCGGGTTCGTGGTCGGGGTCGAGTTGTTCGCGCAGGACGCGAGCGAGACTGCGGTGAGCGCTGCGACGACGGCGAGGGCCGTGCGCGCGGCTTTGCGGATCTTGAGCACTTCGGAACTCCTTTGTCTTCGGTGAGACTGCACGGAATCCTGACATCAGGGTGGGTCTAAGAAAAGCACGTCTGCCGCTTGAGACCTATTCGACGCCTAGCCGGACGTCTCGATCGCGTCCCTCGTCGGGCCCACGCGCGTCACCCCAGCGCGGCCTTCAGGCGGCCCGCCAGGGAGCCCAGCGGCCTCACCTCGACGTCGTCCAGCCCCAGCCAGGACGCCATCAGGCGCAGCTCGGACGCCAGCCGGGGCGCCACGGCGTCCGGGTGCTGCCCGTCCTCCAGCCAGGCCGCGTGCACGATCAGGACGCCGCGGGCGCGGTCGGCCTTGAGGTCGACGCGGGCGGCGATCGCGTCGTCGCAGACGAACAGGTAGACGTAGTAGCCGTAGCGGCGCTGCGCCGGCGGCGTGTACACCTCGATCCGGTAGTGGACGCCGAACAGCGCATGCACCCGGTCGCGGTCGTAGACCAGCGAGTCGAACGGACTGACCAGGGCGCTCGCGCGCAGTGTCCGGGGCACGGACGCCTCGTGCCACAGCCAGTAGGTGCCGGGCAGGCCGGCAATGTCGGCGGGCACCAATTCCCCGGACGCCTCCAGCCGCGCCACCGCCGCGGCCACACCGGCGCGTTTCAGGTAGAAGTAGGACGCCAGCGCGCCCAGGTCGGCCACGCCCAGCGCCCGTGCCGCGCGCCGCACGAGGATGTCGTGACTCTCGGCGTCCGAGGGATCGGGCCGCGCGAGCACGGCCGGTGGCAGCACGCGCTCGGTGAGCCCGTAGAGCCGCTCGAACTGGCTGTTGCGGCCGGCGACGCTGACGCGCCCGGAGTCGAACAGGTGCTCCAGGACGTGCTTGGCCTCCGACCAGTTCCAGCCCCACGAGTCGCGGAGGCGCTCTTCGGTGTTGTCGATCTCGCGCGCGGTCAGCGGCCCGGACGCCGTCACGTCGGCCAGGATGCGCGCCAGCAGGTCGGGCTTGGCAGCCAGCACCCGCTGGACGCCGCGGTCGCGCGTGAGCGTGAGCCGGCGCATCCGCATCCGGAGGGCGGGCTGGAGGTTCACGTCGACCAGGCAGGCCGCGTGTCCCCAGTACTCGAAGAGGCGGCGGGGGGCGCGTCCGGCGGCCGTGTCGAGCAGTGCGCGGTCGTAGGGGCCGAGCCTGGCGAACAGCGGCATGTACTGGGCCCGGACGGCCACGTTGATCGAGTCGATCTGGAACTGGGCGACCTGGTCGACCACCCGCTGCAGGTGCCGGGCGGTGACCAGGGCGGGGCGGGGGCGTCCGAAGCCCTGGGCGGCCAACGCGACCCTGCGGGCAGCAGCGGGCAGCAGGCGGCGGCCGGGCATCAGGCCCGACCGCCGCTCGTCGTGGCCGGTCGTCGGCTCATCCGGGACCGGGGTCTACTTGTCGAGTTCCAGGTGGATCACCCCGTAGTCGTAGGCGCGACGCCGGTAGACCACGCTGGGGGCGCGGGTGTCGGCGTCCACGTAGAGGAAGAAGTCGTGGCCGACGAGCTCCATCTCGTCCAGGGCCTGGGCGAGCGTGAGCGGGGTCGCCTTGAAGAACTTCTCGCGCACGACCATCGGCCCGTCGCCGGTCACCTCGACGCCGGCCACGGTCTTCTTCTCGGCCCCGCCATCGTCCGGCGGCGGCACCTCGAGCAGGGACGGCACGGCCGGGCCCGCGCCGACCTGCTGGCCGACACGCAGCCCCCGGTGCTCCTTGCGGCGGTCGGCCGCCTTGCGCAGCTGGGACTTCAGCTTCTCCAGCGCGCGGTCGAACGCCACGTACTTGTCGTCGGCGGACGCTTCGGCCCGCACGACCGGGCCCTTGCTGTGGAGGGTGATCTCGCAGCGGGTCGCCTGGTCGGGCTGCTTCGCGTGCGGTTCCGTGGACACCTGGACCTCGACGCGGATCACGCGGTCCCGCAATCGCTCGATCGAACTGATGCGATCGACCGCCTTCTCGCGGAACTCGTCGGAGATGCTGCAGCGTCTGCCGCTGACGAGGACGTCCATGATGTACCTCCTAGTGAGAACTGAAAAGGCACCCGGCCCGGCCTTACCCGCGAATGCGGGTGGCCGGCTTGGGTGCCATGCGCCCAACGTAGCGCAACCCGGCGCAATTGCGGAGCGTTGCGGCGGTGATCGTCGCTTCCGTGGCGGAGCCGGGGCGGCGTCCGGCCGGCGAGGCGCGAAACACACCCGTAACGGTGGGTAACACGGCGCTAACGTCGCTCACACCGCGGCGAAACATGGCCGATGCAGGGTGTTCGCCATGATCCTCGAACTCAACACGGGCGACACCGCCTGGGTGCTCGTCAGCGCGGCCCTCGTGCTGTTGATGACCCCCGGTCTCGCCTTCTTCTACGGTGGAATGGTGCGCGCCAAGGGCGCTCTGAACATGATCATGATGTCGTTCATCGCCATGGGCACCGTCGGGGTCCTCTGGGTGCTCTTCGGCTACTCGCTGACCTTCGGCGACTCCCTCGGTGGCGTGATCGGCAACCCGCTGCAGTTCGCCGGGCTGGCGTCCCTCATGTCGCCGGACGCCACGGTGGGCACGATCCCGGCCCTGGCCTTCGTGGCCTTCCAGGCGGCGTTCGCGGTCATCGCGGTGGCTCTGATCTCGGGGTCGGTCGCCGACCGCACCTCGTTCAAGGCCTGGACGGTCTTCACCGCCCTGTGGGCGATCCTCGTCTACTTCCCCGCCGCCCACTGGGTCTTCGCCTTCGACGGCGCGGCCGCCGAGCACGGCGGCTGGATCGCCAACACGATCAAGGCCATCGACTTCGCCGGCGGCACGGCGATCCACATCAACGCGGGCGCCGCGGGCCTGGCCCTGGCGATCGTCCTGGGCCGCCGGGTCGACTTCCTGGTCAAGCCGATGCGTCCCCACAACATGACACTGGTCATGCTGGGCGCCGCGCTGCTGTGGTTCGGGTGGTTCGGCTTCAACGCGGGCTCGGCCCTGGGCGCGAACACGACCGCGGCCGTGGCCTGGGTGAACACCCTCGCCGCCCCGGCGGCGGCCATGCTGGCCTGGCTGGGCGTGGAGCAGATCCGCGACGGCCACCCGACGTCGCTCGGTGCGGCGTCCGGCATCGTCGCGGGCCTGGTGGCCATCACCCCGGCCGCCGGCTCGGTCAGCCCCCTGGGCGCCGTCGCCATCGGCGTCCTCGCCGGCATCGCCTGCGCCTTCGCGATCAACCTCAAGAACCGGCTCGGCTACGACGACTCGCTCGACGTGGTGGGCGTCCACCTGGTCGGCGGCATGCTGGGCACCCTGGCCATCGGCCTGTTCGCCGATCCGGCCTCGCCGGCCGGCGTGGCAGGCCTGCTGTACGGCGGCGGGGTCGACCAGCTGTGGCGGCAGGCCGTCGGGGCGTTCTCGGTGCTGTTCTACTCGTTCGCCGTCACGTGGCTCATCGGCACCGCGATCAACAAGACGATGGGCTTCCGGGTCAGCCGGGTCGCCGAGAACAACGGCATCGACCTGGCCGAGCACACCGAGGTCGGCTACGACCTGAGCCCGGTCTACTACTCGTCCTTCAACGGGGTCCGCCGGACGCTGCTCGTCGAGCCCTCGGAGCTGCCGGCGCACGTGCTGGAGCACATCGACGCGGTGCACGCGGCCTCCCCGTCCGAACCCGCCGCCCGTGAGGAGGTGTCCGCGTGAAGCTCGTCACCGCCATCATCCAGCCCTCCATGCTCGACCAGGTGCAGACCGCTCTCGTCCACCTGGGCGCCAAGGGGATGACCGTCTCGGAGGTGACCGGTTACGCCCGCCAGCAGGGCCACAAGGAGGTCTACCGAGGGGCGACGATGTCGATCGACTTCGTCCTCAAGGTCCGCCTCGAGATCCTGACGCCCGACTCCGAGGTCGACGCCCTCGTCGGCACGATCATCAAGGCCGCGCAGACGGGTGAGGTAGGTGACGGGAAGGTGTGGGTCACCCCGGTCGAGGCCGTCGTCCGCGTGCGGACCGGCGAGACCGGTGAGGCCGCCATCTGAGCTTCTCAGCCCATCCCGGGGCGGGGCCGGTGTTCCATTTGGGACGCCGGCCCCGCCTCAGCGTGCGCCCGTCGCGCGCCCGTCGCGGCGGCGGGTGGCGGCCACGACCGCCGCGCCGAGCACCGGCGTCCCGGACGCCTGCAGCGCCCGCACCGCCTCCCGCAGCGTCGCACCCGTGGTCGTGATGTCGTCGACCACGATCGCCGCCACCGGCCCGGCGCTCGCGATCATGCTGTCGGCGAGGTTGCGCTCGCGGGCCCCGACGTCGAGATGCGACTGGTCGCCCACCGCCCGGGCGTGCCGCAGGACGCGGGCTGCGGCGGCGTCCACCCCCGCGCGGCGCAACAGCCCGGACGCCTCGCGCGCGAGCCGCCACGTCACGTCCTCGCCGCGCTCGCGGACGGTCGCCGCGGTCGACGGTACGGGGACGAGCAGGACCGGGCCGGCGTCCGGGAGCAGCCCGGCGGACGCCCACGCGAGCGCGGCGCCGAGCGGACGTGACAGGCGCCAGGCGCGGCGCTCCTTGTAGGCGACCAGGCAGGCCCGCCACACGCCGGCGTACTCGGCCGCGGCGACGGCCGGAACTCCCCCGACGCTCCAGCGCACCTCGTCACGTGCCGCGAGCGCGGCGGAGCAGGCCGCGCACAGGCCCCAGCCCGGGGCGCCGCAGCCGGGGCATGCCGAGCCGAGCAGCAGCTCGCCGGCGGCGCCCTTCCACGAAGCACACGCCCACACAGTAGGCAGCGTGTGTCACGCGCCCGCTGCTGCCCCGTTCCCCCGGCCCCGGCGCGGCTGTCCGGCGTCCGGGGGGACCCGCGGCCAGGGGGGCGTCCCGAGTGCGGCGTTGGGGACGACCGGCAGGACGAGCCGGAACTGGGCCCCCTGACCCGGCTCGCCCCAGACGTCGAGGAAGCCGCCGTGCAGCTCGGCGTTCTCCAGGGCGATCGCGAGGCCGAGCCCGGTGCCGCCCACCGTCCGGAACCGCGACGGGTCGCCGCGCCAGAACCGCGTGAAGACCTTGGCCTGGTCGGCCTCGGACAGCCCGACGCCATGGTCACGGACGGCCACCGCGATCGACTGCCGCCCACCCCGCACGATCACCTGGATCGGCTGGCCCTCCCCGTGCTCGATGGCGTTGGTCAGCAGGTTGACGACGATCCGGCGGACCCGCAGGGCGTCCACCAACGCCCCGCAGTTGCCGGAGGCGTCCAGGACGAGCTCGCTGCCGTACGTGTCGGCCAGGGGACGATGCGAGGCCACCTCGTTGCGCACGAGCTCGGCCACGTCGGTGTCCTCCGCGGCCAGGACGGCGCCGCCGGCGTCGATGCGGGACAGGTCCAGCAGGTCGGTGAGCAGGACCTCGAACCGGTCGACCTCCCTCGACAGCAGCTCGGCCGAGCGGGCCATCACCGGCGAGAGCTGGTCGCGGGACTCGTAGATGACGTCGGCGGCCATGCGGACCGTCGTCATCGGCGTCCGGAGCTCGTGGGAGACGTCGGAGACGAACTGGTGCTGCTGGCGTCCGAGGGAGTCGAGCTCGCTCAGGCGCCGGCTGAGCTCGGACGCCATGTGGTTGACAGAGCGGGCCAGGGCGGCCGAGTCCTCGGGGCCTTCGACGGTCATGCGGCGTCCGAGATCGCCGGTCGCCAGGCCCTCCGCGGCCCAGCGCGCCGAGCGCAGCGGACGCACGATCTGCAGCGAGATCCAGTAGATGGCCGCCGCCAGGACGGGCAGGAACACCAGGGCGCTCAGGCCCAGGGAGCGCCAGACGATGTCGCGCGCGGTGGCGAAGCTGGTGGCAGGCACGATGTCGCCCAGCCCGGCCAGGACGTTGCTCACCATCAGCAGGCCCATGAGCAGCCAGACCACGACGCCGACCGCCAGGCAGCTCGCGACGGCCCGGAACACCAGCGACCTGCGCCAGGCCTGCCACGGCCAGGTCAGCAGCCGCCGCTGCTCGGTCATGGTGCCGTCGGCGTCCCCGCCCGGTACCCTATGCCCCGCACGGTCACGATGATCTCGGGCTTCTCGGGATCCTTCTCGATCTTCGAGCGGAGCCGCTGCACGTGCACGTTGACCAGGCGCGTGTCACCGGGATGCCGGTAGCCCCAGACCTCCTGGAGCAGCAACTCGCGCGTGAACGCCTGCCGCGGCTTGCGAGCGAGCGCCAGCAGGAGGTCGAACTCCAGGGGCGTCAGCGACACCGGGCGGTCACCGGAGTGCACCGTGTGCGCCTCGACGTCGATCGTGATGTCGCCGATGCGCAGCACGGACGGATCGTCCTCGTCGCGGGCGGCGCGGCGCAGGCGGGTCTTCACCCTGGCCAGCAGCTCCTGGGTCTTGAACGGCTTGGCGACGTAGTCGTCGGCGCCCGCTTCGAGCCCCTCGACCACGTCGTGGGTGTCGGACTTGGCGGTCAGCATCACGATCGGCACGTCGGACGTCGCCCGCAGATCGCGGCACACGTCGACCCCGTCGCGGCCGGGCAACATCAGGTCGAGCAGCACCAGGTCGGGCTTGAAGCGCCGGAATTCCTCGAGCGCCTCGTCGCCGCGCCCCACCCAGGAGGTCTCGAAGCCGGACGCCTGCAGCACGATCTGCAGCATCTCGGCCAGCGCCGCATCGTCGTCCACGACCAGGACGCGGCTACCGGTGAGTGCCTTCGAATCAGCCACGTCTCTCACCTTAGCGACCGATGCGGACGCCGCCCGCACTTTGGCGACACGGCGGGAACGCGGCCTTGGTGACCGGTCAATTCAGCTCGGGCGTGGGCGTCCAGGACGACAGCAGGGCGACCTCGCCGCCCTGGCGCCGGAGCACGCGCCGCCACAGAGTCCCGGGCTCGGGGTCGAACACGTCGGCGTAACGGGTGGGCACGACGTGCCACAGGTCGTCGGCGAGCTCGCGTTCGAGCTGTCCGGGGCCCCAGCCGGCGTAGCCCGCGAAAATACGCAGGTCGCGGTAGGCGCCCGTGGCGATCTCGAGCGGGGTGTCCAGGTGCAGCAGGCCGATGCCGGAGAACAGCGGACGCCAGCCCGGCGGCTCCTCCCCCGCGTGCAGGGGCGAGGCCAGGCAGATGGCCCCCTCCTGGGACACCGGGCCGCCGTCGAAGAGTCGCGCGGGGAATGTCGCCAGCGGCGCCCAACCGGGCAGGACGGCGTCCAGCTCGTAGTCGCTCAGCCGGTTCAGGACGACCCCGAGCGCGCCGTTCGCGTCGGCGTCCAGGATGACGCAGACGGTCTGGTCGAACACGCCGTCGCTGATCGCCACTCCGGCGACCAGCACCAGGCCCGGCTCGATGCGCGCCTCCATGAATCACCCCGCTTCCGGACGCCATCCTTGCACTGACAGCGGCACGGACAAGGGCGTGTTGCTAGCCCTGGGCCGGGGTCTCGGAGGGCTCGGACGCCCGAGGTTCCGCAGAGTCGAGTCCGGACGCCGTCGGCGTGGGAGTGGTGGGCTCGGACGCCGTCGGCGCGGGTCGGAGCGCCAGCCACGTGCCGGCGACCAGCCCGGCGGCGAACAGCGGCTCGCCGAGCATCCAGTCGCCGGCGTCGCTCCAGACGGTGGCGGAGTCGACGTTCGTACCGGCGGCCCGGGAGAGCGCGACGAACGCGAGCGCGGTGACCGCGAAGAGTGAGTTCGCGAGGAACAGCAGCACCCGGGTGGGCTGCGGGAACGCGCGACTGGCCTTCTGGGTGAACTCGGCGCCGGTGAGCAAGCGCCACGTGAGGCCGAACAGGATCAGCAGCGGGGCGCTGAACACGAGCACCGCACTGGCGGGATCGTCCAGGAGGTTGCGGTGGGGGTAGAGCGTCGCCAGCAGCACCACGGCGACCACGGCCGACGCGCGGCGCCGGTCGAGCCTGCCGCGCGCGGCGAGCGCGAGCCCGGCGACCAGCGCGATCGCGGCGGCGATGAGGCCCATCGCCTGGGTGCTCCGGTCGTGCAGGAATCCCAGGCCGGGCAGCAGGCCCGCGGCGTCGGCCAGGGCTGCGACCGACAGCGCGCCGAGAACGGACGCCTCCGCGATGCGCCCGCGTCCGCCGAGGCGCCAGCACACGACCAGCAGCACGGCCCCGAGCGCGCCTCGCCACAGGACGCCCGGGTTGTTGTCGAAGACGACGCTCCAGACGGCGTCCCCGGCCTGGCCGATCGGCGCGGGCCCGAACGCCCGCAGCAGCGTCGTCACGAGGGTCAGCGGCAGCGCGACCAGCATCGGCCCGACGATCACCGTGGCCAGGGGGTACAGCCACGGGCTCCAGGCGTCGGGGTACGACTGCGGCGGCTCGGGGGCCGGACGCCGCCCCCGGACGAGCCCGACGGCGACGGCGAGGCCGATCCCTGCCAGCACGACGAGTGAGCCGGCGAACGCGGAGGCGCTCAGGTCCACCGAGCCGTCGACGAAGCCCCACACGGTGGCGGCCAGCAACCAGACCAGGGCGACGGCCGAGAGCAGCCAGAACAGCCTCCGACTGATGGGACGCCCCGCGGCGGCCTCCGCGCCGGTGACGACGATCTGGGCCGGCGCCGAGCCGGCGACCATGAGCGCCGGCAGGGTGAGCGCACTCAGGCCGGTCAGGGTGCCCTCGATGGCAAGCGGACGGACGTCGAGGCCGGGCGACGAGACCGTCCAGGGGAACAGCAGCGCCGCGCCGACCAGGGCGGCGACGACGACGAACTCCCACCAGGCGAACGCGCGGCGGGACCGGAACACCGTGAACACCAGCAACGCCAGGTAGAGGCCGGCCGACACCGCGACGGACCAGGGCTGTTCGAGGAAGGCGAAGCTGCCGAAGAAGAACAGCGTGCTGCCCCCGAGGGCGAACAGCACGGCGCGCAGCCACCAGGAGGTGTGCAGGGCGGCCGTGTGGGCCAGCACGAGGGAGAGGATCACGCCGCACAACAGGAGCGGGATCGTGGACGCCGGCAGCGACTTGTCCGAGGTCG
The DNA here is from genome assembly GCA_036803965.1 of Propioniciclava sp. GTDB lineage: Bacteria > Actinomycetota > Actinomycetes > Propionibacteriales > Propionibacteriaceae > Propioniciclava. The sequence goes on from DAIRTI010000043.1 coordinate 12,863, forward strand.
GCGGGACCACCAGCTCGCCCCCCTGGCGCAGCTGGACCGCGGCGACCGCGGCCAGGCCGAGAAGCACGTACAGGACGCCGGTTGCGGTCGCGATCGAGGGCAGCCCCCGGGGCCAGGTCGAGGGCCGCGGGTGTCCCGCCTTCACGGGATCGACGAACGTGATGACGAGGGTGTCCCGCAGGGCGGCGAGGGCCTCGAGGGCGACGCGTCTCACGGCCGGCTGCCGATCTCGAGGCCGGTGGGGCCGTAGGCCAGCACCGAGCCGTCGGCGGCCACCAGGTGCACGGTCTCCGACACGTCGCCCAGGTGATGTGACCAGGCGCGCAGCTGATGGCCGGCGTCGTCCAGCAGGATCAGCTCGGTGTCGCCCAGCAGCAGGACGCGGCGTCCGCCCCCGATGGCGGTCCAAGTGCGCTGCCCGGACCAGTCCCACACCACAGCCCCGGACGCCGGATCGATCCCGAGCACGTGGTCGTCGTCGCGCAGCACGACGACGGAGTCGAGGGCGATCAGCTGACGGGCGTCCTGGTAGACGCGCTGCCGCCACAGGGGCCGTCCGGTGTCGAGCGCGTACGCCTGCAGCACCAGCGACCCCTGCTCGCCGAACACGACCACCGGATCGGGCCCCGCCGACACGGCGATGCTGCGCGCGCGTCCGGCGTCCGTCACCCACAGCTCGTGACCCTCGGCGTCCAGGCAGGCCAGCGCCCCGCCCTGGTCGCCGATCAGGAGCCGGTCGCCGGCGACGACCGGTGTGACGCGGATCTCGGCGTCCAGGTCGGCGCGCCAGCGCTCGGCGCCGGTGGCGAGGTCGAGCGCGACCACGCCTCCGTCGAGGGTGGCGAGCACCGCGGTGGACTCGCCGAGCCGCACGGGCGGCACGACCGAGAGGTCGCTCAGCGGCGTCTCCCAGAGCCACTCGCCCGCGAGGCTGTACGCGACCGCCGTCCGGTTGGTGGTGGTGACCACGGTCACCGAGCCGAGAGTCGCCGCCGACGTGGGCGTCCCACCGGGCCGGGCTCCCCACACGACCCGCACGGGGTCGGCCGCCGTGTTGACGCCGAGGACGTCCGGGAGCAACTGGCCGGTAAGGATCGCGCCGCCCTGGACGACGCCGGGCGCCGACACGGCCGAGACCTCGACGTTGCCCTCGGCGCCGGGCTGGTTGACGACGCGAGGGGTGAACTCCAGGTCGTCCGCGGTGCTCCAGTCGAAGGGCGCGGCGGCGAGCGTCGCGGGCGGGGGCGTCCGGGTGGGCGTCCAGTCGCCGGCGGTGTCGGTGAAGGCGACAAGGCCCTCGTCCGTGCACCAGGTGCGGCGGGTGCTGGTGGCGTCCTGGCCGATCGTGAGGTCCATGGAGACGTCGAGGCAGCCGCGTCCCGCCGCCGTGAGGTCGGACGCCGTGGCAGCCCGGTAGTCGGCGCGGTACGTGGTCTCGACGAACGCCCCTGCGGTCTCGTCCCAGCGGTGGGCGGCGCCCGTGGAGGTCCAGGTGGAGCCGGCGGCGAGGCCGTTGGGGACGTCGAGCCGGCCGGGCACCATGACGACCGCCTCGCCGGGCAGCGTGGACTCGATCCCGGCCCGCGCACCGTCGGGGCCGAGCGTCCACAGCGTGTCCCACTGGGACAGCTGGCCGCCTTGGCCGTCGACCAGCAGCGAGCGATCGCGGACGTAGGTGGCCGCGAGGAAGTCCTCGGACGTGCGGCGGTACCAGTAGGGGAAGACCATCAGGTCGGACTGCATCAGGGTGAGCGGAGCCGGGCGCGACCACTCGGTGAGCAGGAGGTTCGCGCTGCCCGGCCGAGCGAACCGTTCCCGGTGGCCGTCGGCGGGGAACCACGCCGACGCGGCGACGGCGGGTGGGCGCGCGGGGCGTCCGAGGACGGCTGTGGCCGTGAACAGCGCGACCAGCGTCAGCGCGACGCACACCGCCGGCGTCCACCAGAAGCGGCTGCGCTTGGCCGGCGGGGCCGGCTCTGGGGCGTCCGGTGCGGGCGGCGGCTCGCCCGGGGCCGGATCGAGGGAGGTCGTGCTCGCCACGCACGGTGATTAACCACTGTGCCCCTCCCGTACACCGGGCGCGGGGGCAGACTCCTGCCCATGACCACCGAGACCTCGCGACCGTCCCGCGTCCGGCCCTGGCAGGCCTGGGCGTTGGTCCTGTTCGAACTCATCGTTGCCGGCCAGGCGGTCTACGGTGGGGTCGGGTTGATCACCGACACGTGGCAGATGCCGGACGAGTGGCTGGCACGCACACCCTTCAGCACCTGGTCCGGCCCGGGCTGGGCGTTGATCGGCCTGATCGCGGTGCCCCACGTGCTCGCGGCGATCCCGGTGGTGTTCCTGCCGAGGCGTCCAAGATTGGGGATCGTCGCCGGACTGCTCGCGGGGGCGTCCCTGCTGATCTGGATCGGCGCCCAGCTCGCGCTGCTGCAGCTCTACTTCTTCCTGCAGCCCGTGATCGTCGGCATCGGCCTCATCGAGATCGCGCTGGCCCTGTGGTGGCGCCGGCAGCTCTCGCCTGCCGCGTGATGTCGGGCTCCGGCAGGTCGTCGGGGTAGACCACGTTTACCTCGGCGATCGTCTGCGGGAAGTCGCGGCGGTTGTTGGTCAAGAACCACTCCGCACCGCCCACCACGGCGGTGGCCAGCCGACACGAAGCGACCCCGTCCCGGGCTGAATGAGCTGGAACGGGGTCGTTCTGCAAGGGGTGGAGGTGGCGGGAATCGAACCCGCGTCCTCAAGAGGCGAACCAGGTCTTCTCCGGGCGCAGCTGGCAAAACGTTCTACTCGGCTCCCACCCTCACGCCAGCAAGTGGTGGACGAGCCCAGCCCCAGTCAAGTCCCGCAGCGCCGCTGGAACACCAGCGCTGCAGCAAGCCTTCTAGATGAGGCCAGGCACCGGGTTGAAGGCTAGACCCGGGCTGACCCTTCGATCACTGCTCAGGCAGCGAGAGCGAAGTCAGTGCGCTCAGAGTTGGCACTTATTGGTTTCCGGCGCTCGTTTACGAGATGTCGTCGGCTCCTCGGCCCGCTTCTCCTGGGACTACCGTCCCAAGTCGAAACCAGTCACCCCCTGTTGAGTTGTCACGCACCCGCGGCCTGCCGCTCGTGCGCTTCCGGCTTTCACCGGACTACCACCATACCAACGCCGCGGCACGTTCAGAACTTCCCGGCCGCTCGCATCCGCCCAACACAGTCGGACGCCGCGGGTCGGCGTCCGACTCCTCGCAGTCGATCGACCCCATCAACTCCAGACGGCGACCCATTCCTGATCGACGGCCATCAACGACTCTTTGAGGGCGGCGTCGAACGTCGCGAGCCTCGTTCGGTTCGCCGCCGCCAGGTTGACCAGTTGCAGATCGGTCACCTGCCTGCGCCCCATCAGCACACGGGTGTCGATGGTGGGCGCGGCGAGCGAAACGGCGTCCTCGATGAAGCTCCAACCCGGCGCGGCGCGAATCGCCTCCAGTTGGCCGAGCGCTTCGGCGCCGGTCACCCGCCGCCCCACCACCTGCTCGGTCAGCAGGAGCCGGAGCAGGCCGGCCTCGGTGACCGGGCACGTGCTCCATCGCTCGAGTTCGCGGAACCGTTCATGGGCGACCGCGTGATGTACGTGCTGATCCCAGGTGAGGGCGAGCAGCACGTTGACGTCAAGCAGCATCGCCGGAAGGAGGGACGTCGTCGCGATAGGCAGCCACGAGTTCGTCGGTGACAAGGTGGCCCGGCACGCCGGGCAGCACCGGGAAGCCCGAGGCAGTGGCGTGCTGCGAGCGAGGCGCCTTCAGCCCAGACAGGGCGAGGTCGGAGACAGCCCTGCCCAGCGAGATGTGCTCGGCCTTCGCTTTCGCCCTGGCCGCGCTGAGCACAGCGGGATCCAAATCCAGCGTGGTGCGCATGTCTGCATCATAGCATCACAGCATCAGATCGCGCGTGGAGCCTCTATCGGACAACACGGCTACGCTGTCGGCCCATGGACAAGCCTGAAGTGACCATCGACGGCCCCGCGCCGGCAACGCTCGAACTCCTCGACCTCGAGGTCGGAACCGGACCCGAGGCCGTCCGCGGCAAGCGGGTCGCTGTGCACTACGTGGGCGTCGCGCACAGCGACGGTGCCGAGTTCGACAACAGCTACGACCGCGGCGAGCCGCTGGTGTTCAGCCTGGGCGCCGGGCAGGTCATCCGCGGCTGGGACGACGGCATCGTGGGCATGAAGGTGGGCGGACGCCGCCGCATCACGATCCCGCCGCACCTGGGCTACGGCGCCCGCGGCGCCGCCGGCGTCATCAAGCCGAACGAGACGCTCGTCTTCGTCTGCGACCTGGTCGGCGTCCGCTAGCCCGGACGCCGAAGGGCCTACCAGCTGCCGCCGCCTCCGCCTCCGGAGCCGCCGCCGGAGAAGCCGCCTCCGCCGAAGCCGGAGCCGCCGCCGAACCCGGACCCGCCGAAGTTCGCCGAGGACGCCGGTGGCGTCACCGCCGTCGACATCGAGTCGCCCCAGCCGTTGACGTTCCAGATGATGATGTTGGGATTCCAGGGCCCGCCGCCGTACCAGTAGGTGTCGGGCTCGGCCATCATGCCGAGTTCGACGGCGCGGGCGCAGACCTTCGTCCAGCGTTCGGTGAGGCCGAACAGCACCGCCCACGGCAGGTAGCGCGTGAAGAGGTCTTCGCCCTCCTGGAAGTTCAGAGACTCCGCCTCGGCGGTCGAGAGGTAGGTGCGGAAGCCCTCGATCTGGTCGGTCCAGGCGCGCCCGACAGCGGTGCGCTGACCCCGCCTCAGCTTGGACGACACCACACCCAGGGTGATCAGCAGCGACAGGACGATCGGAATCACGACCCACAGGAGCGGACCGACGAGCCCGCCCCCGGAGAAGAAGAACAAGCCGACGACGACCATCGTCAGGCAGCCCATGCCGGACGCCGCCGCACCGGCCCCCAGGCGCTTGAACCAGCCTTGCCGCTTGGCCTCGGCCGCGGCATCGGCGTCCAGCTCCCTGCGGACCGACTGCAGGCTTCCGGCCTCGGCGATCGACACCGGTGTCCGAGACCCGTCGAACAGGCCGTCGTAGAGAATCCGGCTGGGGGCGTCCGGGACGTGGCCGCGGTCGATCGGCACCGCGACGCGCTCGCCGTCGCTGTCCTCGCTCATGCCGCGCAGCTGGATGGCGTGCGAAGTCGCCAAGCCGATGAGAGTGGCCGTGAGGTGCTCAATCTTCGACGAGCCCTCCAGCAGGTAGCCGGCATGGCTGAGTGGCAGCTTGGGCGGCGCGAACGACACCGGCACCTCGTCGAGCCGGTTGGGCTCGACGTTGCCGTCGGCACCGGCGGGCGGGAAGGTGCCAGGCGGCATGCCTGCGAACCGGTCGTCGCGCGACCGCGGCCGGTAGTACAGCCAGCCGAGCAGCGGCATCAGGACCGCGCCGACGCCCCCGACGATGCGGGCGATGAACGTCTGGCGCTCCTCCGCCAGCGTGGCGGAGTCCACGTAGATGCGGTTGGCCGTCCCCGCGGCGCCCTTCACGATCTTGGCGTCGATGCTGAAGATGTTGCCAGCCCCCAGCGGGGCCTGGGTGAACGTCGCGACGCCGTTGCTGACGTTCTGCGAGGTGCAGGACGTCGTCGATTGAACCGGACCGGCGAAGCAGGTGGTGCCCTGCACTCCCTGCGGCACGGTCACCGTCACCGTCGAGGACTGCACCTTGCCAAGGTTCGGGCCCAGGGCGTCCACGAAGAACTCATCGAAGCCGGGATCGGGCCCGCGCAGCAGGCCCTTCTGGTCGTAGGTGATGACGTAGGTCGCGGTGGCCGCCGAGATCGTCCGATCGGACGAGCCGATGCGAATGCGCGTGACGACGTTGCGGGGCGACGTTCCGGCGATGTCGGACACCGACGTGCTCGTGGAGATCGGATCGGGCGAGGTCACCTTGACGTTGCTGACCGTGAAAAGTACGTCCTTGTCGGGCTCGGCGTCGCCCGCCGGTTCGCGGGTCACCAGCTCTCGGTCGAGTCCGTGCCGGCCCGAACTCGGGCCGAACCGCAGCGTGATCGTCTCCTTGACGTGCGTGACGCCGTCGGTGCCGACCGTGTACTCGATGTCGAACCGGTCATAGGTGTCGTCGGTCGCGGCCCACGCCGAGGACGCACCCCCCAGCCACAGCGCCGCCGTCGCCAGCAGGAACGCGACCAGCGCCGCGGCGATCCCGACCGGACGCGTCCGGCGCGTCGCCACGGCAGTCACCGGGGCCTCCGGTTGCGCGTGGCGAGTGCCCGCTGGGCCTCGCGGTCGGCGTCCCGCTTGGCGAGGGTCTGGCGCTTGTCCCAGTCGCGCTTGCCGGTGGCGACCGCGATCTCGACCTTGGCGTAGCCATCGGAGAAGTAGATCGACAGGGGCACGATCGTGCGCCCCGAGTTCTCGGTCTCGCGGGCGAGTTTGGCAATCTCCTTGCTGTGCAGCAGGAGCTTGCGGTTGCGCTTGGGGGCGTGGTTGGTCCAGGTGCCGAACCGGTACTCGGGGATGTTCACGTTGCGCAGCCAGACCTCGCCGTCGTCGACGGTGGCGAAGCCGTCGGTCAGCGAGGCTCGGCCGCCGCGCAGCGACTTGACCTCGGTGCCCGTCAGGACCATGCCGGCCTCGAACCGCTCGCCGATCTCGTAGTCGTGACGGGCCTTCTTGTTCTGCGCGACCAGGACGCGTCCTGTCGGTCGGGGCATGGCGACATCCCTTCCCTGGTGGGGCCTGCCCGGCCAGATTACCAACCAGCCGGGCAGCCTCACGAGGCGCGACGGCTCAGGGGATGTACCTCATCGGATCGACCGCGTCGCCGTTGTGACGGACCTCCAGGTGCAGGTGGCAGACCGTCGACAGGCCGGTGTTGCCGACGTAGCCGATGATCTGGCCGCGGGTGACCTTCTGCCCGACCTTCACCACCATCCGCGACTGGTGGGAGTAGCTCGTCGTCACGTAGACGCCGTTGATCGTCCCGTGCCCGATCACCGTGTAGTTGCCCGAGTACAGGGTCTTGCGCGACTCCAGCACCGTGCCGCTCCGGGCGGCGTAGATCGGCGCGCCGCACGCGGCCCCGAAGTCGGTGCCCTCGTGCATCCTCCAGACGTGCAGGATCGGGTGGAACCGCAGGCCGAACGGCGAACCGGGCGAGGCGTCCACCGGCCTGATGAAACCGGACGCCGACACGGCGCTCCCGCCCGTCCCGCCCGAGGACGCCCCGTCCGCCTTGGCCTGGGCCGCGCTCTGCTTCGCGATGGCGTCCTTGACCGCCTGCGCGCGCTGGTTTGACTCCGCGACGGCCGCCTCATAGGCGTCCTGGGACTCCGACAGCTCGCCCTGGGCGGCGTTCAGTTCCTGTTGAGCGGACGCCTGCGCGCTCTGCGCGGACCCGAGCGCACCCTGGTCGGCGGCCAGCTTGCTCTGGGCCGCCTGGAGCGACGCCTTGTTCTGCGCCACAAGGGTCTCGACGCCAGCCTTCTGGTCGGCGGCCTTCTTCTCGAGGTCGGCCACGACGAGCACCTGCGCCTCGGCGGCCTTCTTGTCGGACGCGATCCGCGACTCGATCTGGCTCTGCAGATCGCGGGACGCCTGCAGCTGAACCTGCGCGAGCTCCAGCCGCGCCTTCTCGGCGGCCTGGGTGTCGAAGACGGTGTCGGTCCATTGGATGCGCTGGCTGAGGTCGGCCGGCGACTGCGCCCCGAGGATCGTCACCATGCCCTCGAACGGCGTCTGGTGCTGGAGCTCCTCGCGCGCCGCCGAGCCCATCAGGTCGCGTTGCGCGTCGACCTCCCGCTGCCCGGCCTCGACGGCGGCCTTGGCCGCCTCCAGCGCCTCCTCGGCGTCGGCGAGGTCGGCTGCCAGCTTCGCGTCGTAGTCGCGCGCGTCCTGCAGCCGTTGCTGGGTGTCGTAGAGCTGCTGCTGGGCGTCCGAGAGCTTTCGCTCGGAATCGGTCAGCACCACATCCGCGGTGCTCACCTCCTGCTGCGAGCCGGCGACCTGGGACGCCGCCGCGTCCACCTTGGACGCCGACGCGTTGGCCTGCTCGCGGGCGGCCGCCACCTGCTGGGCCGCCGCCTCGGCTCTCGCCTTGGCTTGCGCCGCCTCCGAGGACGCCGCAGCGGCCTGCTTCTGAAGGGCCGACAGGTCGGCGGCCAGCGCCTGCGGGGGCGCCACCAGGACGCCGGCCAACGCCAACGCCGCAGCGGCCAGCCCGATCCGGCGGCCCGACTTGTTCGGCGTGTTGCGGGGGGAAGTGACCTCAAACACGCGTGCTCTCCTCAGTTGTTGCGGCCCCTCGCGGGGTCGCGACCGGTCACACGCGCAGATATCGGCGTGTGGCGATCAACGTTGGAATCGTAGAGAGCACAACGGCCACCGCGACGACAGCGAGCGCGGTGAGTCCGATATTGTCCCAGCCGATCCAGCGCACGGTCTGGATGGCCGGTTGGGCCTTGCCGATGATCACGAAGTGCTGAAGGGCCGCCAGCGTGCCGCACGCCAGCACCGCCCCGGCCAACGCCGCCACCAGCGACTCCAGCAGGAACGGCAGCACGATGAACCAGTTGCTGGCGCCGACGAGCCGCATGATGCCCAGCTCTCTTCGTCGGGAGAACGCGGCCATGCGGATGGTGTTGCCGATCTGCAGCGCTGCCGCCAGCAGCAACAGCAGGGACGCCCCGACGGTCGCCACGCGCGCCAGGTTCAGCCAGGCGAAGACCGGCTCCAGGATGCCGCGGAGGTCCTGCACCTTCTGAACCCCCGGCAGGCCTTGCACGGCCGAGACGACCCCCTGGTACTCCTCGGGGTTCTTGAGCTTGACGCGGAAGTTGTCCTGCATGTCCGCCGCGGTCATCGTGCCGAGGATCGAGGAGTCCTTGTAGACCTCCTTGAACTGGGCGAAGACCTCGTCCTTGGTCTCGTAGGTGACCGAGGCGACCTCGGGGTTCGACTCCAGCGTCTTGCGGATCACCTCGCGCTGGGCGTCCGTCGTGTCGTGCCCTGCGTCGCAGTTGGCGCCCTGCGTGGCCGCGGTGCACAGGAACACCGTGACCTCGATCTTGTCGTACCAGCGTCCCTTGATCAGGTCGACCTGCTGGGCCGACAACAGGCCGATGCCGAACAGCGACAGCGACACCCACATGGTGACGATGACCGCGATGGTCATCGTGACGTTGCGGCGGAGCCCCGACAGGGTCTCGCTCAGCGTGTGACGCATCCGGGCCTCCTCGCGTCTGTGCTGCCGCTCGCGGCGGCGTCCGGGCGGATCTCAGTAGCCATACACACCCTTGCTCTGGTCGCGGACGAGTTCGCCGTCCGCGAGTTCGATCACGCGCTTGCGCATCTGGTCGACGATCGTCGAGTCGTGGGTCGCCATGATCACCGTGGTGCCCGTCTTGTTGATGCGGTCGAGCAGCTTCATGATGCCGACGCTCGTGGTCGGATCGAGGTTGCCGGTCGGCTCGTCGGCGATGAGGATCGGCGGCCGGTTGACGAAGGCCCGGGCCAGCGCGACACGCTGCTGCTCGCCGCCCGACAGTTCGTCGGTCAGCCGTTCGCCCTTGTCGCCGAGCCCGACCAACTCCAGGGTCTCGGGGACGACCTGGCGGATCTCGCGCGTGGGGCGTCCGATGACCTGCAGCGCGAACGCGACGTTCTCGTACACCGTCTTGCCGGGCAGGAGCCGGAAGTCCTGGAACACCGTGCCGACCTGCCGGCGCAGGCGCGGGATGCGCCAGGCGGGGAGGCGTCCGAGGTCGTGGCCGGCGACGTAGATCGAGCCGGACGAGGGCTTGTACTCCCGCAGGATCAGCCGCAGGAACGTGGACTTGCCCGAGCCGGACGCGCCGACGAGGAAGACGAACTCGCCCTTGCCGATGTCGACGGAGACGTCACGCAACGCCGGGCGCGACTGCCCGTCGTACGTCTTGCTCACGTTGTCGAAAGTGATCACGGTGCTTCCCCGAAGACGTTGGTCCAATCCTGAGAAAATCCCAGGAAACTCATTCAGGATGCCAGACGCGGACGCCGGAACCCAATCGCCCCGCCGCCGTCCGAGGCTAGCTCGACGCCAGCTCGGCCTTCCGGCGCCAGCGGATGCCGGCGTCCAGGAAGCCGTCGATGTCGCCGTCGAAGACCGCGTCGGGGTTGCCCACCTCGTACTCGGTCCGCAGGTCTTTGACCATCTGGTAAGGGTTCAGGACGTAGGAGCGCATCTGGTCGCCCCAGGACGCCTTCACGTCGCCGGCGAGCTCCTTCTTCTTCGCCTCCTCCTCCTGCTTCTTCAGCAGCAGCAGGCGCGACTGCAGGACGCGGAGGGCGGCGGCCCGGTTCTGGATCTGTGACTTCTCGTCCTGCATCGAGACGACCAGGCCGGTCGGCAGGTGGGTGATGCGGACCGCGGAGTCGGTGGTGTTGACCGACTGCCCGCCCGGGCCCGAGCTGCGGAAGACGTCGACGCGGATGTCGGACTCGGGGATGTCGACGTGGTCGGTCGACTCGATGAGCGGGATGACCTCGACCGCGGCGAAGCTGGTCTGGCGGCGTCCCTGGTTGTCGAACGGGGAGATGCGCACGAGGCGGTGCGTGCCGCCCTCGACCGACAGCGTGCCGTACGCGAACGGGGCGCTGACTTCGAAGGTCACCGACTTCAGGCCGGCCTCTTCGGCGTAGGACGTGTCGAGCACCTTCACCGCGTAGCCGTGGCGTTCCGCCCAGCGCAGGTACATGCGCAGGAGCATCTCGGCGAAGTCGGCGGCGTCCACTCCCCCGGCGCCGGAGCGGATCGAGACGACGGCGTCCCGCTCGTCGTACTCGCCGTTCAGCAGCGTGCGGATTTCGAGCGCCTCGATCTCTTCGGACAGGCTCTTGCATTCCTTGGACGCCTCCGCGAGCGTCGCTGCGTCGTCCTCTTCCTCGGACAGCTGGACGAGGACGTCGAGGTCGTCGAGGCGCTGCCGGAGCTTCGTGAGTCGCTCGAGTTCGGCCTGGAGGCGGGAGAGGCGCGACGTGACGCGCTGAGCGTTCTCCTGGTCGTCCCAGAGGTCAGGAGCGGCTACTTCTTCGCCCAGCGCTGCGATCTCCGACCGCATCTTGGGCAGGTCGAGGACCGCCTCGATCGAGGACAGGGTTCGGTCGAGGGACCCGATGTCCGCATGGATGTCGTCGGCTGCCACGAGGAGCCAGTCTAGGCCACGCCCGGAGCGGACCGTTCAGGCGCCGTCGGCCTGGCGATTCGCGGTCGGCGAAGGGGCGGGCGTCCATCCGTCGGGCGGCTGGCGGCAGGAACCCTGTTCGCGAATCTGGTGCATATTTGCACCACCCCCGTGGCTTGGATCCCCCTCCCGTCCCTGTCTAGACAGGCGCGCGCAGCGCGAAGCTGCCTGGCTCATCGTCCAGAATGCGGCTTGGTGCAAGAGCGTGAAGCATCGCGACCTGGTGTGAGATGTCGCGGGACAGCTGCGCCAGAGCGGACTTGAGACTCTGGTCATCGTCCCGTTCGGCGTGCTCCAGAAATGTGTTGCAGGCCCTCGTCATCTCCCGCAGGATGCGGAGCCCCTTGGAGCGAGGCATCAAGGACCCTCGGGCCTCCCGGATCAGTCTGCGTGCGTGGTGCACGGACCCCACCACACGGGCAACCTCACCCTCTCCCCAGTCCCAGTTCCCTCCGAACAAGAACGCGCGCTTGGAGGCGAGGTCCAGAATCAGGTTGTTGATCGCGGCCTCCTCACGAAGCTTCGCGTTGTATCTGCCGGTCAGGCGATCCGCGACGAGCGCAACCGCTGCGCCCAGGAAAGTGCTGAAGGCGATCATGAAGAAGTCCATGGCCAAATGGTCGCGCGAATCAATGCCTACATCCCGCCAAGTCGTCGCGATCTGACTGCTCCGGTGGGCGCAGAGGGACTTGAACCCCCGACCGCCTCCTTGTAAGGGAGGAGCTCTGCCAGCTGAGCTATACGCCCCGGCGTCCCATGCTATCGGCCGGGACCGATGAGCTAGCGGCGTCCGGCCTTGGGACGGACGACCTTCTGGACGTGCCAGTCGCGCGAGACCTTGACGCTGTTCGCCAGGGCCAGGCCGGCGGTGATGGCGCCCTCGGCGATGTCGGCCGGGTCGACGTAACCCGACCGGCCCACCTTGGGCGTCAGCAGCCAAACGCAGCCTGCCTGCGACAGGTCGCGCAGGGCGTCGAACAGGCCGTCGACGAGATCGCCGTCCTCCTCGCGCCACCACAGCAGCACCGCGTCGACCGCCTCGACGACCTCGTCGACCAGGTCGCCGTCGATGGCCTCCATGATCGCCTCGCGGAGGGACTCGTCCGCGTCGGAGTCCCACCCCAGTTCCTGGATGACCTGGCCCCTGGCGAGTTCCATGCCAACGACCGCCCGGACGTTCTTCCGCCCCGGCTCCGCCGTGGTGCCCACTCGTTCCTCAGCTTTCTCGTCGGCGTCCATCAGTGGGATCAGATTGCCAGAAACTGACGGTCGCCGACAGCGCTGCCGCCGGTCAGCTCTCGCCTCCCGCACTTCCGGACGCCCCGGCGGTCACGTCGAGGAGGCGGTAGCGCTCGGCGGCCTCACGCGGGATCGACCAGTCGAGCTGGCCCTCCTCGGCGAGCGCCTGCAGCGCCCGGACCGCCATCGACGGGCCGTCGATGTGGAAGAACCGGCGCGCCGCGGCCCGGGTGTCGGAGAAGCCGAAGCCGTCCGCGCCCAGCGAGACGAAGCGGGCCGGCACCCACTGCGCGATCTGATCCGGCACCTGCCGCATGTAGTCGGACGTGGCGACGACGGGCCCGGGGCGTCCGCTCAGCCGGCGGGTCACGAACGGCAACGCGCGCTCGGCCTCGGGGTGCAGGAAGTTGTGCTCGTCGCACGCCATCGCCTCGCGGCGAAGCTCGGTCCAGGACGTGACCGACCACACGTCGGCCACGACCCCGTAGTCGCGCTTCAGCAACTCCTGAGCCTCCAGCGCCCACGGGACGCCCACGCCTGAGGCCAGCAGTTGGACCCTCCGGGCGTCCGGGTTGACGCCCTCGAACGAGCCCTCCTTGAGCAGGTACATGCCCTGGACGATGCCGGCGGCGTCCACGTTCTCGGGCTCGGCCGGCTGCGGCATCGGCTCGTTGTAGACGGTGAGGTAGTAGATGACGTCCTCGGGCGACTCGCCGTACATGCGCCGCAGGCCGTCGCCGACGATGTGGGCGATCTCGTAGCCGTACGCGGGGTCGTACGAGACGACCGCGGGGTTGGTGGCCGCCAGGACGTGGCTGTGGCCGTCCATGTGCTGCGTGCCCTCGCCGGTCAGCGTCGTGCGGCCCGCGGTGGCGCCGATCAGGAAGCCGCGGCACAGCTGGTCGGCGGCGGCCCAGATGGCGTCGCCCGTGCGCTGGAAGCCGAACATCGAGTAGAAGATGTAGAACGGCACCATCGGGACGCCGTGGGTCGCGTAGCTGCTGCCCACGGCCGTGAAGGACGCCAGCGAGCCCGCCTCGTTGATGCCCAGGTGCAGGATCTGGCCGTTCTTCGCCTCGCGGTAGGACAGCATCAGCTCGTGGTCGACCGGCGTGTAGTTCTGGCCGTGCGGGTTGTAGATCTTGATCGTCGGGAAGAACGAGTCCATGCCGAAAGTGCGCGCCTCGTCGGGGATGATCGGCACGAAGTGCGGGGCGAACTCCTTGTCGCGCAGTAGATCCTTGACCAGGCGGACCAGCGCCATCGTGGTGGCGACCGGCTGGTTGCCCGAGCCCTTCTTGACCGAGGCGTACGCCTTCTCGTCGGGCAGCTTGAGCGGGGCGGGGGTGTTGCGGCGCTCGGGGACGCCGCCACCCAGGCGGCGGCGGCGCTCCTTGGCGTACTGGATGCGCTCGTCGTCGTCGCCCGGACGGACGTAGGGCGGCTGGTAGAGGTTCTCCTCCAGCTGGGCGTCCGTGACCGGCATGTCGAGGCGGTCGCGGAACTGCTTCAGGTCCTCCAGGGCGAACTTCTTCATCTGGTGGGTGGCGTTGCGTCCGGCGAAGTGCTGGCCGAGGAAGTAGCCCTTGATCGTGTGCGCCAGGATGACGGTCGGGGCGCCGTGGAACTTCACCGCGGCGTCGTAAGCGGCGTACACCTTGTGGTAGTCGTGGCCGCCGCGCGCGAGGCGCCAGACCTGGTCGTCGGTCCAGCCCTCGACCATCTTCGCGGTGCGCGGGTCGCGTCCGAAGAAGTGCTCGCGAACGTACGCGCCGCTGTTGGCCTTGAAAGTCTGGTAGTCGCCGTCCGAGGTGGCGTTCATGAGGTTGACCAGCGCGCCGTCCTTGTCCTGGGCCAGCAGCGGATCCCAGCCGCGGCCCCAGACGACCTTGATGACGTTCCAGCCGGCGCCGCGGAAGAACCCCTCCAGCTCCTGCATGATCTTGCCGTTGCCGCGCACGGGGCCGTCGAGTCGCTGCAGGTTGCAGTTGATGACGAACGTCAGGTTGTCGAGGCCCTCGTAGGACGCCAGTTGCAGGGCGCCGCGGCTCTCGACCTCGTCCATCTCGCCGTCACCGAGGAACGCCCAGACGTGCTGCGCCGACGTGTCGGACAGGCCGCGGTTGTGCAGGTACTTGTTGAACTGAGCCTGGTAGATCGCGTTGATCGGCCCGAGGCCCATCGAGACGGTCGGGAACTCCCAGAACGTCGGCATCTGGCGCGGGTGCGGGTAGGACGGCAGCGCGCGGATGCGCCCGTCGACGACATGGCTCTTCTCCTGGCGGAAACCGTCCAGGTCGGCCTCGTCGAGGCGTCCCTCCAGGAACGCGCGGGCGTACATGCCGGGGCTGGCGTGGCCCTGGAAGAACACCTGGT
>DAIRTI010000044.1:0-27520 GCA_036803965.1 Propioniciclava sp.
GTAGGCCTCCGGCGACTCGGAGTGGTGCTCGATCGCGCCGATGCCGCCGCCGTACGGGATGCGGACGACCAGGGGCACGCTGAGGCGCCCGTGCGAGCGGAACCGAAGCCTCGACGCCTGGGTCGTCAGCTGGTCGAAGGCCGGGAAGACGAAGCCGTCGAACTGGATCTCGAC
The DNA here is from genome assembly GCA_036803965.1 of Propioniciclava sp. Classification (GTDB taxonomy): domain Bacteria; phylum Actinomycetota; class Actinomycetes; order Propionibacteriales; family Propionibacteriaceae; genus Propioniciclava. Next base: position 175 of record DAIRTI010000044.1, read on the forward strand.
GACTGGTCGGTAGCCGCGCAGGGCCAGCCCGATCGCGGTGCCGACGATGCCGGACTCGGCGAGCGGCGTGTCCATGACCCGGTCGGCGCCGAAGTCGGCCTGCAGTCCCTCGGTGACGCGGAAGACGCCGCCGAGGCGTCCGATGTCTTCGCCCATCAGGAGCACCTTGGGATCGGCCTCCAGGGCGCGGCGCAGCCCGGCGTTGATGGCCTTGGCCAGCGTCATCGTGGTGGGGCTCATGCGTTGGCCCCCTCAGCAGCGGACGTCTCGACGAACGACGACTCGTAGGTCACGTGCTCCTCCCGCTGGCGAAGAAGGGCCAGCGGCGTCCGGACGTAGGCGCGGGTGAACCAGTCGGCCAGCTCTGGCTCGGGCAGGGCGAGGACGTCGCGGCGAAGATTCTCGCCGAGGGCTTCGGCCTCGTTGGCCAGGTGGCCCTCCCAGGTGTCGTCGATGGCGCCGGTCGAGCGCAGGTAGGCGCGGACGCGCTCGATGGGGTCCTTGGCGCGCCAGGACGCCTCTTCCTCGCGTCCGCGGTACTTGGTCGGGTCGTCGGAGGTGGTGTGTGCACCCATGCGGTAGGTGAAGGCCTCCACGAAGGTGGGTCCGTCGCCGCGGCGAGCGCGGTCGAGAGCCCACTCGGTGACGGCCTGGACGGCGAGGACGTCGTTGCCGTCCACGCGGACGCTCGGGATGCCGAAGCCGGTGGCGCGCTCGTACAGCGGGATCTTCGACTGCCGCTCGATCGGCACCGAGATCGCCCACTGGTTGTTCTGGCAGAAGAAGACCAGCGGCGCGGAGTAGGACGCCGCGAACACGAACGCCTCCGACACGTCGCCCTGGCTGGTGGCGCCGTCGCCGAAGTAGACCATCGCCGCGCCGTTCGCGGCGGCGTCCGCGTTGCCGACGAGGCCGTCGAACCGCATGCCCATGGCGATGCCGGTCGCGTGCAGGGCCTGGCTGCCGATGACGAAGCTGTAGAGGTGGAAGCGCAGGGCCCGCGAATCCCAGTCGACCATGTGGGTGCTGCGGAACGTCTTGAGCAGGTCGACCGGCGCGACGCCCATCGCGAGCGCGACCGCGTGCTCGCGGTAGCTAGGGATGACCTCGTCGGGTGCTCGCACGGCCGCGGCCGAGCCGACCTGCGCGGCCTCCTGGCCGAGCAGCGGCGGCCACAGGGCGAGCTCGCCGGTGCGCTGCAGGGCGGTCGCCTCGGCGTCCAGGCGGCGCGCGAGCACCATGGCGCGCAGGTGTTCGGCGATGGACGCGTCGTCGCCGTCGTAGGAGAAGTCGGGGTGCTCGACGCGGCGTCCCTCGGGCGTCAGGAGCTGGACGAACCGGGGGTCCTGGGTTGGAACCATGGCGGCGATCCTACACTTACGTAACCGTAGGTAAGGAATCGACGCGAGCTGTTCGCCTCGACGCATAACCGCTAGCGCCGCGCACGCCGATTGGCCCCCGCCAGCTCGGCCTCTCGGAACTCAACCCGGGGCTCGGCACCTTCCGCCTGATTCGGGTCGTCGCACGCAACCGCCGGAATCACCGGCAGCATCACCCGATCCGATCAGATCCCCAGCCACGACTGGATCTACGGCGCAATCGGGTGACAGCGACGGCGATTACATACGCGTTCGGCTCGACCTCGGCGAGCGTCGCGTCACGTGTCTTCGCGGGCCGCACCTTTCGCGGCTTCCGCGAGCCGCCGCAGCGCCGACACGGCGACCTCACGGTCGGTCGTCTGCCAGAAACCCGGCATGGACGCCCGCAGGAAACTGCCGTACCGGGCGCGCTTGAGCCGCGGGTCGAGCACCGCCACCACGCCGCGATCGCTCGTGCGGCGGATGAGGCGTCCCGAGCCCTGGGCCAGCAGCAACGCCGCGTGCGTCGCCGCGACGGCCATGAACCCGTTCCCACCCGCCTCGGCGACAGCACGCTGCCGGGCGGCGAGCAGCGGCTCGTCCGGACGCGGGAACGGAATCTTGTCGATGACCACGCACAGGCACGTGTCGCCCGGGATGTCGACACCCTGCCACAGGCTCAGTGTGCCGAACAGCGCGGTCTGCGGCTCGTCGACGAAGCGCCGCGTGAGCTCGGACAGCTGCGCGTCCCCCTGGCACAGGATCGTGAACCCCGGCAGTTCCGCACGGCAGTGCCGCGTGGCGGCCTCGGCGTTGCGCTGCGAGGCGAACAGCCCCAGCACCCGCCCGTCGGCCGCCCACAGCAGCTCGGCCACCTCGGCCAGCGCCTCGGGCCCGATGCCGTCGCGACCGGGGTTCGGCAGCTCGTCGGCCACGTAGAGGATCCCCTGGGACGCGTAGTCGAACGGCGATCCGACATCGAGGCCCGACCAGCCCGCGCCCTCGGCGTCCGGATCGCCGCCGAGCAGCCCGAGCGTGGCCGCCACGGACTCGAACCCGCCGCCCAGCTTGAGCGTGGCCGACGTGACGACCGTCGGCGTCCGGGCGAACACGCGCTCGCGCAGCAGGCCGGCGACGTCCAGCGGGGCGCAGACTAGCCAGCGTCCGGCGCGCTCACGTTCGCTGACCCACAGCACGTCGGACGTCCTCAGCGCGGCCATCGTCGTGGCGACGTCGTACACCTCTTTGGCCGCGGCGGCCGCCTGCTTCTCGGCGGCGTCGTCGCCACCCATCGCCGAGACCACCCGTCGGGCCACCTCACGCACGAGCGCCAGCACGGCGGCGATCTCGCCGTCCGGATCCTCGACGCGGGCGACCGGCGCGGCGTCGAGCGCTTCGGTCAACGTGTCGGCCAGGTCGAGGAACTCCGCGGCGAGCTCGTCGGTCAGCCAGCCCGAGCAGCGCTTCGCGACCCGTTCCAGCTGCTGCGGTGACAGCTCGACGGACGCCGCCCCGGTCACCCGGGACACCAGCTCGTGCCCCTCGTCGATGACGAGCAGGTCGTGCTCGGGCAGGGCCATGCCGCCGTGCATGGCGTCGATGGCGAGCATCGCGTGGTTGGTGACGACCAGCTGCGTGCCCCGCGCGACCTCGCGCGACCGCTCGACGAAGCATTCCGAGCCGTAGGGGCAGTTGACCGCGCCGAGGCACTCGCGCACGGGCACCGACACCTGCGACCAGGCGCCGAACGTGTGGCTCGGAGCGTCGTCGCGGTCGGCCATGCCTTTCTTGGACGCCTCCTGCTCGGCCCACTCGCGCAGCGCCACGACCTCGGCGCCCAGGACGGACGTGGCGTCCGAGCCGCTCGCCCGCAGGGTCTGGGCCAGCTCGCTGCCGCCCAGCAGCGTCGACTGCTCGTCGGTACCGACACCCTGGCGCACCCGCAGCAGGCAGGCGTAGTTCGAGCGGCCCTTGAGCACCGAGTGGCTCACGTCTTTGCCGGTCACCACGCGGGCTGCGGCGACTGCAGCCGGGATGTCAGAGCCGGCCAGCTGAGCCTGCAGCGCGAGCGTCGCGGTCGCGATCACCACCCGGTTCTGGGGGTGCTCGATGAGGTGGTCCAGCGCGGGCGCCAGGTAGCCCAGCGACTTGCCCGTACCCGTGCCGGCCTGGACCAGCAGGTGACCGCCGCCCGCGAACGTGGCCGCGACGGCGTCCGCCATCTTCTGCTGCCCAGCGCGGGGGCTGCCGCCGATCGCCTCGACGGCAGCCGCCAGGATCTCTGAACTCCGCGGGGCCACCGGCACACCCTAGCGGCGTGCCCGGACAGTCCCGACGAAGGGCCTGGGGGAAGCGAACTCAGGCCTGGTTGATGCGCACCATGTTGCCGGAGGGGTCGCGCACCGCCATGTCGCGGGCGCCCCACTGCTGATCGGCGGGCGGCTGGATGACCTCGGCGCCGCCCTGGAGCAGCCGGGTGTGCAGGCCGTCGAGGTCGTCGGTCGCGAACTGGAACAGGCCGAGGTAGCCCTTGGCCAGGAGGCTGCGCAGGGCCTGCTTGTCGCTCTCGGGCAGCCCGTCGTGCGGGACGACGGACGACAGCGTGATCTGCAGCCCCTCCTGGTCGGGCAGCGTGAGATTGACCCAGCGGCCCGGGCCGTTGGAGAAGTCGCTGATGACGGTCAGGCCGAGGAGGTCGCGGTAGAAGCCGAGGGCGGCCTCGTGGTCGTCGGTCGGGATCAGCAGATTCGTGAACTTGAGCATGGGCCCCAGGCTAGGAGCGGCTCCCGACAGGATGCTTCTCAGATCCTGACCGGTCTGCCGATGATCCGGGCGACGCAGGGTGGCAGGAGTTCGAGGTCGGAGTGGTCGCGGGCCCGATACGCGCTCGGCGTCTCGCCGACGAGCCTGGTGAAGCGGGCGCTGAACGATCCCAGCGAGGAGCAGCCCACCTCGATGCAGACGTCGGTCACCGTCTTGTCGCCTCTTCGCAGGAGCATCATCGCCCGCTCGACGCGGCGGGTCATGAGGTAGGCGTAGGGCGTCTCGCCGAACGCCTCGCGGAAGCTGCGCTGGAAATGCCCCTCGGACATGTGCACGTCCCGGGCGAGGTCGGCCATGCGCAGGGGCTGAGCGAAGTCGCGGTCCATCCGGTCGCGGACGCGGCGCAGGGCCACGATGTCCTCGATCCGCACGTCAGGCTCCTCCGACGCCCCGGCCGGCCCCGCTGACGGAGGCCGTCACTCCCCCTCGGCGTAGGCGGCCAGGTCGCCGGCGAGGGCGGCGTTGACCCGGGCGGTCAGGCGTGTGCCGTCGGCCGTGTGCTCCTCGGTCAGCAACTCCCCGCCCTTGTGGATGCGGTCGATGAGGTCGCCGCGGGCGTACGGCACCAGCGCGCGCACCTCGACCTGTGGGCGCGGCAGGCGCTCCTCGACGCGGGCCAGCAGCGCGTCGATGCCCTCGCCGGTGCGCGCGGAGACGAAGACGGCGCCGGCGTCCAGGGCGCGCAGTTCGAGGACGCGCCCGGGGTCGGTCAGGTCGACCTTGTTGAACACGAGTTGCTCGGGCACGTCGGACGCCCCGATCTCGCGCAGCACGGTGCGTACCGCGTCGATCTGGCCGGCCGGGTCGACGTCGGAGGCGTCCACGACGTGCAGCAGCAGATCGGCCTCGACGGACTCCTCCAGCGTTGAGCGGAACGCCTCGACGAGGTCGTGCGGCAGGTTGCGGACGAACCCGACGGTGTCGGTCAGCGTGTAGACGCGGCCGTCGGACGCCTGCGCGCGCCTGGTCGTCGGGTCGAGGGTCGCGAAAAGGGCGTCCTGCACGAGGACGCCGGCCCCGGTCAGCCGGTTGAGCAGCGAGGACTTGCCCGCGTTCGTGTAACCGACGATCGCGACCGAGGGCACCTCGTTGCGGCGGCGCTCGGCGCGCTTGGTGGCGCGGACGGCGTCCATCTCGCGCAGGCGGCGGCGCAGGATCGAGATGCGGGTCTTGATGCGGCGACGATCGGTCTCGATCTTGGTCTCGCCGGGGCCACGTCCGCCGATGCCGGCGCCGCCCGCGGCGCGTCCGCCGGCCTGGCGCGACAGGTTGCCGCCCCAGCCGCGCAGGCGCTGCCGCAGGTACTGCAGCTGGGCCAGCTCGACCTGGGCCTTGCCCTCGACCGACTTGGCGTGCTGGGCGAAGATGTCGAGGATCAGGCCGGTGCGGTCGATGACCTTGACCTGCAGGCGGTCCTCCAGGTTGCGCAGTTGCGCCGGGTCGAGTTCGCCGTCGGCGATCACCGTGTCGGCGGCGGTGGCCACGACCACCTCGCGCAGCTCGTCGACCTTGCCGCGGCCGATGAACGTCGCCGGGTCGGGATGGCTGCGGCGCTGCACGAGGGCGTCCAGGACCTGCGCCCCGGCGGTCTCGGCGAGCAGTTTGAGCTCGGCCATCGAGTTGTCGGCGTCCTCGGCGGAGCCGGACGTCCAGACGCCGGCCAGGACGACGCGCTCCAGCTGCAGCTCGCGGTACTCGACCTCGGAGATGTCCTCGAGCTGGGTCGACATGCCGGCGACGCGACGCAGCGACAGTCGGTCGGCGAGATCCTGCTCGCCGGGGTCGTAGGCGAACTCGGGGTCGTCGGCGTCGGCGAAGGTGGGGCGGTCAGTCATGGATCCCTTCCGGGTCGGGCAGGACGATGCTGCCCGTGTAGACGATCTCGGCGGGGCCGGTCAGGTAGGCGTCCGCGCCCTCCAGGTCGACCCGGACGCGTCCGCCGGGCACGTGGACGACGTAGGACGCCGCGGCGTCCGGCCCCTGTTCCGCGGCCACCGCGGCCGCGACGGCCACCGTGCCGGTGCCGCAGGAGTGGGTCTCCCCCACCCCGCGCTCGTAGACGCGCATGCGCACCTCGCCGGGGGCCAGCACCTCGACGAACTCGAGGTTGACGCCGTTGGGGAACGCCTCGACAGGCGTCCAGGCCGGCATGCGGGTCAGGTCGAGGGCGGCGAGGGTCTCGGGGGCGTCCACGATGGCGACCGCGTGCGGGTTGCCGACGTCGACCGCGCGGGCGGCCCAGCCGGCGTCGCCGACGGTGACGGTGACGGGGGCGTCCAGGACGGGGCGTCCCATCCAGACGCGGACGGTGCCGTCGGGCAGGTACGTGGCCGTGCGGACGCCCGCGCGCGTGCCGATGGCCAGCGACTCGGTGGCGTCCGGGACGAGCCCGGCCCGCTTGAGGAAGATCAGGAACACCCGGACGCCGTTGCCGCACATCTCGGCCAGGGAGCCGTCGGCATTGCGGTAGTCCATGAACCAGGCGTCCGGGTCGCCGGACCAGCCATCGACGAACCGCCCCGGCACGGCGCGCAGGACGCCGTCGGCGCCGACACCGGCCCGCCGGTCGCACAGGAACCGGACCTCGGCCGGGCTCGGGTCGAAGGCGCCCTCAGGGTCGGCGAAGACGACGAAGTCGTTCATCGTCCCGTGCCCCTTGGCGAAGTCGAGCTGACGCGGCATGCGGACGATTCTTCCACGCCGCCGGACCCTCACCCGCGCGGGTGCGGCCTCGTCCACGACCCGTCAGCGCGACCGCCGGTGCCCATCCACTCATCGATGTGGCAATCTCGTCGGGGTAGCGACGAGATTGCCACATCGATCGGGTCCGGTGACCGAGGGCGAGACCGACCGACGAGCGACGAGCGACAAGGAGCCACCATGACCGACAAGAGCCAGCGCGACTACGCCGCCGAGGCCAAGGCCGCTTTGGCGCAGCTGCGTGCCTACGCCGCCGACCACGCCGGAGACATCACGGGCGCCATCGACAAGGTCGCCGACTTCGTCGACAAGCAGACCCAGGGTCGCTACGCCGAACGCATCGACAAGGCGCAGGATGCGGCCAAACGCGGCGTCCAGAAGACCCTGCGCCCCGAGCCCGCGCACGCCGCAACGCCCACCGACCCGTTCGACCTGGACGAAGAGCCCGTGTGGAAGCAGCCGCCGTCCTCAGGGGGTGCCCACGCGGTCGGCGAGTCGTCGTCCAAGGCGCCGCTGCCCGACCTGAAGGCGGCCCTGGCGAAGCTGCGGGCGTATGCGTCCGAGCACGCCGACGACGTCTCGGGCCTGGTCGACAAGGTCGGCGACTTCGTCGACAAGCAGACCCAGGGCCGCTACGCCGAGCGCATCGACAAGGCCCAGTCCGTCGCCAAGGACCAGATCGGCAAGCTCAAGTAGGCGGCCGACACCGAGCCTGCGGACTCACGGGACCGCGGCCACGGCGTCCGCGATCTCTTCGGCCAGCCCGGACGCCCCCGCAGGACGCCACACGATCCGGGTGTCGCGGCGGAACCAGCCCAGTTGCTTGCGGGCGAACCGCCGGGTGCCGCGGATGGTGGCGTCCTTGGCTTCGGCCTCGGTGCAGCGGCCGTCGAGGAAGTCGAGGATCTGCCGGTAGCCGAGCGCCATGGACGCCGTCCGGCCCTGCCGCAGCCCCCGCGGGATGAGCCCGCGCACCTCGTCGACGAACCCGAGCTCCCACATCTGCTCGACGCGGCGCTCGATGCGGACGTCCATCTCTTCGCGCGGGAGCTCGAGGCCGTACGACACGACGCCGTCGAGGGCGTACGTCCAGCTGGGCAGCGTCGGCGCGTAGCCGCCGGTCAGCTCGACCACCTCCAGCGCCCGGACGATCCGGCGTCCGTTGCCGGGCAGGATCTCGGCGGCGGCGTCCGGGGCGCGCTCGGCGAGCAGCCGGTGCAGCGCCTCCGGCCCCTGCCGGGCCAGCTCGGCCTCCCAGCGGGCCCGCACGGCGGCGTCCGTGCCGGGGAACTCGAACTCGTCCAGGATCGCCCGCATGTACAGCGCCGAGCCGCCGACGACGATCGGCAGGACGCCGCGGGTCCGGCACTCCGCGATCGCGGCCCGCGCCAGGCGCTGGAATTCGGCGACGGACGCCGTCTGAGTCACCTCGGCGATATCGACCAGGTGGTGAGGGACGCCGCGGCGCTCGGCCGGCGTCGGCTTGGCGGTGCCGATGTCCATGCCGCGGTAGACCAGCATCGAGTCGGCGTTCACGATCTCAGCCGGACGCCCGCGCGCGGCCAGGGCGAGGGCGGCGTCCACGGCGAGGGTGGACTTGCCGCTCGCGGTGGGGCCGTTGAGCGCAAGGATTCCAGGCACGCGCCCCATTGTGGTGTACGCCGGGCTCCCGCGGTCCGCGAGTCAGGAGAGCCCATTTCCGCCGCGGTGAAGGCAACCGCTGGCAATGCGGGACGGGGTCAGCGGTCCCCTGCTTCGGGGGCGCCGAAGTTGGCTATAAAGGTCGACAAGGACGGGCCGCCGGCCCGCACTCGACCGAAAGGCGAAGACATGAGTGCCGAAGACCTGCCCGCCGCTCCGGACGGCGACCAGGACGAGAAGCTGATCGAGGCCGAGGAGGAGTTCGTCGAGGCTCAGGTGTTCCAGCGCGAGATGGACCACCCCGAGGAATTCCACAACCCGCTGGTCGACAGCCTCCTGGGCAACGAGGACGAGCCCGAGGTCCCGGTGCCCGACGACGAGCCGCTCATCGTGGCCGAGGACGAGTACATCGAAGGACAGGTCTACTCCACTCAGATGAACGCCGCCGAGGACGAGTACCTGCGCACCCACCCCAAGGCCAAGTAGGCGTCCGCCGGCGGTGCCGAGGGTCAGCCTCTCGGCACCGCCGGTAGGCCCGAATACCTGGACGCCGCCGGTCGCCCTCAGCCGGCCGTGCGCCGCAGTGGCATCCCCAGCCCGACAGGGGACGCCACTTCCGCTCGGTGGTCGTCTACTGCGGCCTTCGCCCGGGCCTCCCAGGCGTCGCCGCCGCGGGTCGCCCGCACGCTGAGCAGGCCGGCGTCCGCGTTGAGGTGGTGCGGGGCGGCGTACGTGATCTCCACCTCGGCGATGTCCCCCGGGCGCGGCCGCGGCGTCCCTTCCGGGATCGTCACGTGGACGAGCCGGTTGTCGCGGGCGCGTCCGGAGACGCGGTGCGTGGCGGCGTCCTTGCGGCCCTCGCCCTCGGCGAACATGACCTCGACGGTGCGGCCGACCAGCTTCTTGTTCTCGTCCCAGGCAATATCGCCGACCAGCTCGACCAAGCGCTCGTAGCGCTCGGCGACGACCTCCTTGGGCACCTGGCCGGGCATGTCGGACGCCGGCGTCCCCGGGCGCTTGGAGTACTGAAAGGTGAACGCCGCCGAGAACCTGGACGCCGCGACGACCTCCATCGTGCGCTCGAAGTCGGCGTCGGTCTCGCCGGGGAAGCCGACGATGATGTCGGTAGTGATGGCGGCGTCCGGGATGGCGGCCCGCACGCGCTCGATGATCCCGAGGTACCTCTCGGCGCGGTAGCTGCGCCGCATGGACTTGAGCACGGCGTCCGAGCCCGACTGCAACGGCATGTGCAGGCTCGGCATCACGTTCGGAGTCTCGGCCATCGCGGCGATCACGTCGTCGGTGAATGCCGCCGGGTGCGGCGAGGTGAACCGGACGCGCTCGAGCCCCTCGACGCGTCCGCACGCGCGCAGGAGCTTGCCGAACGCCAGGCGGTCGCCGAACTCGACGCCGTAGGTGTTGACGTTCTGGCCGAGCAGCGTCACCTCCTGGACGCCCTCGCCGACCAGCAGTTCGACCTCGGCGAGGACGTCGCCGGGACGCCGGTCCTGCTCGGTGCCGCGCAGGGAGGGGACGATGCAGAACGTGCACGTGTTGTTGCAGCCCACCGAGATCGAGACCCACGCCGAGTAGGCGGACTCGCGCCGCGCGGGCAGCGTCGAGGGGAAGCGCGTGAGGGCGTCCTCGATCTCGATCTGGGACGCCGCGAGGCTGCGGGCCCGCTCCAGCAGCACGGGCAGGGAGCCCAGGTTGTGGGTGCCGAACACCACGTCGACCCAGGGGGCGCGGCCCAGGACGATGTCCTTGTCCTTCTGCGCCATGCAGCCGCCGACCGCGATCTGCATGCCGGGGTGGCCGAGCTTGACCGGACGCAGGTGGCCGAGATTGCCGTAGAGGCGGTTATCGGCGTTCTCCCTGACCGCGCAGGTGTTGAAGACGACGACGTCGGCCTGTTCGCCCTCCTCGGCCGGGACGTACCCGGCCTCGTCGAGCAGGCCGGCGATGCGCTCGGAGTCGTGCACGTTCATCTGGCACCCGTAGGTGACCACCTGGTAGGTGCGCGGAGCGGTCGGAGTCACGAGCGGGCATCCTACCCGCTGAACGGACCGCCGCCGGAGGCGCGATAGCCCGGACGCCGCCGGCTCAGCGGGCCAGCTCGGTGGCCCGGGACTCGCGGACCACCGTGATCCGGATCGTGCCCGGGTAGGTCAGCTCGGCCTCGACCTGTTTGGCGACGTCGCGAGCAACGGCCTGCGCCTCGGCGTCCGAGACGACGTCGGGGCTGACCATGACGCGGATCTCGCGTCCGGCCTGCATGGCGAAGACCCGCTCGACGCCGGGCCGGTCGCCGGCGATCTGTTCGAGGCGCTCCAGGCGCTGGACGTAGGCCTCCAGGCTCTCGCGGCGCGCGCCCGGACGCGCCCCGGAGATCGCGTCGGCCGCCTGGGTCAGGATCGCCTCGACGGTCTTCGGCTCGACCTCGTTGTGGTGAGCCTCGATCGCGTGGACGATGTCGGGGTGCTCGCCGTGGCGGCGGGCCAGGTCGGCGCCGACGCGGGCGTGCGAGCCGCCGGCCTCATGGGTCAGGGCCTTGCCGATGTCGTGCAGGAACGCCGCGCGCCGGCAGGTGTCGACGTCGAGGCCCAGCTCGGCCGCCATCATCGCCGCCAGGTGGCCGCACTCGATGAGGTGCTTCAGCACGTTCTGACCGTACGAGGTGCGGTACTGCAGCGCCCCGATCGTGGGGATCAACGCCGGAGCCATGTCGGTGATCTGCATCTCGACCAGCGCGTCGGTGCCCGCGCGCAGGCAGCGCTCCTCGACGGTGGCCAGGCTGCGCTCGTACGCCTCCTCGATGCGGGCCGGCTGGATGCGCCCGTCGCGGATCAGGTCGAGCAGCGCGATGCGGGCGGTCTCGCGGCGGACAGGGTCGAAGCACGACAGCAGGACGGCCTCGGGGGTGTCGTCGATCATCACGTTGACGCCGGTGATCTGCTCGAACGCCCGGATGTTGCGGCCCTCGCGGCCGATGATGCGGCCCTTGAGTTCCTCGCCGGGCAGCGGGACCGTCGTCACCACCGACTCGGTCGTCTGCTCGGACGCCAGCCGCTGGATCGACTCGACGATGACGCGGCGAGCGCGTGCCTCGGCGGTGCGCTTCGTCTCGGCCTCGATGTCGCGGGCCAGGGTGGCCGCCGACAGTCGGGCCTCGTGCTCGACCCGTGCCATCAGCGTCGAACGGGCCTCGTCGGCGCTCAGCCCGGCGATCTGCTCAAGGGTCTTGCGGGCCTTGTCCTCGGCGCCCGCGAGTTCGGCGGCACGCCTGTCGACGTCTAGTTCGCGCTTGGCCAGAGACTCCAGCCGGCGCAGCACCTCGTCCTGCTGGCGGACCAGCTCGGCCTCGTGCTCGACGGCTTCGCGGCGGGAGCGGGCCAGCTCCTCTTCGCGGGTGGTGAGTTCGGACGCCCTCCGGTCAACCTCTTCGCCCTGCCGGGCCATGGCGTCGGTCTGGACGGCCAGCACCTCCTGGGCCTGCTTGCGCAGCCGCTCGGCCTCGAGCCGGATGCCCTCGACCTCGCGGCGGGCCTTGTCCAGGCTCGCCTTCTCGAGCGCGGCGACCTTCTTGCTCGGCTGGGCCGGCGGGCGCTGGGCGGCGTCCACGGCGTTGCGGCGGATGCGCAGCAGCCGGGGCATGCGAGCCATGACCACCAGCAGCGCCACCACGAGGACGATGACGACGACGAGCAGGACCACCCCTACCGTCAGCAGTTGGTCTGCCCCCATGTCACCTCCCGTGCGTCTTGCCATGGTAAGGGCTGCCGGACGCCGAGCCTGGCCGTTGGCCACACATGAGAAGCCGGACTGGAGCGTGAGCCCAGGCCGACCAGACGTCAGTCCTCCGGTGATTCCTGGGTCACCTCGCGCAGGACCTGGCTCACCACGTGCGACGGGAACCCGCGCCGAGCCAGGGCGCCGGCCAGCCGCCGGTAGCGCACCGCCGGCTCCAGCCCCCGCATCGAAGCGGCCCGCTTCTCGGCGAACGCGCGCGCCGACTGCAGGTCGGCGTCCGACTCCAGACCCGCGATGGTCTCGGCGACCGTGTCGGCGTCCACGCCCTTGGTGCGCAACTCCTGGGCGATCACCCGGCTGCTGCGGCCGGACCGCTGCCGGCTCTCGGCCCACGCCTGGGCGAACCCGGTGTCGTCGACGAGCCGCACCTCTTCGAACCGATCGAGCACCTCTTCGGCCACGTCGGCCGGGACGCCCCGAGACTCCAGCGCCTGGCGCAACTCGGCGCGGCTGCGAGCCCGCGTCGTCAGCTGGCGCAGGACGATCTCGCGTGCCGCCGCCACAGGATCGGCCGGCGGATCGTTCTCGCGACCCGCCGGCTCCTCTCGGCCGAGCCTGCGCCCCCTCGCGGCGGGGTTGGCCACGGTCAGAAGACGAGCTCGCCGGTCACCGGGTCGATGCCCTCGGGGACGCCCTCGTCGGCCTGCTTGGCGGCCTCCGCAGCAGCTGCCGCAGCCGCGGCGCCCTCGGGACCGATGCCCAGCTTGACCTTGATGCGTCGCTCGATCTCGTCGGCGACCTCGGGGTTCTTCTTCAGGTAGTTGCGGGCGTTCTCTTTGCCCTGGCCGAGCTGGTCGGCCTCGTAGGTGAACCAGGCGCCTGCCTTGCGGATGATGCCGTGCTCGACCCCCATGTCGATGAGGCTGCCCTCGCGGCTGATGCCCTCGCCGTAGATGATGTCGAACTCGGCCTGCTTGAACGGCGGGGCCACCTTGTTCTTGACGACCTTGACCCGCGTGCGGTTGCCGACGGACTCGCTGCCGTCTTTCAGCGTCTCGATGCGGCGCACGTCGAGCCGCACGGAGGCGTAGAACTTCAGCGCCCGGCCGCCGGTGGTCGTCTCGGGCGAGCCGAACATCACGCCGATCTTCTCGCGCAGCTGGTTGATGAAGATCGCGGTGGTGCCGGAGTTGTTCAGCGCGCCGGTCATCTTGCGCAGCGCCTGGCTCATCAGCCGCGCCTGGAGGCCGACGTGGCTGTCGCCCATCTCGCCCTCGATCTCGGCGCGCGGCGTCAGGGCCGCCACCGAGTCGATGACGATCAGCGCCAGCGCGCCGGAGCGCACCAGCATGTCGGCGATCTCGAGCGCCTGCTCGCCGTTGTCGGGCTGGCTCACCAGCAGCGCGTCGGTGTCGACGCCCAGCGCCTTCGCGTAGTCGGGGTCGAGCGCATGCTCGGCGTCGATGAACGCGCAGATGCCCCCGCCGCGCTGGGCGTTGGCCACCGCGTGCAGCGCGACCGTGGTCTTGCCGCTGGACTCGGGACCGTAGATCTCCACGACCCGCCCCCGCGGAAGGCCGCCCACGCCCAACGCCACATCGAGCGCGATGGAGCCCGTCGGCGTGACCTCCATGGGCTGGCGGGTCTCCTCCCCCAGCCTCATCACCGAGCCCTTGCCGTGCTGCTTCTCGATCTGGGCGAGCGCGGCCGCCAGGGCCTTCTCGCGATCGGCTACCGCCATGACCGTGTTCCTCTCCTGCATTCGCCTGGTTGACGCCCTCACTGTAGGAACCGGGTCCGACATTTCGTCACGCGGCCCCGAATCTGTGGAAAACTGGCGTCCTGCTCTCTCTTCGAGGAGCACACTACCGAACACATGTTCGACACGGAAACGACACGCCCGGCGCGTCGCAGCCGGTTTCAGCGTTCCGAGTCCGGCAGCTCCAGCGCCGCCCAGGACGCCTCCCAGATCGACTTGAACGGGACGCCAGCCGCGATCGCCTCGAGCACCGTCCGGCTGCCGAGTCCCGGCAGAGCCATCTGATCGGCCCAGCTGTGGGCGTACGTGCGCCCCAGGTGCCGTTCGAGTCGGCGCCACAGCTCGGTCTCGCGCACAGGCGTCCGATGAATCAGGCGGCCGCGCGCGCGCCGGCGACCGGCAGCGGCGTGACGGTCGCAACGGCGTCCGCGCGCGCCGCGACGAGACGCAGCACGTCGGCGAGCGAGACGTCGAGAGCGGCGCAGATCGCGTTCAGCAGTTCGCTGGACGCCTCCTTGTGGCCGCGTTCGATCTCGGAGAGATAGCCGAGCGACACACGGGCCGAGGCGGAGACGTCGCGCAGCGTGAGGTCGGACGAGACGCGCAACTCGCGCAGCGTCTGACCCAGTAGGTCGCGCATCAGCACCGATCGCATCTCCACCTCCCGCACGCCGTTACAACCCAGCCCCACCCCCGGTTTGTTCCCCGGAGCCCGTTGTCCGTCGAGCCTAGCGCGCAGGCGGGCCGATCGGGGCCGGACGCCGCCCACTGCGGCACCCTGGCGCGTCACGCCTCACCCCACTGGCGACATGATCCTCAACAGCATCGACAGGGCGGCCTCGACCGTCGCCTCGCGGACCGCCCGGCGGTCGCCGGCGAACTGGAACTGCAGCGTCTGCACCGGCGGCGGCAGCGTGCCGATCTGCGGACCCTGGACGCAGATCCACACCTCGCCGGGCGCGTGGCCCTCCTGCGGGTCGGGGCCGGCGGCCCCGGTCACCGCGACCGACCAGTCGGCGCGGGTGAGGGCGGCGATGCCGCCGGCCATCCCGGACGCGACCTGCTCACTGATCACCGTGAACGCGTCGATGTCGACCCGGTCGACGCCGAGCATGTCCTCCTTGACCGAGGTGGCGTACGCGATGCCGCCGCCCAGGTAGACCTTGGACGCCCCAGGCACCTCGGTGATCGTCGCGCCGAGCAGCCCGCCGGTCAGCGACTCGGCGGTCGCCAGCGTGAGGTCGCGCTCGGTCATCGTCTTGACGACCCGGGTGGCGAGGGCGAGCAGGTCGGTCACTTCTTCTCCCCTGGGTGCTCGGCGAGGTAGGCGGCGCGCGTCTTCTGCGCGGCCAGCAGGTAGTCGATGCCGGTGTAGACCGTCAGGACGAACGCCACGACCATGACCGCCCAGGCGATCCAGCCCCACCACGCCGGCATGAACATCAGCCCGGGCAGGAACATCGCCAGGGCGACCGACTGGGTCACGGTCTTGAGCTTGCCGCCCTTGTTGGCCGCCATCACGGTGCCGTACTTCAGGATCGCGAACCGCAGCACCGTGATGCCCCACTCGCGCAGCAGGATGATGATCGTGATCCACCACGGCAGCTCGCCGAGGATCGACAGCCCGAGAAAGGCCATGCCGGTCAGGGCCTTGTCGGCGATCGGATCCCACAGTTTGCCGAAATCCGTGACGAGGTTGTACTTGCGCGCGATCTTGCCGTCGGCCATGTCCGTGAGGATCGCCACCACGAAGACCGCGGTCGCGCCCCAGCGCCAGCCGGGGTCGGCCGGGTGGGCGAGCAGCGCCCACGCGAAGACCGGGACCAGAACGATCCGGATCGCGGTCAGCACATTCGGGACGTTCCAGTTGCTCGGTTTGGCGTTCTCGCTAGGCGTCGACATCGGCCACCCTCTCGACGATCAGATCCGCGCCGTCGGATGCGACGACCCTACCCCAGATGAGGTCCCCGGCCACGAGCCCGCCGCCCGGGTCGGCCACCAACACGCAACCGTCCACCTCCGGCCCCTGGTGGGCGGCGCGACCGACGGCATCGGCGTCCTCGCGACCCTCGATCAGCACCCGGACGCGCTCCCCCACCCGCTCCTCGGCGCGCGCGTCGGTCAGCGTCGACGCCAGCGCCGAGAGCCGCTCGAAACGCTCGGAGATCGCGTCGGCGTCCACGTGATCGGGGAGCCCGGCGCCCTCGGTGCCCTCCTCGTCGGAGTAGGCGAAGACGCCCAGGGCGTCCAGGCGTGCCTCGGCGACGAAGTCGGCCAGGAGGTCGACGTCGGCGTCCGTCTCGCCGGGGAAGCCGACGATGACGTTGCTACGGACGCCGGCGTCCGGGGCCAGCGACCGAATGCGCTCCAACAGGCCGAGGAACTGCTCGGGGCTGCCGTAGCGGCGCATGCGGCGCAGCACCGTGGGCGACGCGTGCTGGAACGACAGGTCGAAGTAGGGCACGACCTTCGGTGTGGCGCACATGGCCTCGATGAGCCCCGGACGCACCTCGGCCGGTTGCAGGTAGCTGACGCGGATCCACTCCAGCCCCTTGATGGCCGACAGCTCGCGCAACAGGCGCGGGAGGGCGTCCGGGTCGCGCAGGTCCTTGCCGTAGGACGTCGAGTTCTCGCTGACCAGGAACGCCTCCCGGACGCCCTCGGCGGCCAGCTGCCGCACCTCGGCGACCACGTCGTCGACCGGTCGCGACACGAACGAGCCCCGGAACGAGGGGATCGCGCAGAACGCACAGCGCCGGTCGCAGCCGGAGGCGATCTTCACCGGCGCGCTCGGACCCGGATTCAGCCGGCGCCGCACGGGGCGAGGGCCGGACGCCGGGGCGGCTTTGGCGGGCAGGTCCGGTAGGTCTGTGGATGGCTGGAGCAACTGCGGCTGGAAGAGCCCGGGAACGACGATCTCGGACGCCGCGTCCGGGCGTCCGGCGGGTGCGAGGGGCAGCAGGCGACGCCGGTCGGTGGGGACGTGGGCCTGCTGCTGTTCGCCGGCGAGCAGGGCCCGCAGGCGGGCGTCCACGTCGGCGTAGGCGTCGAAGCCCCAGACGGCGTCCGCCTCGGGCAGCGCGTCGGCGAGCTCGCGTCCGTAGCGCTCGGCCAGGCAGCCGACGGCGACGACCCGCCTCGTCGTCGCCCCCTTCAGATCGGACGCCGCCAGCAGCGTGTCGATCGAGTCCTTCTTGGCCGACTCGATGAAGCCGCAGGTGTTGACGACGATCGCCTCGGCCTCCGCGGGCTCGTCGACGAGCCGGAACCCGCCGGCCTCGAGGCGCCCGGCGAGCTCGTCGGAGTCCACGTCGTTGCGCGCGCAGCCCAGCGAGACGATGTGGACGGTCGTCGGTTCGGTCACCGGGTCAGGTTAGCCGGGCCGAGCAGCGTGGGCGCGCGCGGACGGCCCGGCGCGAATGCGATAATCGCGCCCATGCGCCGACACATCCTCCAAAGCCGCAAGCTCGCGGACGTCCGCTACGACGTGCGTGGACCCATCCTCGTCGAGGCTCAGCGGCTGGAGGCCGAGGGCCACAAGATCCTCAAGCTCAACATCGGCAACCCGGCCCCGTTCGGCTTCGAGGCGCCCGAGGCGATCCAGGCCAGCATGATTCACCACCTGCCCGAGTCGCAGGGCTACTCCGACAGCCGCGGCATCTACTCCGCGCGTACGGCGGTGGCGAACTACTACCAGCAGCGCGGTCTGCGCGGCGTCGACGTCGAGGACGTCTACATCGGCAACGGTGTCAGCGAGCTGATCGGGCTCGTTCTACAGGCGTACACCGACGACGGCGATGAGATCCTCGTGCCTGCGCCCGACTACCCGCTGTGGACCGGCGCTGTGACGCTGTCGGGCGGGCGTCCCGTGCACTACCTGTGCGACGAGAGCAACGGCTGGAACCCCGACCTCGAGGACATCGAGTCCAAGATCACCGCGCGCACCAAAGCGCTGGTCATCATCAACCCGAACAACCCGACGGGCGCCGTCTACAGCGAGGCGATCGTCAAGGGGCTCATCGACATCGCCCGGCGGCACGAGCTCGTCGTGTTCTCGGACGAGATCTACGAGAAGATCCTGTTCGACGGGCACGTCCACCACCACTCAGCCTCCTTCGCCGGCGACGACGTGCTGTGCCTGACGTTCAGCGGCCTGTCGAAGGCCTACCGGGTCTGCGGCTACCGTGCCGGCTGGGTCGTCGTGACGGGACCGCAGGAGATCGCCCAGGACTTCCTCGAGGGGCTCACGCTGCTGGCGAACATGCGGATGTGCTCGAACGTCCCGGCGCAGCAGGTGATCCAGACCGCGCTCGGCGGCTACCAGAGCATCAACGAGCTGATCGTGCCGGGCGGGCGCTTCTACGACCAGAGCAAGCTGGCCTGGAAGCTACTGAACAAGATTCCCGGCGTGAGCTGCGTCGAGCCCCAGGGGGCGTTGTACGTGTTCCCGCGGCTGGACCCCGAGGTCTACGACATCCCCGACGACCAGGCGTTCGTCATCGAACTGCTGCGCGCCAAGAAGATCCTGGTGACTCACGGCACGGGCTTCAACTGGCCCTACACCGACCACTTCCGGCTCGTCGCCCTGCCCGACACCGCCATGCTCACCGAGGCCATCGGGCGCATCGCCAGCTTCCTGGAGACCCAGCGCGGCTGACCGCACCAACGGCGTCCCGCTCGCTGCACCTAGCCGGACAGAGCCCGGATCGCCAGCGGGGTCCAGGCAGGCCACTCGGGCGGTTCGATGGCTCGGCCGTGCCTGAACGTCGCCACCCGTCTGAAGGGCTGTGAGGCGAGGCTGTTGTCGTAGAACACGGCGGCATCCGCGCATTCCACTGCCTGGGCGACCAAGGGCCACAGCCGGGCATAGCGCGCACGGACCTTCTCTTCAGGAACGTCGTGCCCGCCGAACCTGACGCGATGCGCGACGCGAGCGATCGGCAGTGCCGCCGGCACCATCACCACATGCAAGGTCACCAAATACCCGGCTTTCGACGCGTCCGAGATGAGGGCGACCTTGCTCTCATGTGAGAACACCGTCTCGGTGATGAACGAGGATCGCGCGGCCAGCAGGGCGGCGCGATCCTCAGCCGCCGCCTGAGACGCTTCGGCGGCATGCCGCATCGAGTCTTCCGGCCAACGGGCGGCGGCGATCTCGTCGGCGTTGACGAAGGGCAGGAACGTCACCGGCTGAAGGATCCGGGCGACGAAGGTGGACTTCCCGGCCCCGTTCGGGCCGGCCACCACGTGCAGAACGGGCACCGATCACCCCTGATCGCGGACGATCAAGTGGCCCTCATCGTCCGCTTCCACCCACGGCGTCCCGGCAGCGCGAAACTCCTGAGCAAGGTCCAGTCCTTCCACGCGACGATCGACTTCAACATCCCATGTGGCACGGACGATGGCCTGCTCACGTTCGCCGAGGTCGTCGTACGCGGCTTGGCCCTGGAGCACCCGCTCCACCGCACGAAGGTTCACCGTGGGCGACTCCTCCAACGCACGCCCGATCTCCGCCCAGTGCGCGATCTGCTGCGCGGCGCTGCGGTGGTGCCGTGCCGCCACCGCCTGCGCGGCCGCATAGAGGTGGTGATCGATGCGCGTCGGGATGCTGGAACCCATGCGAGTCAGCGTAGCAAAACGCTACAAGAATCAAATTGGAGGGTTGTGGTCCGTAGTCGGGCCACAACCCTCCAGTACGACGCGGGCGGGCTCAGCCCTCGCGGAGGTTGGCGAGGACTTCGTCCAGGTCGTCGGGCTTCACGAGGACTTCGCGCGGCTTCGACCCCTCGGAGGGCCCGACGACGCCGCGGGTCTCGAGGATGTCCATGAGGCGTCCGGCCTTGGCGAAGCCGACGCGCAGCTTCCGCTGCAGCATCGAGGTCGAGCCCAACTGCAGGTTGACCACCAGGGACGCCGCCTCCAGCACCAGCTCGAGGTCGTCACCGATGTCCTCAGCGACCTTCGTCGACTCGGCGGGCGCGGTGATGTCGGTGCGGAACACCGGCTGGACCTGCGCCGAGATCGAAGCGACCACCGCGCGGATCTCCTTTTCGGTGACCCAGGCTCCCTGAACGCGTACGGGCTTGCTCTGCCCCATCGGCAGGAACAGCCCGTCGCCCTGGCCGACGAGCTTCTCAGCACCGGGCTGGTCGAGGATGACCCGCGAGTCGGTCATCGACGACGTCGCGAACGCCAGCCGCGAGGGGACGTTGGCCTTGATCAGGCCGGTCACGACGTCGGTCGAGGGCCGCTGCGTCGCCAGCACCAGGTGGATGCCGGCCGCGCGGGCCAGCTGCGTGATCCGGACGATCGAGTCCTCGACGTCGCGCGGGGCGACCATCATCAGGTCCGACAGCTCGTCGACGATCACCAGCAGGTAGGGGTAGGGCTCCAGCGTGCGCTCCGAGCCGGGCGGCAGCTTGACCTGCCCGGCCGAGACGGCCTTGTTGAAGTCGTCGATGTGCCGGAAGCCGAACGCGGCCAGGTCGTCGTAGCGGGCGTCCATCTCGCGGCAGACCCACTGAAGCGCCTCGGCGGCCTTCTTCGGGTTGGTGATGATCGGCGTGACCAGGTGCGGGATGCCCTCGTAGTGCGTCAGCTCGACCCGCTTCGGGTCGACCAGCAGCATGCGCACCTCGTCGGGCGTGGCGCGCATCATGATCGAGGTGATCATCGAGTTCACGAAGCTCGACTTGCCCGAGCCGGTCGCGCCCGCGACCAGCAGGTGCGGCATCTTGGCCAGGTTGGCGACGACGAAGCCGCCCTCGACGTCCTTGCCGAGGCCGACCGTCATCGGGTGGTGGTCGCCGCGGGCCTTGGCCGAGCGCAAGACGTCGCCGAGCGACACGATCTCCTTGTCAACGTTCGGGATCTCGATGCCGATCGCCGACTTGCCCGGGATCGGCGCGAGGATCCGCACCTCCGGCGACGCCACGGCGTACGCGATGTTCTTGCCGAGTCCGAGCACCTTCTCGACCTTGACCGCGGTGCCGAGCTCGACGGCGTACCTGGTCACGGTCGGTCCGCGCTGGTAGCCGGTCACCTGCGCGTCGATCTCGAACTGGCGCAGCACGTCGGTCAGGCGTCCCACGACGGCGTCGGACGCCTCCGTCCGCGCCTTGGGCGTCGTGCCCGGCTTCAGCAGGGACGCCTCCGGCAGCACGTACTGAACGTCGCCCGAGAGCGTCAGCTGTTCCGCGCGCAGGGGCGCGTTCGAGTGGGCGGGCGGCTCCAATTCCGCAGCCGCAGCAGCGGGGGCCTTGCCGGCGGTCACGGGCGTCCGGGGCTCCTCGACCAGCTCGGCGTCCACGATGTCGGCGTCGTCCAGGCCGAAGGGCGTGTGGCTCTGCTCGTGCAAAGGTTCGGGCACCGGCTCGAGCACGAGCGGGGTGTCGTACGCGGCGTCCACGCCGTAGCTCAGCGCCGGACGCGGCCGGTGCGCGGCGACGGCCTCGCGCATGCGCTGGACCCGTCCGGGCACCTCGTGCAGCGGGACGCCCACGATCACCAGGACGCCGAACGCGCTGACCAGCACGAGGATGGGGGCGGCGATCCAGGTCGTCAGCAGGTCGGCGAGGAAGCTCGACGAGATGAACCCGAGGACGCCGCCCGCAGCCCGCATCTCCACCGGGTGCTGCGGGTTCGGGACGCCCTTGGCGATGCTGATGAGCCCCAGGATGCCGAGCAGCAGGGCTGTCCAGCCGACGACCTGGCGTCCGGCCGGACCGTTCGCGGCGGGGTCGCGCAGCGTCCGCCAAGCCATGCCGAGGGCGAACAGCGGCAGCGCGTAGCTGAGCGAGCCGAACAGCGTCGAGACGACCAGCCGCAGCCCCTCGCCGCCCGCACCGGGCAGGCCGAACCAGAAGGCGGCCGCGATGACCAGCGCAACGGCGATGAGCGCGAGCCCGGCGCCGTCGCGGCGCAGGGCCGGCTCGACCTCGCGGGCCGCCCGGCCGAGCCCCCGCACGAACCCGCCGACCACGTGGGCGCAGGCACGCCAGACGGCCGCGATCACCCGTCCGATGCCGGCGAAGAAACCGCCGACGCCCCCGCCGGTCTTCGCGTTCGTGCGCGCGCGGGAGCGTGCTGCCGGGGTGGTCTTCTTGCTTCCGGTGCCTGCGGAGCCGGACCGCGCCCCGCCTGTGCGGGACGACGTGGAACGGGTCCGCGTGGGGGAAGACGCGCGGGTCGCCATGGAGGACACCATAACAACCCCGCGACACAGCACCCGCACAACAGGCCGCAGACGCGACCGGCAAGGGCGGACGCCGATGGTCCGGGCTACTCTCCGGCCTCGGGGAGGGCTGGGCGCTCAGAAGTGCGTCCAGCCGCCCGGGTCGTCGCGCGGCAGCCCGTCGAGCAGGACGCCGGGTGTGCCGTCGGCCTCGGCGACGCCGCCGATGACGGTCCAGCCGGGCGGGACGCGTCCGGGATCGAACGTGGCGAGCAGGGCGTGGTCCTCGCCCCCGCGCAGGATGAAGTCGAGCGGGTCGGCATGGCCGATCGCGGCGGCCACGATGCGTTGCGGTTCGGCGATCTGGAGGTTGTCGGTCTCGATGGCGATGACAACCCCGGACGCCTCGGCCATGTGCCGCAGATCGGCCAGCAGGCCGTCGGAGCAGTCGATCATCGCGCCGGCGCCGGCTTCGGCGGCCACGATCCCCTGGCCGTAGGGCGGGCTCGGCACGCGGTGGGCGTTCACCACGGCGGCCGGCGAGCGGAAGCCGCGCCGCAGCACCGTCACGCCGGCCTCGGCCATGCCAAGGTTGCCGATGTAGGCCACGACCTGGCCCGGGCGTGCGCCGGACCGCAGAATCGGCGTCCGGCCCTCGAGGTCGCCGAAAACGGTGCAGACGACCCCGATCTTCTCCCCGCCTGAGACGTCGCCGCCGACCAGATGAGCCCCGCAGGCCTCCGCCTCGGCCCGGACGCCGTCCGCCAGGTCGCGCGCCCACGCCGCCGGCAGATCGCCGGGCAGGGACACGCTGACCACCACGCCCAGTGGTCGTGCGCCGACGGCCTCGACGTCGGCCATGGCGGACGCCACCGCCTTGCGCCCGACGTCGCGGGCCGAGGACCACGCGCGCTTGAAGTGGACGTCCTCGATCATGGCGTCCGTCGAGACGGCCAGCTGCCCGGTCGGGGCCAGCACCGCGCAGTCGTCGCCCACGCTCACGGGCACCTTCGGCGACGGGCCGAGCCCGGCCGTGATCGAGGCGATGAGCCCGAACTCCCCCACGTCGGCCACGGTGGGTCCGGGCGGGTTGGGAGTCATCGCAGGCCCAGCGGGCGATCGAGGGCGAGCTGGATCAGCTCCGCGATCAGGTCCGCGTACGGCAGCCCCGTGGCCTGCCACAGGCTCGGGTACATCGACAGGCGGGTGAAGCCGGGCATCGTGTTGAGTTCGTTCACCCAGACCTCGTCGTCGGGCGTCACGAACAGGTCCACGCGCGCCAGCCCCTCGCACCCCATCGCGGTGAACGTGGCGGCGGCGACGCGCTGCATGCGGCGCAGCAGCTTCGGGCTCACCTCGGCCGGGATCACCAGGTCGACCTGCTCGTCGGGGGTGTACTTGGCCTCGTAGTCGTAGAAGGCGTCCTCGGTGTGCACCTGGATCTCGCCGGCGACGGACGCCGCTGGCGCACCTCCGGTCACGCCCAGCACGGCCAACTCGATCTCGCGGATCCCGACGAAGCCCTGCTCGACGAGCACCTTCGGGTCGAACCGCTGGGCCTCCTCGATCGCCGCGCGCAGTCCGGCCGGCTCCGGGACGCGTGAGATGCCCATGGACGAGCCGCCGCGCGCGGGCTTCACGTAGACGGGGAACTCCAGGTCGACCGAGCAGCGGTCCAGCCAGCGCTGGGCGTCGGCGTCCCAGTCGGCCTTGCTGATCGTCACCCACGGGTACAGGGGCAGGCCGGCGCTCTTGAGCTGGCGCCGCATCAGGTCCTTGTCCATCGCGTTGGCGCTGGCCGCCACGCCGCAGCCCACGTAGCGGATGCCGAGCATCTCGAACAGGCCCTGGACCGTGCCGTCTTCGCCGAAGGGCCCGTGCAGAAGGGGGAACACCACGTCGAAGTCGCGCCCGTCGGTGAGGCGTTCGCCGTCGAGGGTGGCGACCCGGCCGCAGCCAGCACCGCCGTTGCGCATCACCACGGCCTCGGGACGGTCGTCGTGCAGCCGGGGCAGGCGGTTGTCGACGACCTCCATCACGGCCATCTCATCGGTGGGCACCTGGACCCAGCGGCCGCTCGGCGTGATGCCGATGCCGACGACCTCGAACCGGTCGGTGTCGATCGCGCGGGTGACCCCGCCGGCGGTGAGGCAGGAGACGTCGTGCTCCGAACTCACGCCGCCGAAGACGAGCGCCACGCGGACGCGTTCGGGTGCGGTCTGGGTCATCAGGGTCTCCATTCGGGTGCGGCACGGACCGGCCGCGACCGGTGAGTCAGTCTATCGAATCCCCGCCGGACGCCCCGGGCTCGCGTTCGACACGGCGTCCGAGCCGGCTGTCCCAGCGGCCGGTCGGAGGGGTCTCGCCACGCAGGTCGGCGACCAGCGCGGTGAGGGCGTCCAGGATCCTGTCGGTGGCCTCGTGGACGGCCTCGGGCGAGGCCTCGGCGCCGGCGTCCGGGTAGAGGTCGTCGAGAGCGACAGGAGCGCCGGCCCGGACGTGCATGGTCTTGCGCGGGAAGAACCGTGGCCAGGTGACGCGGCGTCCGGGCATGACCTGCTCGGCGCCCCAGTTGCCGAGTGGGATCACCGGAGATCGGGTCGCCAGGGCCAGCCGGGCGGCGCCGCTGCGTCCGGTCATCGGCCACAGATCGGGGTCGAACGTGCGCGTGCCCTCGGGGTAGATGACGATGCAGCGCCCGGCGGCCAGCGCCTGCCGGGCCGCCACGAGGGCGTCCGAGGCACGCTCGGTGCCGCGCAGGACGGGGATCTGGCCGCAGTTACGGGCGATCCAGCCGATGACCGGGATGCGGAACACCTCCACCTTCGACAGGAAGTGCGGGAAGCGTCCCGACCACATCACGAAGTGGCCGACCGCGGGCGGGTCGAAGTTCGCGATGTGGTTGGGGCACACGATCACGCCGCCGGTGGCGGGCAGGTCGGGCGGGCCCCAGTCCTGGCGCGTCGTCCGGCGCATGAGGAAGCCGAAGATCTTCGTGATGACGACATAGAACGGCTCGGCGTCTTCGTGGTTGACCTTCCGCAGCGGGAGGCGGGCCCGTCCATCGTACGGCGTGAGCGGACTCATCGGGCTCCCTCCGCGGGACCCCGGCTCGCCCGGCCGCCGCCCTCGGCGTCCTGTCTCTGAGAACTCGGCCCTCGCGGGGCCTACGCTAGCGGCGTCCGGCCCTCACCTGGCGACCTTCACCGGCAGCGTCGTCGGCTTGAACGACGGCCGGGACGCCTCGTACGCCGCGATCTCGTCGGCGTGCGTGAGCGTCAGCCCGATGTCGTCGAGGCCGTTCAGCAGCCGGTACGCGGTGTAGTCGTCGATCGCGAACTCGTAGCTGCGGTCGCCGGCGGTCACCGTGCGGGTCGTGAGGTCGACGGTCAGCTCAGCACCGGGGGCGTCGGCGAGGTAGGACCACAGCTCCTCGACGACCTCCTGCGGCACCGTGCCGACGAGCAGGCCCGCCTTGCCGGAGTTGCCGCGGAAGATGTCGGCGAAGCGGCTGCCGATGACGGCCTTGAAGCCGTAGTTCTGCAGCGCCCACACGGCGTGCTCGCGGGACGAGCCGGTGCCGAAGTCGGGGCCCGGTACCAGGATCGAGCCGGACGCGTAGGCCGGCTGGTTGAGGACGAACTCGGGGTCGCCGCGCCAGGCGGCGAACAGGCCGTCCTCGAAGCCGGAGCGGGTCACGCGCTTGAGGTAGACCGCGGGGATGATCTGGTCCGTGTCGACGTTGCTGCGGCGCAGCGGGACGCCGACGCCGGTGTGCGAGGTGAACTTCTCCATGGCCGGCTCCTTACAGGTCCGCGGGGGACGACAGGGTGCCGCGCACCGCGGTGGCCGCTGCCACCGACGGGGACACCAGGTGGGTGCGGCCGCCCTTGCCCTGGCGGCCCTCGAAGTTGCGGTTCGACGTGGACGCCGACCGCTCCCCCGGCTTCAGCTGGTCGGGGTTCATGCCCAGACACATCGAGCAGCCGGCCTCGCGCCATTCCGCGCCGGCTTCGGTGAACACCTTGTCGAGGCCCTCGGCCATCGCTTGCAGCCGGACGCGCGCGCTGCCCGGCACGACGAGCATGCGGACGCCGGGGGCGACATGGCGTCCGGCGATGATGGACGCCGCGAGGCGCAGGTCCTCGATGCGGCCGTTGGTGCACGAGCCGACGAAGACGGTGTCGACCTTGACGTCGCGCAGGGCCATGCCGGCGTCCAGGCCCATGTACTCCAGGGCGCGCTCGGCGGCGGCCCGCTCGACGGGATCGGCGATCTCGGACGGCGTCGGCACGTTGGCGTCCAGCGGCAGCCCCTGGCCCGGGTTGGTACCCCAGGTGACGAACGGGCTGAGCGCGGAGGCGTCCACGGTGACCTCGGCGTCGAAGACGGCGTCGTCGTCGGTGAAGAGGGTGCGCCAATAGGCGACGGCGGCGTCCCAGTCGGCACCCTCGGGGGCGTTGGGACGGCCCTGCAGGTAGTCGAAGGTCGTCTGGTCGGGGGCGACCAGACCGGCGCGGGCGCCCCACTCGATCGAGAGGTTGCACAGCGTCATGCGTCCCTCCATCGAGAGGTTGCGGATCGCCTCGCCGCGGTACTCGGCCACGTAGCCCTGGCCGCCGCCGGTGCCGACCTGGGCGATGATCGCGAGCGCCAGGTCCTTCGCCGTGACGCCCTCGGGCAGGGCGCCGGTGACGTTGACGGCCATCCGCTTCGGACGCGCCTGCGGCAGCGTCTGCGTGGCCAGCACGTGCTCGACCTCGGAGGTGCCGATGCCGAACGCGAGCGCGCCGAACGCGCCGTGGGTCGAGGTGTGGCTGTCGCCGCAGACGATCGTCATGCCCGGCTGGGAGAGGCCCAGCTGCGGCCCGATGATGTGGACCACGCCCTGATCGAGGCTGCCCAGGCTGTGGATCGGCACGCCGAACTCCGCGGCATTGCGGCGCAGCGTGTCGACCTGCAGGCGGCTCACCGGGTCCGCGATCGGCTTGTCGATGTTCTCGGTGGGGGTGTTGTGGTCTTCGGTCGCGATCGTGAGATCCGGACGCCGCACCGGACGCCCCGCCAGCCGGAGCCCGTCGAACGCCTGGGGGCTGGTCACCTCGTGCACGAGATGCAGATCGATGTACAGCAGATCGGGCT
>DAIRTI010000045.1:0-27184 GCA_036803965.1 Propioniciclava sp.
TGACCGTTGGGCAGCGGACAGATCCAGACATCGCGCCACGCCGGCGGGATCACCAGCGAGCGAATCCGCTCGATCTGGTCGGCAGAGAGGGTCGCACCGGCGGCGTCCACGTAGGCGAAGCCGCGCCCGGCCCGGCGGCGCGTCCAGCCGGGTGAGTTCGGCGAGACCCGGCGCAGCCTCGGCATCAGGAAGGACCCTCAGCTGGCGGCGGTCACGAACCGCCGCAGAGTCTGCCCGTTGCGCACCGCGTTGCCGTGGGCGTCGTTGTTGAAGTAGGCGTAGACGGACCGTCCCTGCGCGCGCCACTCGCCGATGCGGTCGGCCCACCACCGCATCGAGTCGTCGTCATAGCTACCGGCATACAGCTGATGCTCGTCGGGCCCGTGCAGCCGGACGTACACGAACCCGGCCGTCGCCTTCAGGACGCACGGCAGCCCGGCCCCGCTGGCCACGACGTACGCCGCGCCGTGTCGCTCGAGCAGGGCGAACACCTCCAGATCGAGCCACGAGTCGTGCCGGAACTCGACCGCGAGCTGCGTCCCCGACGGCCAGCGCGCGAGGAAGTAGTCCAACCGCGCGTCGTCGCGCTCGAGGTCGGGCGGCAGTTGCACGAGCAGCGGCCCGCGCCGGTCACCGAGCAGACTCAGCCCGGAAAGGATCCGTTCTATCCAGACCTCCGGCTCGTGCAGCCGTCTGGCGTGGGTCAGCCCCCGCGGCGCCTTGACCGTGAGGGCGAAGCCCGGCGGCAGGCGCCGTTGCCAGGAGCGAAAGGACGCCTCCCTCGGCCAGTGGTAGAAGCTGGCGTTCAGCTCGACGGTGTCGAAGAGATGGCGCGTGTAGTAGTCGAGCCGGTCGGCGTCCGGCAGACCCTCGGGGTAGACGGCACCGCGCCAGCTCGCGTAGACCCAGCCCGAGGTCCCGATCCGGACCTCCGTCATTCCCCCGTGACCTCGTCGAGCGCGTCGCGGATCAGCAGGCGACGCACCTCCTCCTCCCGGGCGATGAGGTCGACCAACTCGTCGCTGAAGCCCGACGACGGATCCGCCGGATCGGCGTACAGTGGCGCCGTCTCGATCGCGGCGTCCACGCGGGTCAGCTCGGCGGCCAGTTCACGCAGCATCTCGCTCATGGACGCCGCATACCCGCTCCCGGACGCCTCAAGCGTCCGACGATGGGCGGGACGGTGTGCCGGCTGTGCTCTCAACCGGCACACCTCGCCCCGGTGAGTTCCCGGGCAGTCACCGACGGCAGCGCCCGGAGGCACTAGGCCGGTACCCACCGCCTCCAGAGCCCACGCGCCTTCCCGACCGGCCCACCCTCACGGCTTCAGCACAACCTTGATGCAGCCGTCCTGCCGGTGGGCGAACATGCGGTAGGCGTCCGGCGCCTCCTCCAGCGGTAGGTGGTGGGACGGCAGGCTCTCGACGCCGAAGACGTCCTCCTCCGACGACAGCAGGCCGAACAGCTGATCGGTCCACCGCCTGACGTTCGCCTGCCCCATCCGGATCGTCACCTGCCGGTCGAAGAGCCGCATCATGTTGACCGGGTCCGCGGCCCCGCCGTAGACCCCGGCCAGCGAGATCGTCCCGCCCCGCCGGACGGACGCGAACGCCGTCCGCAGCGCCGCCAGCTGGTCGATCCCCACGGTCTGCGCGAGGACGGACGCCGCCGGCTTGGGCAGCGACGACACGACGTCGGTCGCAACCTTCGCGACCGGGGAGCCGTGCGCCTCCATGCCGACGGCGTCCACGACCCGGTCGGCGCCGCGTCCGGTGAGGTCCCTGATCGCCGCGGCCACGTCGGCGGTCTGGGACGCGTCGATGACCTCGACCCCATACGACTGGGCCAACTCGAGCCGCTCGGGCACCAGGTCGACCCCGATGACCCGCCCCGCGCCCTGCTGCCGTGCGCAGCGGGTCACGAGCTGCCCGACGGGCCCCAGGCCGATGACCGCGACGGTCTCGCCGGGCTGCAGGTCGGCGTACGTCACCGCCTGCCAGGCCGTCGGCAGGATGTCCGACAGGAACAGCCACCGGTCGTCCGAGCCGTGCTCGGGCAGCTTGACCGGCCCGTACTCCGCCTGCGGCACCCGCACGTACTCGGCCTGCCCGCCGGGCACCTGGCCGTACAGCTTGGTGTAGCCGAACAGGGCCGCCCCGCAGCCGGTCGCCGTCACCTGCGTCGTCTCGCACTGCGACTGCAGGCCGTGGGAACACATGAAGCAGTGCCCGCACGCGATGTTGAACGGCACCACCACCCGGTCGCCCGGACGCAGCCGCGTCACCCCCGAGCCGACCTCCTCGACGACGCCCATGAACTCGTGGCCCATGATGTCGCCCGGCGTCATGAACGGCGCCAGCGGCCCGTAGAGGTGCAGGTCCGAGCCGCAGATCGCGGTCGAGGTGACCCGCACGACGGCGTCCGTCGGCTCCGAGATCCTCGGCTCGGGCACGTCGCTGACCCGGATGTCGCCGCGTCCATGCCACGTGACCGCTCTCATCGTTCCTCCTCGTCGGCGGGCAGTTCGAAGCGTGCCCACACGCGGTGCTCGGCGAGCAGGTCCGCCAGCCCGGACGCCACCTCGACGCCGTCGCCGAGTAGGACGCCCACGCCTTCGGCCGGCAGCCCGGACGCCGTCAGCACGGATGCCCCCGCCGGCAGCGCCGCGATCGCCTTGGCGTGGCGCCAGGCCTCGCCGAGTAGCTTGCCGACCCGTGGGTCGACCTCCGCCCCGGCCCCCGGAGTGGCGGCCTTGGCGTCCAGCGACTGCCAGGCGTCCGGGGCGGGCGGCGTCTCGCCGGCGACCACGACGGCGTCCAGCTCGGGACTCGCCGCGTTCGCGTACGTGCGCTGCACCGGCTGACCGTCGAACAGCCCAGCGGCCGGCGCGATCAGCACAGGCTGGAACCCCTCGCCGCGCAGGGCGGCCAGCAGGTCCGGCAGGTCGGGCGCCTCGGCACCCACGATGACGCCGACCACGCGCCCAAGGACGGGCCAGCGGCGTCCGACCATCGACAGGGCCGGCGACGGTTCGACGGACGCCACGGGTGCGGAGGGCTCGGGCTCGGGCAGTCCCAGGCCGAGGGCGACCGCGGCGGCCAGCGACTCGTCGATGCGGGCCAGGGCCAGCAGCTGCCGCCGACGGATCGTCTCCTCGTAGCACTTGCTCAACTCGAAGGTGTACGCGGCGACGACGTGATCGCGCTCGACCGCGCTCAGCGAGCGGAAGAACAGCGTGGCCTGGGTGTAGTGGTCCTCGAAGGTGATCGGGTTCTCGCGCACGCGCACGCTCGCCGGCAACGCCTGCGGCACGTCGATGAACGCCCCGGCCTCGATGTGGAAGGGGCAGCCGGCGTCGAGCGAGTTCGGGTGATAGGGGGCGACGCCCGAGTGCACGGCCGTCTGGTGCATGCCGTCGCGCAGCATGTCGTTGACGTCGGTGTGCGGACGGTTGATCGGCAGCTGGTTGAAGTTGGGCCCACCCAGGCGGGTGATCTGCGTGTCGACGTAGCTGAACAGCCGCACCTGAAGCAGTGGGTCGTTGGTGACGTCGATGCCCGGCACCAGCTGGCCGACGTGGAACGCGACCTGCTCGGTCTCGGCGAAGTAGTTGCTCGGGTTGGCGTTCAGCATCATCGTGCCGATGAGCTGCACCGGACAGAGCTCCTCCGGCACGAACTTGGTCGGGTCGAGCAGGTCGATGCCCTCAAACATCTCCTCGGGGGTGTCCGGCATGACCTGGACGCCGAGGTCCCACTGCGGGAAGTTGCCGGCCTCGATGGCGTCCGCGAGGTCGCGGCGGTGGAAGTCGGGGTCGAGGCCGCCGAGCAGCTGCGCCTCCTCCCAGGTCAGGCCGTGGACGCCGAGGCGCGGCTTCCAATGGAACTTGACCAGGCTGGTCTCGCCGGTCTCGTTGACGACCCGGAACGTGTGGACGCCGAAGCCCTCCATCATCCGGAACGAGCGCGGGATGCCGCGGTCGGACATGTTCCACAGCGTGTGGTGCTGCGCCTCGGTGTGCAGGGAGACGAAGTCCCAGAAGGTGTCGTGGGCCGACTGCGCCTGCGGGATCTCGCGGTCGGGATGCGGCTTCGCGGCGTGGACGATGTCGGGGAACTTGATGCCGTCCTGGATGAAGAAGACCGGGATGTTGTTGCCGACCAGGTCGTAGTTGCCCTCGCTCGTGTAGAACTTCACGGCGAAGCCGCGGGTGTCGCGCACGGTGTCGGCCGACCCGCGCGAGCCGAGCACCGTCGAGAATCGCACGAACACCGGCGTCTCGACGCCCTCGGCGAGGAAGGCGGCCCGGCAGATGCCCTGCGCCGCCCCGTTGGCGATGAACACGCCGTGGGCCGCCGCACCGCGCGCGTGGACGACCCGCTCGGGGATCCGCTCGTGGTCGAAGTGCGTGATCTTCTCGCGGAGGTGGTGGTCGGCGAGCAGGATCGGCCCCCGCGGACCCGCCTTGAGCGAGTGCTTGGTGTCGCGCAGCGGGGTGCCGAGCGACGTGGTGTGCCGGACGCCCTGCTGCGCGTTCGCCGCGCCATCGACGGGCAGTGGGGCGCCGGTGGGCGTCCGGGGTTCGGGGCCGCGCTGGTCGGGCTTGGGGGCCGGCAGGCCCTCGGTCGCGAGGGGCTCGGTGAGGCTGGGGGTGAACGACGCGGGCGCGCCCGGGACGGGTTCGGCGGGCTTGGACTTCTCGGGCGGTTTCGGCTTGGAAGGCATAAGGGCTCCCTCTCGAGGATGACGATCGGACGAGTTCGGGGTTAACCGGTCGGCTGCGGCACGAAACGATCCGGCTGTGCCGTCCGGACGCCGTTGGCGCGGGTTTGCGGGACGAGCGCCGGGGCAAGGTCGTAGTCGGACGCGCGAGCCGGCGTCCGAACCGATCGAACGGAAGGCGAGGCGTGTACGCCGAACTGGTGCTGGTCCGGCACGGCGAGAGCATGGGCAACCTGGCCGCGGCGGCGGCGATTGCGGCCGGCGCCGAGGTGATCGAGCTGGGCTACCGCGACCCCGACGTGCCGCTGTCGCCTGTCGGCGTCGACCAGGCCCGGGCGCTCGGTCGCGGGCTGGCGTCCCTGCTGAGCGACGGACGCCCGGCGGCGGTGTGGTCCTCGCCGTACGTGCGGGCGGCACAGACCGCGCAGGTCTCGCTCGCCGAGGCGGGCTCGGCGCTGCCGGTGCTGCTGGACGAGCGGCTGCGCGACCGCGAACTCGGGGTGCTCGACCTGCTGACGCGAGTCGGCGTGACGAACCGGTTCCCGCTCGAGGCGCAACGGCGGCAGTGGTGGGGCAAGTTCTACCACCGTCCGCCCGGCGGCGAGTCGTGGGCCGACGTCGCGCTGCGGGTGCGGTCGTTCCTGCGGGATCTGCCGGACGCCCCCGGCGATCCCCGCGCGGTGCTCTTCGTGCACGACGCCGTGGTCATGCTGCTGCGCTACGTCTGCGAGGGCCTGGACGAGCACACCTTGCTGCAGCTGCAGTCGTCCGACCCGGTGCGTAACGCCTCGATCACGGTGCTGCGGCGGGGCGCCGGCGGGTGGCAGTTGGCGCGCTACAACGACGTCGCCCACCTGGCGGCCGCGGGCGCGCCGGTCACCGAGCACCGAGGGGAGCCCGATGCGGTCCACTGAGGGGGAGCGGCCTTCGGCGGGGCCCGTGGAGGTGTCGCCGCGCCTGCTGCGCGACTGGCCGCTGCCGGAGGCGGGCAGCACCAAGTATTTGCGCGGGCGCGTCCTGGTCGTCGGCGGGGCGGCCGGGACGCCGGGGGCGGTCCAGCTCGCCGGGCTGGCCGCGCTGCGGGTCGGGGCCGGGCAGCTCGGGCTGGCGGTGGCCGCACCGGTCGCCGTGGCGCTGGCCGTGGCGACCCCGGAGGCTGGGGTGTACGGGCTGGCCGCGGACGCGTCCGGGTCGGTGCTGGTCGACGGCCTCGATGCGCTGGCCGACCGGTTGGCGGAGGCGGACGCCGTCGTGGTGGGTCCGGGGCTGGACTCACCCGAGCGCACCGCAGAGGTCGTCGGACGCCTGCTGCCGCTGCTCGGCGAGCGGACGAGCCTGGTCGTGGACGCCTTTGCGCTCGGTGCCCTGCGCGGTGTGCCACTGCCGGAGGGGCTCGCCTCGCGCACCGTGCTCACGCCGAACGACGAGGAGGCCGAGCTGCTGCTGGGGCGTCCGCTGGGGTCGGACGTGCGGGGCGGTGTCGAGGAACTGGCGTCGCGATTCGGTGCCGTCGTGGCTTGTCACGACCTAGTGGTCGCGCCCGGAGGTAACTGCTGGCGGCTCGGGGTCGGGCACAGCGGGCTGGCGACGTCGGGCAGCGGGGACGTCCTGGCCGGCGCCCTCGGCGGGCTGCTGGCGCGGGGCGCCGAGCCGGCGCAGGCGGCGTGCTGGGCCAAGTACCTGCACGCGGCGGCGGGGGAGCGGCTGGCCGCACGCATCGGACGCCTCGGCTTCCTGGCCCGGGAGATCCTCGACGAATTGCCGTCCGTTCTGAGCGAGCTGGCCTGAGGGGGCGACCGGCAGGGACGACCGGCGCGCCACTCACGCGACGGCGTCCAGGTGTACTCGGGCGACGAAGGAACGCGAGGGCGTCCGGGCTGTTACTCAGCCGGAGATGCGACGGTGGCCTGCTGCCACTCCCAGAGCGTGCCGGGACGGCCGCGTCCGAGGACGACCTTGCGGTGGCTCACGCCCAGGCCCTTGACGGACGCCAGGCGACGGTTGAGGTTGCCGCGATCGGGGGACGTGCCGGTCAGCGAGCGGGTGATCGCGACCGCGGCGGAGACCGGGAACGTGGGGCCGGTGAGGGCGCGGGTGAAGGAGAGATCGCGCCACAGCTTCTCGACGAGCAGGGGCCGACAAGCGGCGATGATGTGGTTGTGGTCGAACGCCAGCGGTGGCAGGTCGTCCAGGGGGAACCAGCGAACGCGCTGGCCGGCGTCCGGCTCGTCGCCCGGGGTCGGCTGGGCCTGGGCCCGCTCGGCCTGGACCTTCTTGTCACCCCGCGCCTTCTTGTCGGCCTCGGGCTCGTCGGCGACGCCCCACATGGCGACCGAGAGCGTGGCGCCGCGGGGATCGCGGTGGGGCTCGTCGAAGACGGTCAGTTGGCCCTGCGCGCGCAGCGGCATGCCGAGCTTGGTGTCAACGGCGCGGCGGGCGGCGTCCACGAGTCGTTCGTCCTCGCGCAGAACGACGCCGGGCAGCGCCAGTTGGCCGAGGTAGGGCTCGGTCTCGCGGTTGAAGACGGCGATCTCGACGCGGCGGTCGGCGTTGTTGTAACGGAGCGTCAGGACGTCGACCGAGACCGTCGAACTCCTGCGTCGGTCCATGCCGACTCCTCCCCACGCCGTTGTCACGTCGCACTCTAGTCCGGGAATTGGTCCCGCGCACCAATGGGATGGGCCTGGAGTGGCTCTCGACCCGAACTAGGGCGCGAGGCCTTCTGGTCTCGGGGGAATTCCAGCTCGGGATCGCCTCCTCGCCCCCAGAAGCGGTGTGTCGGCCAACTGGTGTCGGATCCGCCCCGAATCGGTCCTTCCCATACCTCGACGAGGCGATGGCCACGGGTCGCCACTGTCCAGTGGACGCGCCGCGTTATCCACAGATCATCCGCAAGACGTTGTCAAGCTACGGGGGCAAGGCGGTAGATTCGCGCCGTCCACCCACCCAGGCGACAGGAAGACGATGGCCGACGAAGCGCCCCATACCGCCGCGCCCGCCCGCAGCAGCCGCGTTCGCGTGCGCCGCAACGTGCGTTGGCTGGCCGCGGGCATCATCGCCGTCACGCTGGGTGGGCTCGGCACCTGGGCTCTGTTCTCGGCCGTCGCCGACACCCGCTCCGCGATCAAGATGACGAGCACCGTCTACCGCGGCCAGGTCATCCAGGCCAAAGACCTCTCGGTCGTCGCCATCGGCCGCAGCATCGACGTCGCCGCCGTCTCGGGCGATCAACTCAACGCCGTCGTGGGCCAGAGCGCCCGCACCGACCTGCCTGCCGGCGGCCTCCTGGTCGACAAGAGCTACGGGCCCGCCGAGCTCGCCCAGGGCCTGGCCCGGGTGGGCCTGAAGGTCGAGGCGGGCCGCATCCCGGCCACGGCCATGCGCCCCGGGGCGTCCGTCGTCGTGGTCGCGCTCCCATCGACGACCGGCGGTGCGGCGTCCACCGCGCTGCCGGCCAGCGTCGCGGCGACCCTGGCCAACGCGCCTGTCGCGGCGGCCGATGGCAGCTATCTGGTCGACCTCAACGTGGCGGCCGCGGACGCCGAGCAGGTGGCCCGCCTGGGCGCCCTGAAACAGGTCGCGCTGATGCAGAAGGCGGAGTCCTGATGGCTATCGTGCTGCTCTGCTCGGCGAGCGGCGCCCCCGGAGTCACGGTCACGGCGCTCGGCTTGACCCTCACCTGGCCCCGCGACGTCCTGCTCGTGGATGCCGATCGCAGCCCCTCTCAGGCCGTGCTGGCCGGGTACCTGCGCGGGGCGTCCGCGCACGACCTCGGGCTGCCCGGCATCCTGCAGGCACACCGCGAACGGCGTCCCGTGTCCGAGGCGATCGACGCCCAGTCGATGTCGCTGCCCGAGCCGCCCGCGCCCAAGGGCGTCGGGTTGGGCCCGACCCGCCGATTCCTGCCCGGCTTCGTGCACCCCGGCACCGCCGACGTCTTCAGCGCGGTCTGGCGCGACCTCGGGCAGGCGCTGCAGGAGGCGCCGCACGACACCATCCTGGACGCCGGACGCATCGGCAGCCGCGGCCTGCCCACCGATCTCGCGGAGGCCTCCGGCACGATCGGCGTTGTCACACGAACGTCGCTCGTCGCGCTGGCGGCCCTCCGACTGCAGTTGCCGACGCTGCTCGACCAGGTCCCGTCCGGCCAGGTGGGCCTGATCCTCGTCGGCGCGGGGCGTCCGTACCGCGCGAAGGAGGTTGCCGAGCAGTTCGGCGTCGGCGTGCTGGCCGAGATCGCCTGGCAGCCGTCCGCGGCGGCCGACCTGCAGGAGGGCCAGCTTCTGTCGCGGCGCTGGCGCCGGCAGGCGTTGGCCAGATCGTTCGCGGACGCCGCCGGTCGCCTCACGACGCTGCAGGACGCCGAGCGCGCCCGCATTGGCACGCCGGCACCCGCGGCGTCCCCGGCCCGGAGAAGGGAGGTGAGCGTCGCGTGAGCCCCGACAGCCTGCGGTTGGCCGAGATCCCGCTGTTCAAGTCGCACCCCGCGTTCGTGTCGACCAGGGCCGACCTCGCCGAGACGGATCGCGCTTTCGTCCAGTCCGAGGACATCGACTGGGGCCTCATCGTCGTGCTGCGACGCAGGGCGTCCGAGCGCATCGCGCGCGAGATCGAGGCGTACGCAGAGCGCACCGAACGCACCATGCCCGAGACCGACCGGCGGCTGCTGGGTCGCTCGGTGTTGCGCCGCGTCGTCCACGAGTACGCCGAGGAACAGAGCTCGCTCGGCGCCGCACTCTGGCCACTCGAGACCGAGCAGGCGTATGCCCGGGCGCTCGAGAACGCCATCTACGGCTACGGGCGCCTCCAGCCGTTGTTCGAGATCCCGGACGCCGAGAACATCGAGATCGCCGGGTGCGGTTCGGTGATGGTCCAGTTCGGCGATGGGCACCGCGAGCCACATCCGCCGGTGGCCGACTCCGACGAGGAGCTCGTCGAGGCCGTCCGGTTCCTGGGGGAGTCGGTGACGCCGACGCGTCCGTTCGACGACGCCCATCCGACCATGACCCTGGCCCTGGGCGACCGCTTCCGGCTGCACGCGATCGGGTTCGGCCTGAGCTTCCGGCCGTCGGTGACGATCCGGCAGCACATCCTGACGAGCGTCGATCTGCCCGAGCTGGTTGACCGCGGCACGATGCCGGACGAAGTCGGGCGGCTGCTCCACGCCGCAATTCTTGGGCGTAAATCGATCGTAATTTCCGGCGATCAGGGCGCTGGCAAAACCACCTTGCTACGTGCGCTGATCGCGTCGATCCCCGACAACGAACGCTTTGGCACGCTGGAGACCGACTACGAGTTGCTCACTCACCTACAGCCGCACCGCACGAACATGCTGGCGCTCCAGGCCCGGATCGGGCTGGGCGAGCGACAGGACGGCCGCGCCGTCGGCGAGTTCACCGTGGCTGACCTGATCCCTGAGGCATTGCGCCAGAACCTGTCGCGACTGGTGGTCGGCGAGGTCCGCGGCGGCGAGGCCGGGGCGATGTTCGAAGCGATGCAGAGCGGGGCTGGCAGCCTCTCCACAACTCACAGCCACGATTCGGCGTCCACGATGGACCGGCTCGCGGCCCGCGTGGCCCAGGGCGGCGTGATCGGCATGGATGAGGCCTACCGCCAGATAGCCCACCACATTCACCTGATCGTCCACGTTCGCCTGATCGACGAGACGTGGCGCGGCGGCGTCCGCACGAGGCTGGTGTCCGAGGTGCGGCGCCTCACCGGCGGCATCGAGGGCAATCGACCCGTGACGCACCTGCTGTACCGGGCGGCGACGCCCACGGAGCCGGAGCTCTACCACCCCGAGCAGGAGTTCCTCGATCAGCTGGCGCCCTACCTGCACACGTGGAGGTCGCGATGACCGCCGTGGCCGCCACGCTTTGCGCGATGCTCGCGATCGCGGGCGTGCTCGTCGTGGCCGCCGCGCTGACGGGGGCCATCCCTGACCGCCCCCGGCGTGTGGCGTCATCCACAGGACTGTGGACAACAGTTGTGGACAAGATCCGCCGCACCCGCCGGAGCACGATCCTGTCCATTGCGCTCGGCCTGGTCGCCGGGGTCGTCCTGATGTACGTCCTGCGCTGGCCAGTGCTCCTTGTGGTCGTTCCCGCCGCGGTCTGGGGCCTGCCCCGACTGCTGAGCGACCCGCCGCAGGATGGCGTCCGGCTGCTTGAGGCCCTCGACCGGTGGGTCCGGGGCATGCTGGCACAACTGTCGACCGGCAAGTCGATCACGGACGCCGTCCGGCTCTCGGCGCGTCAGGCGCCGGGGCCGCTGGCCGAGCCGCTGTCGGTGCTGGTCAAGCGGCTCGACGACCGCTGGACCGCCCCGCAGGCGTTGCAGGCCATGGCCGACGAGTTGAACAGCCCCGACTCGGACGCTGTGCTGGCGGCCCTCATCCTCTCCACGCAGCGGGGCGGCACGGGGGCGTCCCTGACGCTGCACGCGCTGGCCGACTCGATCCAGGACCGGCTGCGTGCCCTGCGCGAGATCGAGGCCGAGCGGGCGAAGCCCCGCGTGGTGGTCCGGCAGGTGACGGTCATCACCGTCCTGGCGCTGGTGGTGTTCATGTTGTTCGCGCCCGAGTTCTTCGCGCCCTACGGCACGCCCGTGGGGCAAATCATCCTGCTGGCATTGCTCGCCTGTTACGCCTTGTCGGTATGGATCATGCGCCGCATGACTCTGGCGCGGAACCGCGAGCGGATCCTGAGGCCGCTGCCATGACCGCGCTGCTGGTGATGGTCCCGGGAATGCTGCTGGTGGTCGGCGCCTTCCTGATCGTCGCCGCCTTCCGCCCAGAGCATGTGCGTCTCGACGACGCCCTCGCGGCCCTCGGCGACGCCCGCCCGGCCGAGCAGGAGCCTGTCGTCGAACCCGGCGAGCGCCTGGGCGCCTGGTGGCTGCGCCGGCGTCCGGCCGCGGTCGCGCCGTCCACCCGGCGTGCCCTCGAGCTCAAGGGCCGCAGCGTCGCCCGTCACTACACCGACAAACTGGCCTGGGCGGCCGCGGGCTTCGGCGTCCCGCTGCTCTTCGGACTTGTCAGCTCGCTGATCGGCCAGGACGCCACCCTCCCCCTGCTGTTAAGCGTCGTCGGCGCCGTGGTGGGCTTCCTGATCCCCGACCTCGTGCTGCGCGGGCAGGGACGCGACCTGGCCGCGGACGCCACCGAGGCCCTGCTCACCTACTTCGACCTGGTGACGCTGGAGCGGATGGCGAACCAGTCCGCCACCCAGTCGCTTCACGCGGCCGCCGGCGTCTCCGACAACACGATCTACACCCAGGTCCGCGGCGCGCTGGAGCGTGCCCGGCTCGAGCAGCGCATGCCGTATGCCGAGCTCGCGGCCCTGGGCCAGCGACTCGAACTCCCCGCGCTCATCGACCTGGCCGACGTGATGCGCCTCGACGAATCGGGGGCGGCGCTGTCGAACACGCTCCGCGCCCGAGTGAAGGAGCTGAGGGACGCCCACCTGACCGTCCTCAAGATGGACGCGACCCGGGTGTCCGAACGCATGACCGTGTTCATGGTCGTCCCGAGCCTCGTCTTCGGCCTGATTTTCCTTGTCCCGCCTCTGTTGAGACTGATCACCACCTGAATAGAAGGAGCAACCATGTCCGTCGAGCGACTGCTGCACCTGGTCCTGGGCACTCTGGCGTCCCCGCCCGACCGCGACGAGCGCGGCCTGTCCCAGTCGACCGAGAACGTCATCCTGCTGGTCGGCGCGGTCGCAATCGCCGCGATCGTCATCAGCGTCGTGACGGGTTACGTGAACTCGCACCTCGTCTTCCCGTAGCTGTGAGCACGCCGCGTCGACTCGGACAGCGCGGGCTATCGGAGTCGACCCAGTGGGCGATGCTGGCGCCGCTGGTCCTCATGCTCGTCCTGGGCATCGTCCAACTGGGGCTGTGGGGCTATGGGCGCACGGTCGTCCTGGACGCCGCGTCGGCGGCCGCCGAGGAGGCGGCTCCGCTCACGGCGACCAGCGCCGACGGGACATCCGTTGGGCTGGCGATCGTCGAGCGGGCGGGGCTGATGGACGTCTCGGTGCAGGTGGACGCCGGTGCCGACGAGGTCGTGGCGCTGGTCTCCGCGAGGGTGCCGGGGTTGATCGATCTCGGCGGTGATCAGGTGTCGGCTCGGGTGAGCCGGGCCAAGGAGCGTGTGACATGAGACACCTCGTCGGTGGGGCTCGTGCTGGCTGGCGCTCACGCTCGGAGGGCGCAAGATGCTCGGGAGCCGAGCGGGGTGCCGTCGCGACCGAGTTCGTGCTGCTGGTTCCGGTGCTGATGCTGCTGCTCGCCGTCGTGGTCGGCGGGGCGCGCATCTGGTGGGCCAAGACGAGCGTCCACCAACTGGCGGCCTCGGCGGCCCGTCAGGCGTCCATCGCTCGCACGGCCGGTGATGCCCAGGTGAAGGCCTCCGCGCTCGTCGCTCAGGACGCGGCGGCGTCCGGACTCGACTGCGGTGGCGGCGGACCGGCGCTGAGCCTCGACACCTCCGGCTTCGGCGCTCCGGTGGGTGAGGCGGCCACGGTGATGGCGAGCGTGAGCTGCGCCGTGCCGCTCTCCGACGTCCTGTTGCCCGGCGTACCGGGCTCATTCGAAGTCGACGCCACCGCGGCGTCGACGCTCGATCGCTACCGCGCGAGGGGGTAGATCATGCGCAGGCTGGGATCTCTGGCGGTCCTGTTGGTGCTTGGCGTGGGGACGCCGTTGGCGCTGCTCAGGTTCGGCTTCTACGGCTGGGACCGGCTCAATCTCTGGGCTCCGGCCGACTTCCGGGTGCTGCTCGGGCTGCTGTCGGTCGTGGGCTGGGCCGCGTGGGCCGTGTTCGTGGTGTCGGTGGTGCTTGAGGCGGCGCGGCTCGTCACGCACGGCCGCGTCACGATCCGAGTGCCAGGATTCGGGCTGCCGCAGTCGCTGGCAGCCGGCCTCCTGGCCGCCATCATCGCGACCAGCGGTTCGTCGCTGTCGATGGCGGCGCCGCCGCAGCTCGCGCCGGTCACCGCGTTGGCAAGCACGGACACCGTCGCACCCCAGGCGTCCGTGACGGCGGTCGGCGAGGATCACTCGGAATCTGCCGCGCCCCGCCGAGCGGCCGTGGAGACCCTCGACCAGCACACGGTCGTGCACCTCGTCTCCGCCGGGGACGACCTCTGGAGTCTGGCTGAGCGCTACTACGGCTCCGGCGCCGAGTGGCGCAAGATCGTCCGCGCCAATCCGGATCTGTTGGCGTCCGACCCGACGGCCGACCTCACCCCCGGGACGGCCCTGGCCATCGCCGGGCCCACAGCGAGCGCGCTCGGCCCGAGCGATTCGGCGGAGGGCGCCTCCGGCGACA
Organism: Propioniciclava sp.; assembly: GCA_036803965.1. Taxonomy (GTDB): domain Bacteria; phylum Actinomycetota; class Actinomycetes; order Propionibacteriales; family Propionibacteriaceae; genus Propioniciclava. Next base: position 14,057 of record DAIRTI010000045.1, read on the forward strand.
GCGAGGCTGGCGGCCCTTCGACGCTGGCCAACGTCACGGTGGCGTCCGAGGAGTACACCGTCGAGAAGGGCGACACCCTCTGGCACCTCGCCGAGGAACGCCTCGGCGACGGGCACCGCTATCCGGAGCTGCAGCGTCTCAACAGCGGGGTGATCGACGACCCCGACTACATCGAGACGGGCTGGACGATCGCCCTGCCCCCCGAGGACGTCACCGGTACGGAGACGACCGCCCAAGAGGCGGCGGCTCCCACCCCGAATGCAGGCCCGCCCGTCTTCCCCGGCGAGGGGCCGATGCCGGCCGGCTCGCCCGCGGCGACGCCCTCGGCCGCGCCGTCCAGCACGGCGCAACAACCGGAGGCGGCCGTGGCGGCCGAGGACTCGCCCGGCGTCCTGGACTCGATGGCGCTCCGCGTCGCGCTCGGCGGGCTCGGCGCGCTGGCGGCGTCCGGGATTCTCGGCGGTGTGCTCGCTCGCAGGCGGGAGCGCGTGGCATCCCGAGAGCTCGGACGTACCTTCCCGCCCGCCGACGAGGAGCTGCGCCGGTTCGAGACCGCGCTCGGGCTGGCGAGTGCGGACGCCGATTCCGCGCCGAGTTGGGGAACCGATGACTCGGGGCCGGGGGAGCCGTCCTCGCGCCGGGTCGATCTGGTCGACCGCGCGATGCGGTTGCTCGCCGAGCATTGGGAGGCGACCGGCCAGCGGCCACCACGCCTCCGCCGGGCGGTGCTCACCGACACCACCCTCGACTTCGTCTTCGATGCGGCGCCAGCCAGTGCGCCGGACATCTTCGACGTGGACGCCGACGCCGCTGCCACGATCGCGCGTGTCGGCTGGGCCGACCTCGAGGTGGCCTCGGAGGCCGAGCGCGGGGTGGCCTATCCCGGGCTCGTCACGCTGGGCCGGGACGCCTCCGGACACCTGGTCATGATCGACGTCGTCACGTGGGGCGTCCTCGCCGTCGATGCGCCCGAGGCCGAGCTGCCCATCGCCTCGCTGTCGGCGATGATCGTAGAGCTGAGCTGCTCGCCGTGGTCCGACGAGCTGTCGCTGCGCGTCGTGACAAGCGATCCGTCGTTCACGGACGCCGCCGCCCTCGCCGACGTCCGCTGCGTGCCGGACGCCGACGCCGCCCTGGCCGAACTCGAACGACTCCGGCGCGACCGGCACGCGCTCGTGCGGCTCGCCGACGCCGGCTACGACACGCTCCGGCTCGACCGGGACCGCGCCGACGCCTGGGCCCCGGTCGTCTTCGTCTTCGAGGACGCCCCAGACGCAGCCCAATTGCTGCGCATCCGCAGGGCCGTCGACGGCGAGCGGCTCGGGCTGGCCGCGCTCATACCGCTGACGGACGCCGTCGCGGACGCCGACTCCGCATCCGCTCCCGACCGGCCGAGACTGCGACTGGCTCCACAGGCCATGAGTCCCGAACCGCGGGCACTCCTGGAGCCTGCGGGCATCGAGGTGACCGCCCAGACCATCGCGCCCGCGACGCGCGCCGCGGTCTCCCGGCTGCTCGCCGGTGCCCGGACCACCGACACGCTGCCTGCCTCCTGGTGGCGGGAGGAGATCCTGGACGCCGTCCGCGACGAGCGCCCAGACGACGGCTTGGACGAGGACGATGCCCTGGATGAAGACAATGCTCTGGATGAAGGCGGGGCCTGGGGGCTGGTGACAAGTGCGGCCGGCGAGCCGGGCTCATTTGACGACGAAGTAGCCACGGCCGAGGTGTCGGACGCCTTCGAAGAGGACGCAGGCCTCACAGAGGCGAGCTTCGTCGGTTCCGCGGTCGAGCCGGTCGCGCCTCCGCTCCCCGCGACGCAGGCAGACGAGGCCCGCGAAGACCGCGTGCTTGACGGCCCAGACCCAGAGGGCGGGAACCAACTCGAGCCGGCCGCGCCCCCGACGTTGCGCGTGCTGCGAGGTCCACGTCTACGCCTCTTCGGTGACGTTACCTTGGAAGGCGCCCAGGGCACGCCGCCCTCCAAGGCCCAGCGGCGCTGCCTCGAGTACTGCGCGTGGCTGCTCGAGCATCCGGGCGCCACGGCGTCCGATATGACGACCGCACTGTTCGTCACCGACGGCACGCGCCGGTCGAACATGAGCCGGCTGCGGTCCTGGCTGGGGACGGCCGCCGATGGCGAGCCCTTCCTGCCCGACGCCTACTCTGGACGCATCGCCCTCGCGCCCGCCGTCACGTCGGACTGGGCCGAGCTGCGGCAACTGGTGGCGTCCGGGGTGAACCACACCTCGCCCGATCGCCTGCGTGCCGCCCTGACGCTCGTCACCGGCGCCCCGATGGCCGATGCCGCCCCCGGCGAGTGGGCATGGGCCGGTCAGCTGCGTGTCGAGATGGCCGAAGTCGTCCGAGACGTCGCGGTCGTCCTGGCGCGCGCCGAACTCCGGCGCGGCGACATCACCGGTGCCCGTTGGGCCTGCGAGCGCGGACGCCTCGTCGTCCCCGACGACGAACTCCTGGCCTGCGAGCTCATGAGGGTCGAGTCGTTGTCAGGCAGCCCCGAGCAGGTGGACGCCGTCCTCCGTCAGCTGCGCCGCGCCGCCGACCGCAACGGCACAGACCTGCGGCCCGACACCGTCGCCCTGGCCCAGGAACTGATCGAGGGACGCCGCCGCACCACCCTTCGTACCGGCTCGGACGGCTGACAGGGTGAGATCCGAGAATGTCACGGCACGCCACGCCGGCTGGCAACCACCCGCGAGAGTAGGTGTCGGGAGCATGTACCTCGCCGCTGACACGACCCGGCGGGGGCTGGGTGCTGGGTCGGGCTCGCGCCAACGGCGTCCGGACCCCGACCTCCCGAGAAACCCCGGACGGGCGCAAAGCACCGTGGGAGGATGGTCAGCGCCCACGACAAAGGAGCGATGATGGCCGAATTCCTCTACGCAGACATGCTTCCCCATGGTCACGACGAGACCCCCTACCGCCTCGTCACGACCGAAGGCATCGAGGCCGTCGAGGGTCCGGACGGGCGCACGTTCCTCAAGGTGGCTCCCGAGACGCTCGAGCTTCTGAGCGAGACGGCGATGCACGACATCGCGTTCTACCTGCGTCCGGCGCACCTGCAGCAGCTCACGAACATCCTGGCCGATCCCGAGGCGTCCGGGAACGACAAGTTCGTCGCGCTCGACCTGCTGAAGAACGCCAACATCTCGGCGGCCGGCGTCCTGCCGATGTGCCAGGACACCGGAACCGCGATCGTCAAGGGCGAGCGCGGCCAGCACGTCCTCACCGAGGGCACCGACGAGCGGCCGCTCGCCAAGGGCGTCTACAACGCCTACACCAAGCTCAACCTGCGCTACTCGCAGAACGCCCCCCTGACGATGTGGGACGAGAAGAACACCGGCACCAACCTGCCCGCGCAGATCGAGCTGTACGCCAACACCGAGCCCGGTCACGAGGCCGAGTACAGCTTCCTGTTCATGGCCAAGGGCGGCGGCAGCGCCAACAAGAGCTACCTGTTCCAGGAGACCAAGGCGATCCTCAACCCGGACGCCATGATGAAGTTCCTCGACGAGAAGATCCGCACGCTCGGCACCGCCGCCTGCCCGCCGTACCACCTGGCCGTCGTCATCGGCGGCACGTCGGCGGAGTTCGCGCTGAAGACCGCCAAGTACGCCTCGGCCAAGTACCTCGACACCCTGCCCACCGAGGGCAGCATGGCCGGCCACGGCTTCCGCGACCTCGAGATGGAGGCGAAGGTCCTCAAGCTCACGCAGGACATGGGCATCGGCGCCCAGTTCGGCGGCAAGTACTTCTGCCACGACGTGCGGGTGATCCGGCTGCCGCGGCACGGGGCGTCCCTGCCGGTCGCGATCTCGGTCTCGTGCAGCGCCGACCGCCAGTGCCGCGCGAAGATCACGCCCGAGGGCGCGTTCATCGAGCAGCTCGAGTTCGAGCCCGCGCACTACCTGCCCGAGATCAGCCACCACGACCTGCTCGGGCCCGACGAGGCCAAGGACGCCCACGAGGCCGGCTCGGTCGTCCGGATCGACCTCAACCAGCCGATGGACGCCATCCTGGCCGAGCTCTCCAAGCACCCGGTCAAGACCCGCCTCTCGCTGACCGGCCCCCTGATCGTCGCCCGCGACATCGCGCACGCCAAGATCAAGGAGCGCCTGGACGCCGGCGAGGACATCCCGCAGTACCTCAAGGACCACCCGGTCTACTACGCCGGCCCCGCGAAGACGCCCGAGGGCATGGCGTCCGGCTCGTTCGGCCCGACGACCGCCGGCCGCATGGACTCCTACGTCGAGCTCTTCCAGTCCAAGGGCGGCTCGATGGTCATGCTGGCCAAGGGCAACCGGTCGCAGCAGGTCACGGACGCCTGCGCGTCCCACGGCGGCTTCTACCTCGGCTCGATCGGCGGCCCGGCCGCCCGACTGGCCCAGGACTGCATCAAGAAGGTCGAGATCGTCGAGTACCCCGAACTCGGCATGGAGGCCGTCTGGAAGATCGAGGTCGAGAACTTCCCGGCCTTCATCGTCGTCGACGACAAGGGCAACGACTTCTTCGACGAGTTCAAGCCGGTGGTCCTGCAGCTCACCAAGGCCGCCCACTAGCCCGGACGCCGTCGGTCCCGTCCACCGGAGCGCAGCGACGCCGGCGGCGGAGTCGCGGTGGACGGGAGGATGGTGGCGTGACCCAGCAAGGTGATTGCCCGTGCGGCGGCGGTCCGTTCGCCGAGTGCTGCGGACCCTTCCACGCCGGCGAGGCCGAGGCGCCGACGGCCGAGGCGTTGATGCGCTCGCGCTACTCGGCCTTCGCCCTCGGCCTGGGCGACTACCTCTGGCGCACCTGGCACCCGCGGACGCGTCCCGAGCGGGTCACCCTCGACGACACCGTCTGGACCAGCCTCGAGATCCTCGACATCGTCGACGGCTCCGAACGTGATCAGGTGGGTGTGGTCGAGTTCGACGCCCACTTCCGGCAGGGACGCCAACGCGGCACTTTGCACGAGCGGTCCCGCTTCGAGCGACGTGGACGCCGCTGGCTGTACCTGGACGGCGAGCACCACGTCGATCCCGCATGAGCGACCCGGCGCGCGGTGGGCCTCACAGAAGCTCGGTGGAGTCGAGGAGTTCGGTGCGCCTTTGGTCCATCGCCTTGAGGCGGCGGGCCCGCAGGAGTGTCGAGCCTCCGAAGTAGACGACGGCGAGCGCGCACAGGCCGAACGCGACCAACGCGCCGCCTCCCCGATTGGCCGGCGAGTCGTCGAGCAGGAGGACCCCCTCGACGCAGAGGAGCGCCAGGAACAAGATGAGAGCGGGTCGGCCCCCGCGCTGGCGGCGCCTCTCCTCGGCGATGCGCCGCTCGAGTTCGAAGGCTTCACGCTAGGACGGCCAGTCCCACGGCGTGTTCCGCGTCGTGCCGCTCGGCTAGACCCGGCTAGACCCGTTGTCGCCCGCGGCGTCCCGTGGCTACCGGGTGATCGGGAAGTTGATCTCGGTGACCCAGTGCTCAGGGTTCGGGTCCTGGGCCGGCGAGACGACGTTGATGTTGAACATCGGACCGGACATGGTGTAGCCCTTCTCGCCGATCCAGTGTCCGATGGCCTCGCAGACCGCGCCGGTGCCCTCGAACGGGCCGATCAGTGTGGCCCAGGCGACCTTCTGTGCCGGGAATTCGATGATTTGGACGCCGTCACGCGGCTCGAACTCGCCGGCGAACTCACCCCAGATGGCGACGTCGACGTCCGTCTCGCGGTATTCGGGATCGAAGTAGGTCGCCCCCCACCGGCTGCCGAACTGGGACATCGCGGGCGCGCCCGGCTCCTGCAGGAACTGGGCGAACTCGCCCCAGAGGACGCCCTCGGACTGGTAGTCGGCGATGATGCGGTGCAGGGCCAGGACGCGCAGGGCCGGGAACTCGCGCTCGGAGACGGTGATAGGCATGGTGTGCTCCTCCAGGTGATCGATGATGGATTGGACGAGCGATCGCTGGCCGGCGATCTGTTGCGCGGCGGCGTCCAGGCTGTGCGCGTGGGCCGAGAGCGCCACGCGCAGCTCTTCGGTTCTGTCGAACAGCGGCAGCAACTCGGCGATCTGGCCGATGCCGCAGCCCGCGTCCCGCAGGGTCCTGATCCGGGACGCCGTCCGCACCTGGTTCGGACCGTAGAACCGGTAGCCACTGGACGGATCGACGTGCACCGGGACCAGCAACCCGACCTGGTCGTAGTGCCGCAGCATCCGGACGCTCAACGTCGTGAACCGCGAGAAGTCGCCGATCCTCAACAGGTGGTCCGACTCGGAATCGCTCATGAGCCCCACTCCAGCGCCTGACACAGTGTCAGAGTCAACCAGCGGTTAGGCTCGCCGTTCAGATGCCTCATCGGGCCATGATCCCAGCGGGTCGGCCTATGTCCTCGTCTGGTCTCTGATGTATTCGCGGGTGATGTAGGTCCGGTTCTGGGCCACGGCGTCGTACTTGGCGTAGATGTTGAACGTCTCAAGCTTCGCCCGGGCGTCGCTCGCCGACACGTTCGCTTTGCGCGATGCAATCGGGTAGCCCTGGTAGGCGATCAGCGTGTGGTGGGCCGTGTACCTGGTCGACGCTTCCCTGGTGAAGTACGCGACCGTGTGGTGGTCGGCGTGGTCGGTGTCTCGATAGTTGCCCACGTAGTCGAGCGTCCTGATCACGGTCGGCTGGGTGATATGCATCAGGTCGCCGAGCGTGGCCACGATTTGGTCACGGCTGTAGGTGGCGGAGCCGTCCACGGCCGTGATCGTGGTGATTACCCCGGTCCAGAGTTTCGTGAGGCTCACGAATCTGGTGCTCTGCACCCCCTGGCCTCGCTGCATGCCGTCCGGCAACCGCATGAATACGAGATGGATGTGGGGATTGGCCTTCAGGGTCAACATGCGCAACGCGTGCGTCGTGATCTGGTTCGTGGACCAGTCGTCCGCGACCGCGGCCATGTGGGCGTAGGCAGCCATGGCTCCCCGTTCCCGGCTTTGCCAGTAGTCGGCCGGACGCCCGGCATCCCCGGCGGTGACATAGACGCTGTACACGCACGTGTTGGACCCGATGAGCCGCATCAAGGACGGGTTCATGAAGAGCAGGTCGTCATCGGTGTGGGCCACGATGGACAGCGCCCCGCCCGTGCAGCCGGGGGATGTCGCCTCGGGGAGGGAGATCCCGGCGTCCTGGTTCGTGGTGGCGTCTGGGACAGCCTCCGGAGCGGCTGTCTCCGCCGGGAGCATGGCCGGGGGCGTGAACACGGCGCCCGGGGGCGGGAAGCCAAGGGAGACGGCGACACCGAGGGCGACACTCGCGACGATCGGGGCCAGCCAGGACGACCCGAGTCGACGGGGCCCTGGACGGCGTTCGATGGCCCGCCTGGCTTTTCCCCCCACGGGGGCACATTACTTGAGTCGAATCGTTCCCCCGAAGACATTCCCTCGGATCGCCCTCCTCGCCGGGGGCGTGGACGGGTGAGAAACGGCCGCTTCTGCGCCAATCGGATAGGTCCCACGTCAACCCCGTTGGCACAGGGCAATGAGTGGACGCGGGTGGACTCAAACCGAACATCTGGCAGAGGTTCGAGCGGCTCGGCTCCGCGTGGGAGCAGGCGAAACTCGATGTTGGTGACGAGCCGCAATGCCTCGTCGAGGCCGAGCCGGAGGTCGTCACGACCCCAAGGAGACGGACTAGAACACCCCTGACGGACAGCCAAGTGGACGCTATTAGAACCGCCCGAGCGAACGGTGAGAGCGTGGTGTCGATCTCCCGGCGGTTCGGCGTCCATCGGATGACGGTGTGGACGCACACGAAGCGCGTGTGAGGCAGGAACAGGCCCATGCCCGTCGTGCCGACCGCAAGCGCGGAGGAGGCACACGAGGCGGTGCGCCGCCGTTCGGACGACGGCATGGCCACCGCAATGACGGACTTGTATAAGGTTGTAAATGCCTGTGATAGGCTGCCCAATCATGAGCGACTCGTATGACGATTACCTCACTATCGCCCAGGCCGCTGCGTACGTAGGGGTCTCCGCCGCCACGTTGCGGCGATGGGACGCTGCGGGAACCCTCACCGCTGTTCGGCGCCCTGGCAGCCAGTACCGCTTCTACCGCATCGCCGACCTGGAACCGTTCCGCCTCGAGTACAACACCGCCGAGAAGGCCAAGGACGTGGTGGCTGGCTTCTTCGACGCCGCCGACGCCGCGATCGACGGCAACCCGCAGCTACGCGAACCTCAGAAGGAGGCTTACGAAGCTGCTGTGGAGCACTTCGCCCAGAAGACGACGCCGGCGATCATCCAGCTGCCGGTGGGCTGCGGCAAGACGGGCGTCGCAGCAATCCTCCCCTTCAACCTGTCTCACAAGCGGACGCTGATCATCGCACCGAATACCACCATCCGGCAGGGCCTCTACGCCGACCTGAACATCTCGAACGCCTCCTGCTTCTGGAAGAAGGCCGGCGTGCTCGACTCCTTCACGGCCGGGCCGTTCACAGCACTGGTCGACGGCCCCAAGGCCAACATGGACGACTGCGTGAACAGCCACATCGTCGTCGCCAACATCCAGCAACTCGCCAGCAGCGCTGACCGTTGGCTGTCCCAGTTCCCAAGCGACTTCTTCGACCTCGTCATCATCGACGAGGGCCACCACGTCGCGGCCGAGAGCTGGCAGAAGGTCGTGCGGGCTTTCCCCCAGGCGCGCTTCGTCAGTCTGACGGCCACACCCTTCCGTGCCGATAACAAGGAGCTGCTCGGTGACCTGATCTATCGCTACCCCTTCGCCCGCGCGATGCTCAACGGCTACATCAAGCACATCGTCTCGGCCTCAGCGCATCCGGCCGAGATCACTTTCACGGCACGCGGGGACAGCGACACCTACACACTGGACCAGATCCTCGAACTGAAGGAGGAGGCCTGGTTCCGTCGCGGGGTCGCGCTCTCGGACGAGTGCAACCGCCACATCGCGGAGAAGGCGGTCGAGAAGCTCCAGTCCCTGCGGGCGGCGACTGGCTTCCCTCACCAGATCGCAGCGTCAGCAATGTCGATCGACCACGCCGATCAAGTGCGCGCGATCTTCCAAGAGATGGGACTGCAAGCCGAGACGATCCACAGCAACCTTCCTGACGACCGTAAGGCCGCGGTACTGGCCAAGCTCCGTAACAACCAGATCGACGTCATCGTCCAGGTGGCCATGCTCGGCGAGGGATTCGACCACCCTCCCCTGAGCGTGGCAGCCATCTTCCGCCCCTACCGCTCGCTGTCGCCCTACATCCAGTTCGTCGGCCGCGTGATGCGCACAGTCGACCTGAACGACCCGAACAGCCCCAACAACCAGGGCTACGTCGTCTCCCACGTTGGCCTCAACAACGAAGAGCAATGGGACGAGTTCCGTGACCTCGACGCCCAAGACCAGCAGATCGTCAGAGGATGGGCTCGCGGAGAAGGAGCCGACTCGACCGGAAGAAACGGCAACGGCGATCCCGAGCAGGTCGCGCAACGCTTCGACGACGCTGTGGCACAGGACGAGCGCCTCAGCCACTTCCTCAACCGCTCATTCCTGGACCCCAACGACAACCGGGTCATCGAAGAGATGTTGGACGCCAAGGGGCCGGGCGGCTTCTCCTTCCGCGACCTCGGCATCACCGCGGACCTGCTCCGGGCACAGTTGGCTCACCGCAAGGAGCACGAAGAAAAGCCTGCCGACTCGATACCTGTCCAGCCGCAGGTCAGGCGCCAGACGCTACGCAGCCGGCTCGACAGCCGCTCGAAGTCGATCCATCAGCGCATCCTCGCCGACCTCGGCCTGCCCCGCGCCGGCTTCGACGTCAGCCGAGCGATCAAGGGAGCCCGCGGCAACAACGCCGACGCCCTCTACGCCCTGCTGAACCGGGAGATCAACACCTTCGCCGGGCAGGGCAAGAAGAGTCGAGAAAAGTGGACACTCGACCAGCTGCAAGCCGCCTACGACTCGCTCGACGAGATCGGAGACCAGGTGGCCGACACGATCAAGACAGCGATCGAGGACTGAACCGATGGCCGCAGTGAAGAACATCCTGAAGCACGTCAGCGCAGAGGTAGCGGGGCGGCGACGCAAGTGCTACCGGAAGAAGACCCACGTCATCCTCAAGGGCGACCCGTGCCTCGTCGTCCGAGACGGACCGCAGAACCAGTCCACCTACTGCACTGTCTGTGCATCCGAAATCCTGACGAAGGCGAACGGAGCACTCGCCGACCTTCACGCGCACTTCGCAGCGCCTTATGACGCGGGTTCGCAGGAATGACAGCGGCCGCGTACCCGCTCCCGACTCCGTCCACGGTGCGTCAGCTATACGGGTCTGCATTCCGGTGTGCGCATCCGGAGTGCAGCCGACCGTTGTACAAGCTCTCGGATGACACGGGTGACCGGCTGCTGAACAGCCGAGTCGCCCACATCCACGCCCGGCGCAAGGGTGGACCGCGGTGGCTCGAGATGCCTGCCGAGGAGAACCGGGCCTTCGACAACCTCGTTCTGCTGTGCATAGAGCACTCCTACGAGATCGACGAGACGCCGGACCTGTTCCCGGCCGACATGCTTCGCGAGTGGAAGGCAGCGCAGATCGCAGAGTACGACCGCCTCCAACGCAGCTGGCCGATCAACGACGATGAGGCAACCGAGGTGCTCGTCGCGTCAGAGTCGTTTGATGCCCTGCATGCACCGTCAACGGTCGAGCTGGTGCGACGGGTGGAGGCGCTTCGGCTCGCGGCTGAGCGGACTCGCGCCGTCGTACGGTCGTGGGCTCGGCGTTGGCAGCAACTGCGAGAGCAGACGCGAAGATCCTTCAACGCGTGGGATGACGACGGTAATCCGGTGTACGTGGAGCCGTCGGAGATAGAAGCCCGTCCGATGCGAGAGGGCATCCAGTCCGCTCTGACGGCAGCACTCGATGAAGTGGGTCCTGCGGCGGAGACGGCACGAATCGAACTCGCTGCGGTCCGAGTGACAGGTAGACAGGTTGCTCCCTGGTGCGACGCCCTGGAACGGGCGATCACAGAGCTGATCGACACGGCCTCGACCTGGACAGGACGCTCCGACGCGGCATCGGACACCGCGTTCGACAACGCACTTGAGAAACTCCAGCGATCGGTTACCGATCTCGTGCGCGCATCCCGTGGCGAAGATGTCGAGGTGCCGGAGACGCCGCCGGTCGCCAGCGAGGCCGAGGCGGTGGACCCTCTTGCGGAGCACCGAAAGCTCCTCGATGAAGCCCGACCGTTCCATCGAGTCCGTCACCGTCTGTACGACCCCGAACTCCGCGAGCGTGTTGCAGAGGCAACTGGCAGAGCCGCAGCGATCCCACCGACCCCGCACTTCCTCGGGATCGGTCTTGACACCACTGCCGCTCTCGCGATTGCGGTGGCAGGCAACGCCAACGAGGATGAGCGACTCGGCCTTGCGGAACGGGATCGACAGCGGCTTCCAATCTGTGCTGCGGTCGCGCTACTGCAAGAGGCCAGTCGCCGTAGCGACGAGCAGGATGCTCCTGCCGTTGCCGCGGGTGAGAACCTGCGCCGCTTGTGGTCGGAAACGGACTGGGCGAGCGGGGCCTCGTGGGTAGGCAACGATGTGAACGGTCAGTCGATGATGTGGGCTTTCGCTCGCGCGACTTCAGAAGCGGAAGTGCGTGATCGCTTGGCACATGCTCTAGAGACTGCTCCTCAGTTGCTGACGTCTCTTGTCGTCTCCTGCGCCGGCTGGGTGGAGCAGCTCGACTCTCAGACGTGGAACCTCATCGGATTCGATCGCAACTACCGAGACCTTCCTCCCTGGCTACCCGTCAAGGTCATCAGGACGCTGGCAGCAGATGTACTTGCGATCGACGAGGGCCTTGATGACGCGGACGTCCTGAACGCGCTTCTGCGGCACGCCCTCAGCGAAGTGGAGTAACAGTCAAGTGGACCCCGTTGCGCGACCGACGCGCCACCAGCGCATGAGCGTCGATGCTCAGCACATGCTCGCGTTGGGCGAGTCGGGGCGGTATGAGTTCAAGCGGGACGCAGAAGCCGTCTCCCCCAAGGTCTTGGCCGCTTTGGCCAACTGGGTCGCGCTCGACCCGACCCGTGAAGTCGCCCACCTCCTTGTCGGCGTCGATGAGGTAGAGGATGCCAAGACCGGGCTGGTGTACGGGGTGCCGTGTGGCCTGCCGAAGGGCCTCGACAGGGCAGTCGCGCGTATCCAGGACATCGCAAGTAAGACCCGACCCATCCCTGTCGAGGTCTTCATCATCGAGGAGGCGGTAGACGAGGAGGTCCCGTTCCTTCGTGTCGAGGTTGGGCCGACCATGCCGCCGCATTTCGATGACGAAGGGCGACGACAGACCCGACAAGGACGGTCCACGCGAGCGCTCACCGACGACGAACTGCTCCGCATCTACCTCGACAGGGAGGCTGGCAGTTTCGCCGCGAGGTTCCGGCAGACAACCACAGAGCTTCAGTCGGCCGTAGGCGTCGTCGGGAATCAGGTCGACCAAATCGCTGCGGGCATCGAGAAGCACATCGCCGAGCCGATCGCGCGCATGACTGTGACTGCGGAGGAGGCTGCGGACGCTGCGCATTCTGCCGCCTCGGCAGCCGACTCGGCCAACGCCGCCGCCGACACAGCGTCGTACGAGGTGGAACACGTCCAACGGCTGGTGCGGGATCTCCAGGAGGTCGTGAACGACCTCGATGACGAGTCACACCAGAATCTGGTGCATCGGGTGGCACAGGTTCGTCGGAAGGTGTGGTGGAACTTCGCGATTGATACCTTCGAGCACACGTCTGCGCGGGCCACCAAACTTGCCGACCAACTCCTGGAACTGCTAGCCAGGGACGTCTCGGTCGATCCCGCCCGCAACAGCTGGGAGCTCGCGGTCTGGCATGACCTGCTTGGTGACCGCCGGGCGCAGCGCCGCTCACGTGGAACGCAGAAGTGGTGGGGCGAGGTGATCGCGGAGGTGCAGGGATTCCTAAAGAATCCCGCGTACGCCGCGCCCGACCTGCCCGACCTGCGAGCGGCGATTCAGGCCGACATCGACCACGAGGTAGACGATCCCGAGAGCGTGACGAACCAGTTCCGTGCCCTCTTGGACGATGACTAGCCCATCGCGCCGAACAGAACTGTCGGACGCCCGATC
>DAIRTI010000046.1:0-26664 GCA_036803965.1 Propioniciclava sp.
AAAATGGCATTGACTTAAGCACGCTGTTGAGTTCTCAAACTTCCGACACACACCTTGACGAGGCTCTCACCTCATCGCGGGGCAACTCGGACTACTTTACCGATCCGCTGCCGGCCAGTCAAATCGAGTGACACTCGCTGACGAACCAGAACTACGGGGCACTGATCGAGCATTCCTGCTTGTCAGCCGGTGAGCCGATCAGCGCCTCGGAGAACGTTACCGGAGATAGTCGTCCTAACCAAATCGGCCCCTCGACCGCCGCGGCCAAGAGATGAACAGGTCCAGCCGGCGCATGAGGAGGGCCCTGGCGGCGCCCGTCCAGCGAGTGTCCTCCGGAGCCCGGGCGACCCGACGGCGTCCGGCAGTTCTCGGTGCCTCAGACGGCGAACACCCAGGACCTCTCAGACGGGCAGGGAACGGGCCCTGCGCCCCCTCGTGGGCCCCTGCCCAGCACAACAAACACGAAGCCACCGCCCCGGAGGGCGAGGGCTTCGTGCGCAGAGAACAGCGGCCGGGGCTCAGGCTTCCGCCTTGACCTCCGCCGGCTTGGTCTTGTTGATGTCGACCGCGACGCCGGGACCCATGGTCGAGGCGACGGTGATCTTCTTGATGTAGCGGCCCTTGGCGGCGGCCGGCTTGTGCCGGACGATCTCGTCGACGGCCGCGAAGTAGTTCTCGGACAACTGCTTCACGTCGAAGGACGCTTTGCCCACGATGAAGCACAGGTTCGCGTGCCGGTCGACACGGAACTCGATCTTGCCGCCCTTGATGTCGCTGACGGCCTTGGCGACATCCATCGTCACGGTGCCCGTCTTGGGGTTCGGCATGAGGCCGCGGGGGCCGAGGACGCGCCCGAGGCGTCCGACCTTGCCCATCATGTCGGGGGTGGCGACCACGGCATCGAAGTCGAGGTACCCGCCGGCGATCTTGTCCACCAGTTCGTCGGCGCCCACCTCGTCGGCGCCGGCGTCCAGGGCGGCCTGCGCGTTGGCGCCCGTGGCGAAGACGAGGACCCTTGCCGTCTTGCCGGTGCCGTTGGGCAGGTTGACCGTGCCGCGGACCATCTGGTCCGCCTTGCGGGGATCGACGCCGAGCCGCATCGCGACCTCGACCGTCTCGTCGAACTTGGCCGACGCATTCTTCTTGACGAGAGCGAGGGCCTCCTCCGGGGTGTAGAACTGCGCGTCGTCGATCGCCTCGGCGGCCGCGCGGTAAGCCTTGCTGCGCTTCATGACTGGTTTCCTAACTCTTGACCAGGTGTGGTGCGGGCCGCGCAGGCCCTCCCACGGAACGTGTGTGGATCAGCCCTCGACGACGACGCCCATGGAGCGGGCGGTGCCGGCGACGACCTTCATGGCGGCGTCGATGTCGTTCGCGTTGAGGTCGGGCATCTTGGTCTGCGCGATCTCGCGGACCTGATCGGCGGTCAGCTTGCCGACCTTCTCCTTGTTGGGACGCGGGCTGCCCTTCGCCAGGCCCGCGGCCTGCTTGATCAGCTCGGCGGCCGGAGGGGTCTTGGTGATGAACTGGAACGTCCGGTCCTCGTAGATCGTGATCTCGACGGGGATGACGGTGCCCCGCATGGCTTCCGTGCGAGCGTTGTACTGCTTGCAGAACTCCATGATGTTGACGCCGTGCGGACCGAGGGCGGTACCGACCGGCGGTGCGGGCGTGGCCGCGCCCGCCTTGAGGGCGACCTTGACGATCGCCGCCACCTTCTTCTTGGGAGGCATGTTTGGGTCCTTGCTGGTTCATGACGGAGCCGGGACACCCCGCCTGGTGGTAGCGCGAACGCGCTCGGCTCAGTCCTTCTGGACCTGAGAGAACGTGAGATCCACAGGGGTCTCCCGCCCCAGGATCTCGACCAGCGCCTTGATGCGCTGGTTGTTCGCGTTGATCTCGGTGATGGACGCATGGACGCCCGCGAACGGGCCCTGGACCACCATGACGTTGTCGCCGACGGCGAAGTCTGCGACCTCGATCTTCTTCTTGCGCTGAGAGGGCCCGGCGGTCGCGGCCACGGCCTTCGCCAGGACCGCGGGGGCGAGCATCTTCTCGACCTCCTCCAGCGACAGCGGGACCGGCGCGTTGGCGTGCGCCACGAAGCCCGTCACCGACGGCGTGTGCCGCACCGCGCCCCAGGACTCGTCGTTCATGTCCATGCGGACCAGGACGTAGCCGGGCAGGACCGTGCGGGTCACCGTCTTCTTGGCGCCGTAGCGGATCTACACCACGTCTTCGGTGGGGGCGATCGACTCGCAGATGAACTCCTCCATGCCGAGGGACTTCACGCGTGAGTCGAGGTTCTGCTTGACCCGGTTCTCCATGCCCGAGTAGGTGTGCACGACGTACCAGTCGCCGGGCTGGCTGCGCAGCCGCTGGCGCAACTCCTCCAGCACCGCCTCTTCGGCGGCGGCAGCGTCGGCGGACGCCTCGGCCTCAGCCTGGTCCTCCTCCTCGTCGCCGCCGGCGAGGTTCGCCAGCACGTCGTCGTCGGAGGCCGTCACCGTCTCGCCGAAGCCGAGGTCGATGTCGAAGTCGTCGAGGTCGGTCTCCTCGTGGGGGCCGAGGTCGATCTGGATGTCGTCGGCGTCCGTCCCCTCGAAGGGGGTGTTGTCTTGCGTCACAGCGTTCTCCGTACTCGTTTCCGGCTTACCCGAAGAGCTTCAGCAGCAAGGCGCCGAAGCCCGTGTCCAAGGCGACCACGTAAGCCATGATGAACAGGACGAACACCAACACGACGCCGAAGTACTGCCGGACCTGCGCTCCGGTCGGCCACACGACCTTCTTGAGCTCGTCGACGGACTGGTTGACGAACTGGCGCGGGGTGGTGCGCTTCTCGGTGGCCGTCGCGGTCTTGCGGCGGGAGGGCGTCGGGGCGTCCTTCTTCGCGACGTCGGGCGCCTTGCGCGCCGGGCGGCTCGCACGGACCTGCGCCGCGAGCGTCTCGGGCTCGGAACTCTCGGCCGCCCGGGCGTCCTCCTCGGCGTCCGCCAGCTGATCGGGATCGTCGATCTCGACCTCGGCGTCCGACTCGGGCGCGACGTCGGTCAGTTCCTCGGCGTCGGTCTCGTCGGGGGCCAGGGTGTACGCCTCCGGCTCCCCCAGGTGGTGGCTGGCCAGCTCCTGCCCGGGCAGGTCATCCGCCGACGGGCTCGCGGGATCGCCGGCTCCAGAGCCGGAGGAGTGATCCACCACGTTGCATCCTCATCGTCGTCGTCGTTTCTGCGAGGCCAGGACCGCCGTCGCCGTCTCACTGCCGAAGCCTCAGCAGGGCAAGAGGGACTCGAACCCCCAACCTGCGGTTTTGGAGACCGCTGCTCTGCCAGTTGAGCTATTGCCCTTCAAGCGGGCCCTCCGCCGAGCGAGCCCAGCCCGGCTGTACAGCGAGGGCATGGGACGACCGTGGAAAGGTCCACCGGGAAGTCGAGTGTACGGGTCGCACCACCATAAGTCGAACCGAGCGGGACGCCGTGGCGGTCAGTCCAGCGTGACCCCGAGCAGGACCGGCTCCGGCACCAGGGTGACTCCGAAGCGCTCTCGGACGCCGTCGCGCACGGTCCGCGCAAGCGCCACCACATCGGACGCCGAGGCTCCACCCCGGTTCGTCAGCGCGAGCGTGTGCTTGGTCGACAGGGTCGCCGGTGGCGTCCCGAACCCCTTGCCGAAGCCGGCATGCTCGATCAGCCACGCGGCGCTCGACTTGACCCGGCCGTCCGGCTGGGGGAAGCGCGGGGCGTCCTCGGGCAGTCCGGCCGCGGCGTCGGCGTCCAGGATCGGGTTGGTGAAGAACGACCCGGCGCTCCACGTGTCGTGGTCGGCCGGGTCGCTGACCATGCCCTTGCCGCGGCGCAGCTCCAGGACCGCCTCGCGCACCTGGGCCAGCGGCGCCCTGCCGCCCCCGTCGATGCCCAGGCGACGGGCGAGCTCGCCGAAGCGGATCGGCGCCGACAGGGGGCCCTGCTCGAGCTGGAGGGTGACGTCGAGGACGACGTAGCGGCCAGGCTCGGCCTTGAAGCGGCTGTGCCGGTAGGAGAAGCCGCAGTCGGCGTTCGCGAACGTGCGGACCGCGCGGTCGCGGCGATCGTAGGTGCGGACGTTCCAGATGGTCTGGGAGACCTCCTGACCGTACGCCCCGACGTTCTGAATGGGCGTCGAGCCGGCCAGTCCAGGGATGCCCGAGAGGGCCTCGATGCCGACCAGCTCGTTCGCGACGGCGTAGGCGACGACGTCGTCCCAGAGCTCGCCGGCGGCCACGGTGACCAGGAAGCCGCCGCACGCCGCGGCGCCGGCACCGAGCGCACCAGAGGGGCCGGGGGCCGTCCCGGACGCCTCCGGCCAGGCGACGTCGGCGTCGAACTCGCAGAACGAGCCCTCGGCGCTGAGGCCGCGGGTGGCGATCTTCAGCACGGTGCCGTCGAAGCCGGCGTCCGAGATCAGGAGGTTCGATCCGCCCGACAGGATCAGGAGGGGCTCGCCCACAGCGTCGGCCGAACGGACGGCGTCCAGGATCTCGGCTTCGGTGGTGGCCTCGATCCAGGCCCGGGCGGGGCCGCCGATCCGGAACGTGGTGTGGTCGGCCAGCAGCTCAGTCAACCCGGACCTCCGCGGTCGCCGCCGCGAGCACCTTCTGCTCACCGCAGAGGGCCTCGATCGCGACCGTCGCGACGCCGTCGGCCACGGCCGTCACGCGTCCGGCGAAGCGCACCTCGGCGCCGGTCTCGTCGTCGGGCACCGGAACCGGCTTGGCGAACCGCACCGAGTAGGCGCGGACGCGTCCGGGATCGCCGCACCAGTCGGTCACCAGCCGCAGCCCGGCGCCCATCGTGAGCATGCCGTGGGCGATGCAGCCGTCGAGGCCGAGAGCGCGCGCGAAGTGGTCGGAGTAGTGGATCGGGTTGAAGTCGCCGGACGCCCCGGCGTACCGCACGAGCGTCTCGCGGGTCAGGCGGACGGTGAGTGGGGCGAGCTCGAGGCCCACCTCGACGGTGCCGAACTCGGTCATGCGGCGTCCTCCCAGGTGTGCAGCAGGGTCGAGGTCGCGGTGCAGAGATTCTCGCCGGACGCCTCCGCCAGCAGCACCGAGACGGTGATGAACGCCGTGTTGCCGCGGACGCGCACCTTGTCGATGGTGAGCGTGGCGGTGACCAGGTCACCGGCCCGCAGCGGCCGGGCGAAGGCGAACCGCTGGTCGTAGTGGATAGTGCGCTTCAGCTGCAGGTCGAGTTCGGCGTCGGCGAACAGGCCCTCCCAGGCCTCCGCGGCGAGGACCGCCGCGAACGTGGGGGGCGCGACGGCGTCCGGGCCGGAGTAGGCGGAACTGGGGTCGCCGAGCGCAACCGCGAACTCGCGGATCTTGCCGGCGGTGACTGGATAGGGGGCGGTGGGCGGGAAGCTGGTGCCCACCCGGGCCTCGATGGCGCGCATGGCGACAGGGTAGCCGGGAGCGGTCGGGCCGCGGTTGTAGGGTGCGTCCGTGGCTGCCCTCCGCCTGCTCTTCGTCTCCATGCACACCTCCCCCGCCGAGACCCCCGGCGCCGGCGACGCGGGCGGGATGAACGTCGTCGAACTGCACCAGGCGTGCTCGCTGGCGTCCCTGGGGCATCGGGTCGACTTCGTCACCCGGCGCTCCGATCCCGACCAGCCCGACCTGATGGAGATCGCGCCTGGCGTGACGCTGCGGCATCTGCCGGCCGGGCCGCCCGCGCCGCTGGCCAAGAGCGCGATCGACGCCCACGTCGACGAGTTCGCCGCGGGGATCGCCGCGCTGGAGCGTCCCGATCTGGTGCAGTCGCACCACTGGATGAGCGGTGTCGCGGCCATCGACGCGGCGGCGGCCTGGGGCGTCCCGCATGTGCAGAGCTACCACTCGGTCGCCGCGCTTCCGGGCTCGCCGCTGTCGGAGGGTGAGCCGCCCGAGTCGGACGCCCGCGTCGCCGGTGAGGCGCTGCTGGCGCGGCGGTCGGACGCCATCATCGCGGTCAGCACCGCGGAGGCCCGGACGGTCGTGGAGCGCTGCGGCACCGACCCGAACCGGGTGATCGTCATCCCGCCCGGTGTCGACCTCGACGTGTTCCGGCCGGCGGCGCCGACCGAGGAGCGTCCGGCGTGCCCGTGGTGCGGGTCGCGGGCGGGCTACCTGCTGATGGCCGCGCGCCTGCAGCCGCTGAAGGGCGCCGACCTCGCGATCCGGGCGCTGGCCGAGGTGCCCGCGTTCATGCGGCCGGACCTCATGATCGCCGGCGACATCTCCGAAGACTTCGCCGACTACCGGGCCGAGGTCGAGCGGCTCATCGACGACCTGGGCATGCACAGCCACGTGCACTTCGTGGGGGCGCAGGGGCGTCCGGACCTGGCCCGGCTCATGCGGCACAGCCAGGCACTGCTGGTGCCTTCGCACTCGGAGACCTTCGGCCTCGTCGCGCTGGAGGGGGCGGCGAGCGGGGTGCCGGTGCTGGCGTCCTCGACGGGCGGGCTGCGCGAGGTGGTCGTCCACGAGGAGACCGGCTACCTGATGCACGACCGGGAGCCGGACAGCTGGGGCACGGCGCTCATCCGGCTGCTGGTCGACGAGCCGCTGCGGCAGCGGATGGCCACCATCGCCCGCGTCCACGCCCGGCGCTTCGCCTGGCACGACATCGGCCTGCAACTGGCCAGCACCTACGAGACCCTCATCGCGCGCTGACGGCACCCTGCGGCGTCCGACTTCGGACGTGACGCCGGCGGCGTCCGGAATGCTCGAACCGGACGCCGTCGGCGTCCGAGATCTCCAGGGACACGAAAGCGGGCCGCCCCCGTTGGGGACGGCCCGTGGCTCGCGGTCAGACGATCAGCGCGTTTCCTTGTGCGCAGTGTGCGTCTTGCACTTGGGGCAGAACTTCTTCAGCTCCATGCGGTCGGGGTCGTTGCGCCGGTTCTTCTTGGTGATGTAGTTGCGCTCCTTGCACTCCGTGCAGGCCAGAGTGATCTTGGGGCGAATCTCGCCAGCCTTCTTGGCCATGGTGCGTCTCTCTCTCGTCGTGCGTTCGCCGTGCTCTGTAGCGGGAACGGGACTTGAACCCGTGACACAGCGATTATGAGCCGCTTGCTCTACCGTCTGAGCTATCCCGCCCTGTCCCGTCGGGACGCCCGGCGACCGGACATCCCGACGAACACAGAGCCCCCATGCGGAATCGAACCGCAGACCTTCTCCTTACCATGGAGACGCTCTGCCGACTGAGCTATAGGGGCCGGACAGCGCTCAAACATACACGTGCGGCGAGCGCGGCCACAAATCGAAGGGGCACGCCTCAGAAGTCGATGCAGCCCGCGTCGCCGCACCCGACGTCGCCACAGCCGTCGCCGGCGGCGTCCATGAAGTCGAGCGAGCCCATGAACTCGCCCACGCCGGTGGCGAGGTCACCCAGCCCGTCGACGGCGCCGGCACCGAGATCGGCGAGGGCGTCCGCGGCGCCGAAGAGGTCGAGGTCGCCGTCCAGGCTGTCGAAGAAGAGCAGGTCGCCGATGTCCAGCGGGCCGCCGGGGACGACGAACCAGGTGAGGTCGGGGCTGAGGCCGTCGCCGCTCCAGCCGGACGCCTGCGCCCGCCGGGCGACGTCGCCGAAGACCTTCGCCCAGTGCTGCGCGACGCCGAAGACCATCGCGTAGGGCAGGTAGCGGCTGAAGATGCCGGCCGCCTCCTCGAACTTGAACTGGGCGGCCTCGGCGGTCTGCAGGTACTTCTTAAAGCCGAGGGCCTGGATGCGCACGGCGGTGCCCTCGGCCGTGCGGGGGGTGCGGCCGCGCAGCGCGCGTGTGAGCAGCACGGACGCCCCGAGCACCAGCACGGCGGCCAGAGTGCCGGGCCAGGTGTGCCGGACGGCCAGGAAGAGGGCCGCGAGCACAGCGCCGGCGCCGATGACGAAGCAGCCCCCGCCGCCCTGCTGCTGCGGGTGGCGGCGGTACCAGCCGCGCTGGACGGCCTCGCGGTAGAAGGTCACCTCGGTCTCGCGCAGCGACTGAAGGGCTTGGGTGTTCAGTTGGGACATGCGGACGGCCGGGGCGCCGTGGAACAGCCCGTCGAGCAGGGCCTCCTCGGTCGGGTCCAGGACGTCGTAGGCGGGCCGGTCGCTGCGGGTGAGCAGCCAGTCCCTGCCCGGTTTGTCGGACGCCTCCTGTTGCCGCGTGTACGGCCGACGGTCGGCGCTCGGCTCGGCGGCGCCCGGGAGGACCTCGATCGTCAGGTGCCCCCGGACCGCGAGGTCGACCAGCGTGCCGGTGATGTCGTGGGAGTCGACACGGCCGTCGACGACCGTGCCCACCAGGCCGGGACGCAGACCCTTGGGCGGCGAGAAGGCGACCGCGACCTCGCCGTCGTACTCCTGGCTCGTGCCGCCCACGCGCTCGCGTGGGGCGTCCGCAGGGTTCGGCGGCACCACGCCCGGCGTGACGCCGGAGAAGATCTCGTCCCGGTGGAAGCGTTTCGCGACGACGTTGACCACGCCCACCACCACCCAGGTCAGGGCAGCCAGCGTCAGCAGTCCGATCTCGGTGGGGGTCATGGCCCCATTCTGCCGTCTTGACAAGGGGCGCAGGGGCGGCGTCCGGGTTGGATCGCAGGAGCGCCGGCACGCGCGTCCGAGACGACGAGACCCCCAGGCGGAGTTGCCTCCGACTAGGGGTCATGCGTGGCAGGTGTAGGGTTCGAACCTACGTAGGCTGTGCCGACGGTTTTACAGACCGCTCCCTTTGGCCACTCGGGCAACCTGCCGTACTGGCGTCCGCCAGCGGAGGAATACACTACCAACTCCCGCGCCCGGTGCCCAATCGACGGGCAAATCCCTGATCAGGAGTGACATGGCAGGCGACAGCAGCTTCGACATCGTGAGCAAGGTCGACCAGATGGAGGTCGACAACGCCCTCAACATGGCGGCCAAGGAGGTCTCGCAGCGCTTCGACTTCAAGGGCACCGACGCGTCGATCAGGAAGTCCGGCGAGGTCATCGAGATGCAGGCCAGCGGTGAGGAGCGGGTCAAGGCGGTGCTGGACGTCTTCCAGAGCAAGCTGGTCCGGCGCGGGGTGAACCTCAAGTCGCTGGACGCCGGCGAGCCACGGCTGTCGGGCAAGGTGTGGAAGATCACCGCGTCCCTGCAGCAGGGCATCAGCCAGGACAACGCCAAGAAGGTCGCCAAGCTGCTGCGCGACACCGGCCCCAAGGGCGTGAAGACTCAGATCCAGGGCGACGA
The DNA here is from genome assembly GCA_036803965.1 of Propioniciclava sp. Classification (GTDB taxonomy): domain Bacteria; phylum Actinomycetota; class Actinomycetes; order Propionibacteriales; family Propionibacteriaceae; genus Propioniciclava. The sequence continues at coordinate 9,225 of DAIRTI010000046.1, forward strand.
GCTGCGCGTGTCGTCCAAGAGCCGCGACGACCTGCAGAAGTGCCAGGCGCTGGTCCGCGAGGCCGACCTCGACTTCGCGGTCCAGTTCGTCAACTACCGCTGAGCGCCGGCCGACGCCTGCGGCGTCCGACTCAATCCTTCTTCTTCGTCTTCTTGTAGCCGGAGGAGCGCGGGCGGCCGGTGTCCCGGGCCAGTTCGATGAGCTGACCCGAGATCCGTGTGGTGCGCAGCGACTCCAGGGTCGCCTCGGGCAGGTTCGCCGGCAACTCCACCAGGGAGTGGTCGGCGCGGATGTCGATCTTGCCGAAGTCCTGCCGGCTCAGGCCCCCCTCGTTCGCGAGGGCGCCGACGATCTGGCGGGGTTCGACATGCTGGCGCCGACCGACGGAGATCCGGTAGGTGGCCAGCGGGCCACCGGCGCCGCGCCGGGACCGCTGCTCGTCCCGCCCCTCCCGCCGCGCCTTCTTGGTCCGTTTGGCGTCGCGGTCGTCGAACCGCTCGACGGGACGTTCGGGCTCGGGCTCCAGGAGCATCGGCTCGCCGCCCTGCAGGACGATCGCCAGGGCGGCCGCCACGTCGGCCTCGGGCACGTCGTACTCGTTGACGTAGTGAGCGATGACTTGGCGGAAGAACTCGATCTCGTCGGAGGCCATCGCCTCGGTGATCGCATCGTCGAAGCGGCTCAGGCGGGTCGCGTTGATGTCCTCGGCCGTCGGCATCGCCATCGGGGCCAGTTCCTGGCGGGTCGCCCGCTCGATCGCCCTCAACAGGTGGCGCTCGCGCGGTGTCACGAACGAGATGGCGTCGCCGCTGCGGCCGGCGCGACCGGTCCGGCCGATGCGGTGCACGTAGGACTCGGTGTCGGTGGGGATGTCGTAGTTGACGACGTGGCTGATCCGGTCGACGTCGAGTCCTCGGGCCGCGACGTCGGTCGCGACGAGGATGTCGAGCTTGCCCGACTTGAGCTGGGTGATGGTCCGCTCGCGCTGGTTCTGGGCGATGTCGCCGTTGATCGCCGTGGCCGAGAAGCCACGCGCCCGGAGCTTCTCGGCCAGCGTCTCGGTCTCGTTCTTCGTCCGGACGAAAACGATCATCCCCTCGAAGTTCTCCACCTCGAGGATGCGCGTCAGGGCGTCCACCTTCTGCGGGTAGGAGACCATGACGTACCGGTGCCGGATGTTCGGCGCAGTGGCTGTCCGGCCCTTGACCGAGACCTCGATCGGATCGGTGAGGTACTTGCCCGACAGGCGCCGGATCGCCGACGGCATCGTCGCCGAGAACAGGGCGACCTGCTTGTCGGCGGGCGTGTCCGCCAGGATGGTCTCGACGTCGTCCGCGAAGCCCATGTTGAGCATCTCGTCCGCCTCGTCCAGGACGAGGAACCGCAGCTGGGTCAGGTCGAGCGTGCCCTTCTCGAGGTGGTCCATGATGCGGCCCGGAGTGCCGACGACGACGTGGACGCCGCGGGCGAGGGCGCTCAGCTGGACGCCGTAGCCCTGGCCGCCGTAGACCGGCAGCACACGGACGCCGGTCAGCCGTCCGGCGTACTTCTCGAACGCCTCGCACACCTGGAGCGCCAGCTCGCGCGTCGGGGCCAGCACGAGCGCCTGCGGCGACTTCTGCTTCAGGTTCAGCCGGTTCAGGATCGGCAGCGCGAAGGCCGCGGTCTTGCCGGTACCCGTCTGGGCGAGCCCCACCACGTGGCGCCCCTGCAACAGCGCTGGGATCGTCGCGGCCTGGATCGGCGACGGCGACTCGTAGCCCACATCGCGCAGGGTCTTCAGCAGACGCTCGTCGAGGCCGAGGCTCTCGAACGTGGCGGATTCTGGCTGCTCGTCCTGCGTCTGCGGCAGGGCCTCGGCCCCGGACATGTCCTCACTCACAAGGAGACCGTAGGGGCTCACGGGCTCCCGAGGCTGCATCCCGCACCCAACGCGCCTGCGCTCACCCCGGCCGCGCGTCCTGGGCCTGTTGCTACAGTCCGACGATGACCGTCCCATCGATCGAGCTGGCCGGCGGCGTCCGGATCCCGCAACTCGGCTTCGGCACGTACAAGATCGCTCCGTCGGACGCCGAGGGTGCGGTCTCCACGGCGCTCGAGCTCGGTTACCGGCACATCGACACCGCCGCCATGTACGGCAACGAGGCCGGTGTCGGACGCGCGCTGGCGGCGTCCGGTCTGGCGCGCGACGAACTCTTCGTGACGACCAAGCTCGACAACCCCTACCACGCGCCGGACGCCGCCCGGGCCGCCTTCGAGCGCTCGCTGGAAGCCCTCGGGCTCGAGAGCGTGGACCTTTACCTGATCCACTGGCCGCTGGCCCGCAGCACCGACTACGTGCGCACCTGGGCGACGCTGGTCGAAGTGGCGGCGTCCGGGCGGGCGCGGGCCATCGGGGTCTCGAACTTCACCGCGACGCACCTACGGGCGATCGTGGACGCCACTGGCGTCGTCCCGGCCGTCAACCAGATCGAGGTGAACCCCTACCTCACCCAGGAGCCGCTGCGGGCGCTGCACGACGAGTTGGGCATCGTGACCGAGGCCTGGTCGCCGCTGGCGCGCGGACGCGTCCTGGTCGACCCGGTGGTGACCGGCCTGGCCGCCGAACTGGGACCGACGGCGTCCCAGATCGTGCTGCGCTGGCATCTGCAGCGCGGCGACGTGGTGTTCCCGAAGTCGACGCACCGCGACCGGATGGCCGAGAACCTCGACGTGTTCGGGTTCGAGCTGGACGACGCGGCGATGGCCGCGATCTCGGCGCTCAACCGCGACGAGCGCTCGGGCAGCGACCCCGAGGTGGTCGAACTCGACGGCGGACGCCGCTGAGCCGCGTGGCCTGAGGGGCCCCTACAGTGGGCGGGTGCTGCGCATCGCCACCCACAACGTCAACGGGATCCGCTCGGCGACCCGGCGCGGCTTCGCCGACTGGCTGGCCGGGCGCGGCTGCGACGTCGTGGCGCTGCAGGAGGTGCGCTGCCCCGCCGATCTGGTGCCCGCCGAGGCCGTCGGCGGCTACCACCTGACCTATCACTCCGGCGTGCTGGCCGGCCGCAACGGCGTCGGCTTCCTCACCCGGACGCCGCCGGCGGCAGTCCGCGTGGGGTTCGGACACCGGGCGACCGACGACCATGGGCGCTACCTGGAGATCGACCTGGACCTACCGGGCCACGTGCCGCTGACGCTCGGCTCGGTGTACCTGCCCAAGGGCGCCACCCACGCCGGCCCGGACGCCGACCCCGCCAAGTACGCCCGCAAGCTCGCGTTCATGAGGTCGTTCCGGGCCTACCTCACGCGTGCCCGGCGCAACGCCGCGCGGGCCGGCCGCGAGTTCGCGGTCATGGGCGACTTCAACATCGCCCACACCGAGCGCGACCTGAAGAACTGGCGCTCCTCGCGGGCGATGGAAGGCTTCCTACCGGACGAGCGCGAGTGGTTCGGCACGTTGCTCGGCCCCCGGACGCTCATCGACGTCGTGCGGTCGCTGCACCCGGACGCGCAGGGTCCGTACTCGTGGTGGAGCTGGCTCGCCGGCCGCTTCGGCGCCGATGTCGGCTGGCGGATCGACTACCAGCTCGCGAGCCCCGGCCTCGCGCGGGCCGCAGTCGCCGGCGGCACCGACCGCGAGGCCCACTCGTCGGTGCGGCTGTCCGATCACGCGCCGGTGGTCGTCGACTACGACGCGTGAGGGCAAACTGCCGGTGGCGTCACACCACCGGCTCGATTCCGTGCCGCTGACTGGATTCGCATTCGGATCGCGTGACGCCACCGGCATCGGGCGACCCGATCGACGCGAGACAGGGCGTCCATTGCGGCTGAGGACCGAGCCCCGCCAGGATGGACGCGGCGTCGCGGACGCGGGACGGAGTAGGCCCATGGAGTATCACGTCGGCTCGGAGGTCGGAGCGCTGCGGCAGGTGATCGTGCACCGTCCCGGTGACGAGATGACCCGGCTCACCCCCACCAACAAGGACGACCTGCTGTTCGACGACGTGCTGTGGCTACAGCGGGCCCAGACCGAGCACGACGAGTTCGCCCGCACCCTGGCCGCCCACGGCGCCGAGGTGCTCTACCTGACCGACCTCCTCACCGAGACGCTGGCGGTCGACGAGGCGCGGGCATACGTCCTGGACGCCGTCCTCGACCCGCGCTCGTTCGGGGCCGTCACGGCGGACGCCCTGCGCTCGTGGGCCTCCGGGCTCTCGGACGCCGCCCTGGCGCGCGTGCTCGTGGCCGGGGTGACCAAGGCCGAGCTGCTGGCGGCGATCGAGGAGCCGCCGTCGCTGTTCCTGCGGACGCTTCAGCCCAGTTCGTTCCTGCTGCCTCCGTTGCCCAACCACCTGTTCACGCGCGACACGTCCTGCTGGATCTACGACGGGGTCGCGGTCAACTCGATGCGCAAGCCGGCGCGGATGAGCGAGACGATCAACGTCGAGGCGATCTACCGCTGGCACCCGCGGTTCGCGGACGCTGGCTTCCCCGAGTGGTCGGACGGCCCCGAGGAGGGCGCCGCGACGCTCGAGGGCGGCGACGTGCTGGTGATCGGCAACGGCGCGGTGCTCATCGGGCTCTCGGAGCGCACCTCGGCGGTCGGCGTCGAGCGGGTCGCGCAGCGGCTGTTCGCGGGAGGGGTGGCGTCCTCGGTGATCGCCGTCGCCATGCCGCACGGGCGCGCCCAGATGCACCTGGACACCGTGATGACGATGCTCGACCCCGTCTCGTTCGTGCGCTACTCCGGCTTCGGGCCGCGCGAGACGATGATCCTGCGGCCGGGACGCGGGTCGAACCTGCGGCTGGCCGGGCACCGGGCATCCGAGATGGACCGCGTCCTCGCGCGCGAGATGGGGTTGGACGCCGTCCGCGTCCTGACGCCGCCGCAGGACGCGCTCACCGCCGAGCGGGAGCAGTGGAACGACGCCTGCAACGTGCTCGCCGTGGCGCCCGGCGTGGTCGTCGGCTACGAGCGCAACGTGGCGACGTCGGAGTTCCTGCGCGGCCACGGCGTCGAGGTGCTCGAGGTGCCCGGCGGCGAACTGGGACGCGGCCGCGGCGGCCCGCGCTGCATGAGCTGCCCGGTGCTGAGGGACCCGATCTAGGCCTCTGCGAGCGGGGCGTCCGGCCGGCGGCGTCCGGTCTATTCGCCGAAGCAGGCCAGCACTTCGGCCCGGCTGACCTCGGCCAGGCTCGCGTGCTGCCAGCGCGGGGCGAAGTCTTTGTCGACGAGCTGCGCCCGGACGCCCTCGGCGAAGTCGGGCCCGGGGACGAGGTGGCGCACCAGGACGAGATCCTGGGCCAGCACGTCGTCGACCCCCGTCATGGACGCCGCCCGGCGCAGCGCCTCGAGCGTCACCCCTACGCTGAGCGGGCAGCGTTGGGCGAGCGTCTCAGCGGCGGCGCGGGCGTCCGGATGGGGGTGCTGGGCGAGGCGTCCGGCGATCTCGACCGGGTCGTCGGAGGCGTAGCACTCGGCGATCCAGGACGCCCCGGCCAGCGGCGCCTCGGGCTCGCCCTCCCCGTCGTAGGTGTCGGCCAGGCCGAGGGCGAGTGCGTCCCCGGCGCCGAAGGTGGCTCCGGTCAGCGCGACGTGCGTGCCCAGCTCACCGGGCGCGTGCGACAGCTGCCAGGCCATGCCGACGTCGGGGGTGAAGCCGATGATCGTCTCGGGCATGGCGAGGCGGCTGGTGGCGTCCACGACGCGGCGGGAGCCGTGCGCCGACAGGCCAAGCCCGCCGCCCATGTCGATGCCCGACATGAACGCGACATAGGGCTTCGGGTACCGCGCGACGAGGGAATTCAGCGTGTACTCGACCTCGAAGAACGACAGCCACGGCTCGCCGGCGAGGACGCGCGTCCGGATCGAGCGGACGTCCGCGCCCGAGCAGAACGCCCGCTCCCCCGCGCCGCGCACCTCGACGGAGGCGACCGCGTCGTCGGACGCCCACACGTTGAGCTGCTCGGTCATGTCGGCGCACATGCCCTGGGTGAGGGCGTTGAGGGCCCGGGGGCGGTTGAGCGTGATGCGCCCGACGCCGTCGGCCATCTCGAACAGAATCTCGTCAGAGTCCCTCATCGCCCACTCCTGCCAGGGGCCGGTGCCCCCTCTGGTGGCGACGGTAGAGCACGACGACCGCAGCGGCCAATGCGGCCAGGGCCAGGCCGACCAGATCGTTGCGCCAGGCCAGGTTGCCGGCGTCGTAGACCAGCAGCACGAGGACGACCGCCGCCGCGACCCGCCAGACGCGCGGGCTGGGCTTCGTAAGGGGCAGCAGCAGGCCGCCCCAGGTCAAGTACCACGGGTGCAGCGCCGGGCCGAACGAGGCGAAGATCAGGTACGACCACGACAGGAAGGTGACCGGACGCGTCCGCGAGATGCGCACGGCCAGCCAGCCGACCAGGCCCACCGACAGCGTGAAGCCGAGCGTCTGGGACGCCTTCCAGATCAGCTGGCCGCCGGGATCGCCCGTGATCAGGTTGACCAGCGACTGGACGCCGAAGCCCACCAGGCTGAACGGCGCCATCGTCAGGATCATGCCGGGGACGGTGACGGCGTTGATCCAGCCGAAGCCCAGGCCGGTCGCCACCGAGATCGCGCAGAACACCGCGATCGACACGGCGAAGGCATAGATCAGCCGCACCGCGAAGCGGGCCAGGTGGCGGACCTCCCAGCTGGCCCAGCCGCTGCCGATCACCGCCACCGGATAGGCCGCCAGGATCGCCGGCTGTTTGATGGCGGCCCCGACGCCGACGGCGACGAGCGCCCAGAACATGCGTCCGGTGTAGGCCAGGTAGAGGGCCAGCACCACGAAGCCGAGCATGAGCGCGTCGTTGTGCGCACCGCCGACGAAGTCGATCACCAGCAACGGGTTGATGGTCGAGAACCAGGCCACGCTGCGCGGATCGACGTTCATCAGCACCGCCACCCGCGGCAGGAAGTGCACGACCAGGAACACCCCCAGCAGCGCCGGCACCCGGTGCAGCACCGCCGAGTAGTAGGGGTTCAGGCCGGCCAGCTCGACCAGCCAGTGCGAGATCTGCAGGGCCAGCGGGCCGTAGGGCGCGCTCGTGTAGCGCCACACCCAGGCGACCTGGTCGGCGAAGGGCCCCGGCAGGTACGACGGGGACGCCTCGTAGGGGCTCAGGCCGTTGTGGATCAGCCAGCCCTGCGCCGCGTAGCTGTAGGCGTCGTGGGAGAAGATCGGGGGCGCGACCAGCAGCGGCAGCGACCACCACGACAGGACGGCCCAGTGCTTGATGCCCACGTAGATCGTCGGTCTCAGCCGGAGCCAGGCGACGATGAGCAGCCCGACGGCCGCGATCACCATCGCCGTGCCGAGCGCCTTGGCCCACTCCGAGTCGAGGCCCAGCGCCCGTGCGGGCTCCCAGTAGGGGCTGCTCTGCGGCAGGTACGCCGGGGTCAGCGAGCCCAGCGCCAGCAGGATCGTGCCGGCCAGCCCGATCAGCACGTCGCGGACCTTGATCGCCGCCACCATGTCGGCGACGAAGCGCGAGATCAATTGCCCGAGGTCGATCGAAGCGCGGGACGCCGTGCGTCGCCGCACGCGCGTCTCACTCACCTCGTCCTCCTGTCCGGGCCGGGTCGAGCGTCGGGGGTCTGGGCTGCTGCCGCGGCCCGCGACACCTCGCCCCAGCGTAGCGGCGCCGCAGCCAACCCGACCGGCGGGGCCGCCCCGGCGGAATGGGACGGGAATACCTGTCGCTAACCCGCGGTTACCGTGGGGACCGACTCGTTCGAGAGAGGTGCTTCGTGACTGACGTCCGCATGCGCGACCGTGTGGTGATCCGCTTCGCGGGCGATTCCGGCGACGGCATGCAACTCACCGGCGACCGCTTCACCTCCGACAGCGTGTTCGTCGGCAACGACTTCGCGACCCTGCCCCTGTACCCCGCCGAGATCCGCGCGCCGCAGGGCACGATCGGCGGCGTCTCCAGCTTCCAGGTGCACTTCGCCAGCATCGACATCAAGACCCCCGGCGACCAGGTGGACGTCCTCGTCGCCATGAACCCCGCGGCCCTGCGCGCCAACCTGATCGACCTCAAGCGCGGCGGCACGATCATCGCCGACTCCGCCGAGTTCAGCCCGCGGCACCTCGCCAAGGTCGACTACGCCACGAACCCGCTGGCCGACGGCAGCCTCGACGACTACGACGTCCACGCCCTCGACCTGACCGGGCTCGCCACGGCGTCCGTCGCGCACCTGGGCCTGGCCCGCGCCGACGCCGCCCGCACCCGCAACATGTACGCCCTCGGCCTCGTCACCTGGCTGTTCTCCCGCGCCCCCGAGCCGACGCTGGCGTTCCTGGAGCGACGGTTCGCGTCCAGGCCTGCGCTGAGGGACGCCAATCGCGCGGCTTTCAAGGCCGGTTACGACCTGGGCGACACGACCGAGACGTTCGCGGTGCGCTACGAGGTGGCACCCGCCGAGGTCGGCAGCGGCACCTACCGGCAGATCACCGGCAACAAGGCGATCGCGCTCGGCCTCATGGCCGGTGCGGCGCGGGCCGGGCTGCCGCTGTTCCTCGGCGCCTACCCGATCACTCCGGCGACCGACATCCTCGCCGAGCTCGCTTCTGCGAAGGACCAGGGCGTCATGACCTTCCAGGCCGAGGACGAGATCGCCGCGATCGGGGCCGCACTCGGGGCGTCCTATGCCGGACACCTGGGCGCGACGTCGACGTCCGGTCCGGGCATGGCGCTGAAGACCGAGATGCTCGGGCTGGCCGTGATGCTCGAGCTGCCGCTGGTCGTGGTCGACGTGCAGCGGGCGGGTCCGTCGACCGGCCTGCCGACCAAGACCGAACAGGCCGACCTGCTGCTGTCGCTGTTCGGACGCCATGGCGAGGCCCCGCTGCCGGTCATCGCCGCCAAGTCGCCCGCGGACTGCTTCGACGCGGCGTACGAGGCCTGCCGCATCGCGATCGCCTACCGGACGCCCGTGGTGCTGCTCAGCGACGGCTACAACGGCAACGGCGCGGAGCCCTGGCTGGTGCCCGACGTGGCCGCGCTGCCGCCGATCGACCCGGCCTTCGCGACCGAGCCGAACGGTCCCGACGGCAAGTTCTGGCCGTACCTGCGCGACGAGTCGGGGGCGCGTCCGCTGGCGATCCCAGGGACGCCCGGGCTGCAGCACCGCATCGGGGGCCTGGAGAAGTCGGACGGGGACGGCGCGGTCAGCTACGACCCGCTCAACCACGAGCGGATGGTGAGCCTGCGGCGCGCCAAGGTCGACGGCATCGGCGTGCCCGACCTGACCGTCGACGACCCGACGGGCGACGCGTCCGTGCTGGTCGTCGGCTGGGGATCGACCTGGGGCCCGATCGCCGCGACCGCACGGCGGCTGCGGATGGCCGGGCGCCGGATCGCGTTCGCGCACCTGCGGCACCTGAACCCGCTGCCCGCGAACACCGGTGAGGTGCTGCGGGGCTACCGGCGCGTCATCGTGCCCGAGATGAATTCGGGGCAGCTCGCGCTGCTGCTGCGCGCCCGCTTCCTGGTGGACGCCGAGAGCTACACGCGCGTCCGGGGGCTGCCGATCTCGATCGCGGATCTCGAGGCCGACCTGCTGACGATCCTGGACGCAGAGGAGGACGCATGAGCGAGCAGACGAGCGGCCTGGCGGGCGTCCCACTGTCGCTGACGCCGCTGGCACGCAAGGACTTCGCATCCGAGGCCGAGGTGCGCTGGTGCCCGGGCTGCGGCGACTACGCGATCCTCTCGATCGTCCAGCAGGCAATGGCCGAGCTGGGCATCGCGCGTGAGAACACGGTGATCGTCTCGGGCATCGGGTGCTCGTCGCGGTTCCCCTACTACATGGACACCTACGGCATCCACTCGCTGCACGGCCGGGCGCCGACGCTGGCGACGGGCATCGCGCTGGCGCGTCCGGACCTGTCGGTCTGGGTCGTCACCGGCGACGGCGACGGGCTCTCGATCGGTGGCAACCACCTGATCCACGCGCTGCGGCGCAACGTCAACCTGACGATCCTGCTGTTCAACAACCGCATCTACAGCCTGACGAAGGGCCAGCCCTCCCCCACGTCCGAGCAGGGCAAGGTCACCAAGACCAGCCCGGCCGGCTCGCTGGACGCCCCGTTCGACCCCATGCAGCTCGCGCTGGGCGCCGGGGCGACGTTCGCGGCGCGGGCCCTCGACTCGGACCGGGTGCTGCTGGCCGAGGTTCTCGAGGCCGCAGCCCGGCACCGGGGTGCGGCGTTCGTCGAGATCTACCAGAACTGCCCGATCTTCAACGACGGCACCTTCGACGCGCTCAAGGGCAAGTCGCCCGCGCTGCTGCGGCTGCGGCAGGGCGAGCCGGTGCTGTTCGCCGACGGCGTGCGCGGTGTGCGGCGCGATCCGGCGTCCGGACGCCTCTGCCCCGCGCAGCTGACGGACCCCTCGGAGGCGATCGTCCATGACGCGCACGACCCTGACCCGTCCCAGGCCTTCGCGCTGGCCCGGCTCACCGACACCGCCGGGCTGAGCCTGGCGCCGGTCGGCATCTTCCGCTCGGTCGAGGCGCCGGTGTTCGACGACGAGGCGCGCGCGCAGGTGCGGATGCCGACGGCGTCCGAACGGCTGGCGAGGCTTCAGGAACGGGTGACCGGTACCGACACCTGGACGGTCTGAGCGTCGTGCCCTCTTTGAGGAAGGTTGACTGGGCGTACACGTTGCGTTCGACGGCGCGGGAGTTCGGCGAGGACGGTCTGACCGACCTGGCCGCAGCCCTGACCTACTACGCCGTGCTCTCGCTGTTCCCGGCGCTGGTGGCGCTGGTCGCGATCCTGAGCCTGTTCGGGCAGTCGGGGGACGCGGTGACGTCGCTGGTCGAGCAGCTGTCGGGCATGGGGGTGATCCCGGCGTCGGCGGTTGAGGCGCTCGGCCCGGCGATCGAGGCGGTGACGTCCGCGCCGGCGCCGGGCCTCGGCCTGTTGATCGGCCTGGTGACGGCCCTGTGGTCGGCGTCCAACTACATCAAGGCGTTCGGACGCGCGATGAACCGGATCTACGAGGTGCCCGAGGGGCGTGGAGCGATCAAGCTCAACCTGCAGATGTACGCCCTGACGGCCGTCCTGCTGGTGTTGGCCGCACTGGTGCTGGTCGGCCTCGCGATCTCGGGTCCGATCACGGACGCCCTCGGCGACCTGCTCGGGCTCGCCGGCGCGGCCCGGGTGGCCTGGGACTACGGGAAGATCCCCGTGCTCGTGCTCGTGGTCGTCGTGATGATCGCGCTGCTGTACAACCTCACGCCGAACGTGCGCCAGCCGCGGATGCGCTGGATCAGCCTGGGCGCGGTCGCCGCGATCGTCATCGCCGCTGTCGTGTCGGTCGGGTTCGGGCTCTACCTGTCGTTCCAGGGCAACAACAGCTACACCAAGACCTACGGGGCACTCGCGGGCGTCATCGTGTTCCTGTTCTGGCTGTGGCTGGTCAACCTCGCGCTGCTCTTCGGCGCCGAGCTGGACGCCGAACTGGAGCGGTCCCGCGAGCTGCGGGCCGGCATCGCCGCCGAGGAGCAGATCCAGCTGCCGCCGCGCGACACGCGGCAGGCCGAGAAGGCTGAAGCGAAGGCGTCCGAGCAGATTGAGCAGGGACGCGAGATCCGGCGGGCCGCCGCGCGTGACGACGAGGTGGCCGACGGGGCCGACGCGGAGCAGATCCACGGCGGCCCCGAAGGCACCTCAGGGCCCGCCTCAGGCGGCCGTCCCCGTTGACGGGTCCGCGACGGAGCCGATGAACACCGGCGTACCGGTGGCTTGGTGCACGAGGGCGTAGGCGAATGGGCGGTCGAGGCTGAGCGAGCGGCTCGCCGACCATCCCGGAGGCGCGGTCCATGATCCCGGCGGTGGCCGCGGCCGCCTCGATGCCGTTGGCGTTGACGTCGATCACGGCCTGGTGGACCACGTAGTGGAGGAACAGGCGTTCCTCGTCGGTCATGGGGGTGAAGTCGGCGACGCCGGGGACGAACGCCAGCCGGACACCGGCGGCCTGCAGCGCCTCGTTGAGGGTGGCGGCGTAGCGCAGCTTCCAGGTGGGCATCCGCAGGACCACGACCCGGTGGTTCGGCACCGGCGAGAGGCGTCCCGCGGTCAGGACGGAGGCCGGCACGCTGGCGGGATTGGCGTCCCTGGCGTCGGGCAGCGCGACCGTCAGCGCGAACTCCTCGTTCTCGCAGGGGATCTGCGCGGCGGTTCAGCCGTCGGCGACCCAGCCGGCGAAGGCCTTGGTGGAGCTGAGGAACGGCACCTGGACCGGGCCCGCCGGCGCGGCGAACGGGGCGTCCCCGGCTTCGGTGAACGCGCTGGCCCAGGCGGCCTTGAAGTGCACCGCGTTGACCAGGACCATCCGCGTGTCGACGCTGATCAGCCCGCGTTTGAGCAGCTCGGTGACCCTGCCCGCGGTGTGGTCGGCGACCCAGGCGTTGATCTCGTCGGCGGCCGGGTCGGGAGCCGTCCGGAACGGAGCCGTCTTCAGGGACGCCGCCAGCGCCGTCATCTTGTCGAGGAACGGCTGCTTGAAGGCCATCCCGCTCTGCAGCCAGACGGCGTTGGCGGCGTGGAGCGGCTCTCCCTGGGCGTGCGCCATCCGCTGCCAGCCATCGACCAGCCGGGCGTCGAAGTCGTCGCCGGCGGCGAGCACCGAGGTGACCTCGGACGCCGTCGCGCCCGCCGCACCGCCCCGGACCATCGCCAGCACCATCGCCACCGACCACGGCGACCAGACCAGGTTGCGAGTGGTGCGTGCCAAGTGGGCCGCCATCGTGTCGGCGAATGCACCGATCGGGCTGGCGAGCGCGTCAGCCGAGGTCGGGGACGGCACGACCGCGTCGGACAGCTGTGCGGTGCCCGAGGACGACTGTCCCGGCGCGGCGGCGCAGCCGCACAGTCCGCCGAAGAGGGTGGTGCCGAAGCCGAGCGCGCCGGTCAGGGCGAGAAAGCGGCGTCGGTCCATGGGTCCTCCGTTGTGGTGTCCAACGGAAGTACCTACGCGATGGGGTGTGCAGACGTTGCGGTGTCCTGCGAGGTTGCTTGGATCGGGTAGCTCGCGGGGCGAATCCTGCACCAGACGCGCGACACGCCGTCGCAAGGAGCGAGGAGGCCGACTGGCGTCGGAATCCCCCCGTGCGAGTTCGGTTTAAGGATCAGCGGCGCGGTTCAGGCCGTGCGGGCCGCCGACTGCGCACGCAGCAGCGGGGTGACCAGGCCGTCAGCCACGTCGACCGGGACCAGAGCTGGGGCGAGCTTGGCGAGCAGACCCGCCTGGGGCGAGCTGGTGCGCCACACGAGCGCGATGTCGCGGGCGGGCGCGGGCCGGGCGAGGCGCCGCAGGGCCACCCCGGACGCCGACGCGACCGGGGCCACGACGGTCAGGGCCGGCAGCAGGGACGCCGCGTTGCCCGCGCTGATCATGTTGCGCATGGCCTCGAGCGAGGTGGCGCGGAAGTCCTCGCGGCGGCGTCCACCGACCTGGTGCAGCCACTCGGTGACCTGGTCGCCCAGGCAGTGGCCCTCGGCCAGGCACAGCAGCTCGGTCGCGGCCAGGTCGCCCGGCGCCAGCGGACGATCGTCGTGGGCGAGCGGGTGGGCGTCCGGGAGCGCCAGCAGGAACTCCTCGCGGAACAACGGCTCGACGTGCAGGCCGGGGCCGGCGACGGGCAGCGCGAGCGCGACGGCGTCCAGGCGCCCGGACTCGAGCATCGCCATGAGGTCGGCCGACTTCTCCTCGGTGAGGAGCAGCTTCAGGCTCGGGAAGCGCTCCCGGACGCCGGCGACGACATGCGGCAGCAGGTAGGGGCCCAGCGTCGGGAAGAGCCCCAGGCGCAGGGCGCCGCCCTCGGCGTCGGAATCGAGGGCGGCCTCGGTGCGGATCTCGCCGACCTGGTCCAGGACGGCACGGGCCCGGGCGACGACCCGCTCGCCCACCGGAGTGAGGGCGAACGGGGCGACGCTGCGGTCGAAGAGGGAGACGCCGAGCTCGGCCTCCAGCTTCTTGATCTGCGTGGATAGCGTGGGCTGGGACACCTCGCAGCGCGCGGCGGCCTGGCGGAAGCTGCGCGCGTCCGCCACGGCCACCAGGTACTCCAGGTCACGCAGGTTCATCGGGTTAGCTCGCGGGAGCGGTGGCGCGGATCAGGTAGTCGAAGGCCCCCAGCGACGCGGTGGCGCCGGCGCCCATCGAGATCACGATCTGCTTGTAGGGCACGGTCGTGCAGTCGCCGGCCGCGAACACGCCCGGGAGCGAGGTGGCGCCCCTGGCGTCCACGACGATCTCCTTCATGCGGTCGGTCAGCTCGATGCCGCTGGAGGTCAGCCAGCTGGTGTTGGGCACGAGGCCGATCTGGATGAACACCGCGTCGGTCGCCAGTTCCTTGGTCTCCTGGCTCTCGCGGTCGGTGTACTGCAGCGCGGTGACCTGCTTGCCGTCGCCCACGACCGCGGAGGTCGCCGCGTTCGTCACGAAGTCGATGCCCATGCTGCGGGCCTTCTTGAGCAGGATGTCGTCGGCCTTGAGCTGGTCGAGGAACTCCACGACCGTCACGTGGTTGACGACGCCGCCGAGGTCGATCGCCGCCTCGACGCCGGAGTTGCCGCCGCCGATGACCGCGACGTCCTTGCCCTTGAACAGGGGCCCGTCGCAGTGCGGGCAGAAGGTGACGCCCTTGTTGCGGTACTCGTTCTCGCCCGGGACGCCGAGGGTGCGCCACCGCGCGCCGGTGCAGATGACGACGGTGCGGCTCTTCAGCTGCCCGCCGTTCTCGAGGCCGACGGTGATCAGGCCGTCCTCGCCCGCGGGGGTGAGGCTGGCGGCCTTCTGGTTCTTCATGACGTCGATCTCGTAGGAGTGCACGTGGGCGTCCAGGGCGGAGCCGAGCTCGGGGCCCTGGGTCTCGAGGATCGACGGGATGTTCTCGATGGCGTTGGTGTCCAGCACCTGCCCGCCGAAGCGCTCGACGACCAGGCCGGTGCGGATGCCCTTGCGGGCCGCGTAGATCGCGGCGGTCGTGCCGGCGGGGCCGCCGCCGATGACCAGCACCTCGAACGGCTCCTTGGCGGACAGGGCCTCGGCGGCCTTGCCGGCGGCGCTGGCGTCCAGGCGGGAGACGATCTCCTCCAGATCCATGCGGCCGGACGCCCACTCGGCGCCGTCCATGTAGACGGTGGGCACGGCGAGGATGTTGCGCTCCTTGACCTCGTCCTGGAACGCCCCGCCCTCGATGGCGGTGTGCTTGATGCCGGGGTTCAGGATCGCGATCGAGTTGAGGGCCTGCACCACGCCGGGGCAGTTGATGCAGCTCAGCGACATGTAGGTCGTGAACTCGTGCGGCGGCAGCGTCTTGATCGCCTCGATGAGCGCGGGCTCGGCCTTGACGGGGTGACCGCCGACCTGGACCAGCGCCAGCACGAGCGAGGAGAACTCGTGCCCGAGCGGGACGCCCGCGAAGCGCACCTCCACGTCGGTGCCGGCGCGGCGGATCGCGAACGACGGCGTCCGCTCGTTGGCCTCCTCGGCGACCGTGATCTTTTCGGGCGCGAGGACGGCGATCTCGTTCAGCAGGTCGCGCAGCTGCGCCGACACCGGATCACCGCCGATGGACGCCGCAAGCACGACGGGCTGCTTGATCAGTTGGACGAGTTGGGTCAGTTGGTTCGTCAGATTGGCGTCGAGGATGGCCATGGGTGCTCTTTCGGGTCGGCGCGTCGGTGCGCGGGTGAGGTTCGTGGGCGGCGGTGGGCCCTTTCGGGTTCCACCCGCGCGATCAGTGCAATGAGATTCGCCGTTTTCCGTTCAACGACATTGCACAGTTCGCGGGGTGACCGGGGGCCCGGACGCCGTTGGCGGCGGTTAGGCGGCGGGACGAGGCGGGGACAGACGAAGCGGCGGCGGGCGGCCGTGGGCCGACCGCCGCCGCGGGGTACTGCTGACTCAGATCTGGCCCACCAGGTCGATGGACGGGGCGAGGGTGGCAGCGCCCTGCTCCCACTTGGCCGGGCAGACCTCGCCCGGGTGCGTGGCGACGTACTGGGCCGCCTTCACCTTGCGGACGAGTTCGGTCGCGTTGCGGCCGATGCCCTCGGCGGTCGTCTCGATGGCCTGGATCACGCCCTTGTCGTCGACGATGAACGTCGAGCGATCGGCGAGGCCGGACGGACGCAGCGTGTCGAAGTTGCGGGCGATCTCACCGCTCGGGTCGCCGAGCATGTAGTAGTTCACCTTGCCGACCTCGGCCGAGCTGTCGTGCCAGGCCTTGTGCACGAAGTGCGTGTCGGTGGAGACCGAGAAGACCTCGACGCCGATGCTCTGCAGCTCTGCGTACTTGTCGGCGAGGTCGGCCAACTCGGTCGGGCAGACGAAGGTGAAGTCGGCCGGGTAGAACATGAAGATCGCCCACTTGCCGGCGACGTCCTCGCTGGAGACGTCGACGAACTTCCCGTCCTTGTAGGCGGTGGTGGCGAAGGGCTTGATCTCGGTGTTGATCAGCGACATTGACGATCCTTTCGGTGGTTGGGAGTCGAACAACTCGTGATAGAGAGCCTATATCGATCCTGAGGATTGTGCAAGTTTCTGCCTATAAGAGACCCGGCCGTTACCACCGCGCGCGCCTCACCCCAGGCGCTCCAGCCGGTCGACGATCAGGGCCTTGAGGGCGTCCGCGTCGTTGTCGAGATCGACGACGCGGCGCGGCTGGTCCTCCAGGCCGCGGAACTTCTCGGGCACCTCGACCGGACGCCCCAGGGCCTCCTCGATCGTCTCGGCGAACTTGACCGGCAGCGCGGTCTCGAGGCAGACGACGGGACGGGCGGCGTCCAGGCCGGAACTCAGCAGCACCCGCGCGACGTGGACGCCGTCGGCGGTGTGCGGGTCGACGAGGACGCCGGGGGCGTCCGCCAGTTCCCTGATGGTCGCCAGCCGGTCGGCGTGGGTGGACCCCCCGGAGACGAAGCCGAACCGCTCGCGAAGACCGGCGAACTCGGGCGTCCCGGACAGGTCGAAGTGACCGGTCTCGCCCAGCTGGTCGCCGAACAGCGTGCGGACGCGGTCGGCGTCCCGGCCCAGCAGATCGAACACGAAGCGCTCGAAGTTGGACGCCTTCGAGATGTCCATCGACGGCGAAGACGTGGCCGAGGTTTCCTCGGCCGACCGGACGCGGTAGACGCCGGTGCGGAAGAACTCGTCGAGGACGTCGTTCTCGTTGGTGGCCAGGATCAGGGTGTCGATCGGCACGCCCATCTCGCGGGCGATGTGCCCGGCGAGGATGTTGCCGAAGTTGCCGGTGGGCACCGCGAAGCTCATGCGCTGTCCGGTCTCGGTGGTGACCCGCAGGTAGAGCGCGATGTAGTAGACGACCTGCGCCACCACGCGGGCCCAGTTGATCGAGTTGACCGCGCCGATGCGGTGCGCCGCCTTGAACTCCAGGTCGGACGCCAC